>CAYNNL010000023.1:0-23502 GCA_964398765.1 uncultured bacterium | reverse complement strand
ACCATGCCGTCGGGCACGGTGGCCCCGTCCTTCTTCGCGCTGGGATCGATGAGCAGGTCGTGGTTCCTGCCGCGGTACTCCGCATCCTGGTTGGGGTTGCGGTCGTCTCCCTGCCCGCCGATGTCGCGGATTTTGAGCAGGTACGACTTGGCGCCCGGCACCGCCTTGAAGCGGAAGTTCACCTCCACGCATTCGAAGCGTATATCGTCGCGGTACATGCCGGTGGGCGTGAGGTCGTACACGAACTCGATGCGGGAGTCGAGGTTGCGGTCGTCGCCCTGGACCGTGCCGGTCATGCGCGCCACCGGCGTGGCGCCGGCGGGGATACTCGTGGCGCCTGCCTCCACTTCGAAGACCTCGACGGTGACCGTGTCGACCTGGTCGTCGTCTATGTCGAGCGGGTGGCTGTGGAAGTACTCGACCTCGCGCTCGCGCGTGTCGAGGGTGAGCGCCTCCGGCTGCAGCAGGTCCGTGATCAGGCCGTACGTGCCGCTGGTCGACCAGCGGTAGAGGTAGTTGCCCGTCGTGTTGCCCTTGGGCAGCACCTTGAAGCGGGCGCTGGCGTAGTCGCGCCGCACGCGTGCCGTCTCCGGCGTGAGGACGAAGAGCGACGCGCTCGAAACCGCCTCCCAGCTCTCTGCCGTGCGGCTGTCCCTGATGTCGAGCATCACCTTGGCGACGTCGCCGCTCACGAGTGCCGTCTCGACCGCGGCGAGGATGGCGGATGCGCTGGCGCGGGTCTTCAAGCGCGACTCCAGGGCGTCCATGGCGACCTTGTTGCGGTCGCTCTCCGCCAGGGCGTTCCCGACCATGTCCATCATGTCGAGCCGGAACATCCTGTTGCTCGCCAGCTCCTCGATCACGAACTTGAGCCCGTTGGCGTACGACCCCTCGCCCCCCTTGAGGAGGACGCCCAGGCCCGCGAGGTGCGTGTCGTAGAGGGCCCTTACCTCGCCGCGCATCTTCGCGAGCTTGGCCGCGTCGAGCTTCGCCATGCTGCCGAGGCCGTACACCTCCACAACGGGCAGGAGGAGATCGTTCAGGAACAGCTCCAGCGACTTCTCGAAGACGATGTCGTCCCACTCGGTCTGGAACGAGGCGAAGCGCGGGTCGCTCCTGATGGGGGAAGCGGCGCTGTTGGTGCCCGGACCGAGCAGTACGAGTTCGTAATGGGTGCGGCTGGCGCCGAGGTGGCCGGCGAGGCGCAGCGGGTCCGATAGTGCAGGGCTCCAGGGCGCACCGCCCGTGACGGCGTCGAGCAGGTTGGTGAAGAGCTCCAGCTTGCCCGTCGCCGGTACCTCGACGCGCTCGACGCGCTCGGGCGGATCGACGTCGTGTAGCACCCGGTCGGCGTCCTCCCAACCCACCTCGTAGGCGAGGAGCGCAGCCGGGCGCCGGTACGAGTTCTGCGCGACCACGCCGGCGCCGGTCGGGTTGTGCACGACCTCCGCGCCCGATTGGGCGGCGCCCGGGTCGATGAGGATGTTGTTGCCGTCGACAGCAGCGGGGGAGAGCGTGGCCGCCGCACCGGCCCGCTGAGCGTAGGCGTAGGCGGTGGCGGCCAGGCTCGCGATGCGGGCGTCGGCGAGGAGGGCCGTGTGCGCCGCGTCCAGCGCGGCAAGGAACGCGGCGTCAGGGTCCGTCAGGCCGTTGCCGCCGGCTCGGAGCAAGCGCTCGATCTCGTCCGCGACGGCGCGAGCCTGGGGGTTGCCCCGCAGCAGGCTGCGCACCGCGTCCTGCTGCGCGGGCGGCAGCCACACCGCGCCCGTCAGGTAGTAGAGGAGGGCCTCGGCGGTGCTGGTGAGCGACACGTCGACCTTGTCGCCGTCGGTGACCCCCAGGAGGAGAAGGGCGCCTCCTTGCGTCTCGACCCCGATCTCCGTGGCGGCGCCCGCGAAGACCTGGGCATCGAACTTGCCGGTCGCCGACACGTGCGCGCTGCCGATGGGGGTGGTGGCGGTGAGCGTGCCCAGCTCGAGGCCGAGCCCGGCTGGGAGGGTGATGGTCCCGGCCACGTTCAGGAGGGTGGATGCGGGCGGTTGCGGGGTGCCGCCGCCGCAGGCTGCGAGGAGCCAGGCCAGGGTTGCTACCAGGGTGACCAGCCGAGGAACCGCGGGGCGAGCGAACATCGTTCTCAGGGTAGGGCGGGTGCCATTACGTGACGCTTAAACGGCGTAGCGCGCACGGCGTGATCGGACCGACTCCCCTAGCATGAGCGGCGATGACGCGGCCCGGCCCACGAAAGGCAGCGGTGCGGGGCGGCAGCGGACCGACGGCAGAGCCGGCCACGCTCGCCCCGGCGCTAACCTACGCGGCCGTCGACGACCTCATCGACGCCCCCATACTCTCCGCCCAGACACCGCGCTGGTGGTTCGTGGGCTTCGGCGTGTCGGCGACGCTGCTGGTGCTGTTCCTTGTCGCGGTGGTGCGCAGCGTCACGGGCGGCATCGGGGTGTTCGGCGACACTATCCCGTCAGCGTGGGGGTTCCCGATCATCAACCTCGTTTGGTGGATCGGCATCGCGCACGCAGGGACGCTCATCTCGGCCGCGTTGCTGCTCACGCGGCAGGAGTGGCGCGCCTCGATCAACCGGCTGGCGGAGGCGATGACCGTGTTCGCGGTGGTGTGCGCCGGGCTCTACCCGGTGCTGCACCTCGGCAGACCGTGGGCGTTCTACTGGCTGGCGCCGTACCCGAACGCGCTGGGGCTCTTCCCGCAGTTCAGGAGCCCCCTCGCGTGGGACTTCTTCGCGGTGCCGACCTACGCTGTCGTCTCGGCGCTGTTCTGGTACGTGGGCCTCATCCCGGACCTGGCCACGTTGCGTGACGCCGCGAGGGCGCGCGGCGCCCGCTTGGCTTACGGGCTGTTCGCCCTCGGCTGGTGTGGTTCGGCCAAGCACTGGCAGCGTTACCGGCGCTCCTACCTGATCCTTGCCGCCGTCGGCACCGCGTTGGTTGTTTCGGTCGAGAGCACCATCAACCTCGACTTCTCCTACGCACTGGTGCCGGGCTGGCATAGCACCGTCGGCCCGCCCTACTTCGTGGCGGGAGCCATGTTCGCGGGTTTCGCGATGGTGCTGGTACTGCTCGTGCCGATCAGGCGCGCCTTCTCGCTGGGCGACGTCATCACCGGGCGGCACGTCGACAACTGCGCGAAGCTGATGCTCGCCCTCGGCCTCGTGGTCGTGTACGGTCGGTTCGTCGAGTTCTTCGGAGCTTGGTACGCGGCCGGCGAGGCCGAGCGCTACGTTGCCGTCAGCCGCGTGACGGGCCCTTACGCCTTCGCGTTCTGGGTGACGGTCGTGCTGTTCGTGGGCATCCAGCCGCTCTGGTCGCGGCGAGTGCGCGCCCGGCCCGGGATGCTCTTCGGTATATCGGTCCTGGTGTTGGTTGGCATGTGGTTCGACACGTTCATGTTCATCGTGGCGAGCCTGAGCCGAGACTACTTGCCGTCGGCCTGGCACCTATACGTGCCGACCTTCTGGGATTACGCCCTCTTCGCCGGGTCACTCGGGCTCTTCTTCACCTTCTTCTTCTTGTTCCTGCGCTTCCTGCCGGTCGTGAACCAGAGCGAGGTGAAGGCGCTCGCCGGACGTTAGCGCTCGCGCCGCCGGCCCGAGCAACCGGGATGCATACACTGAGGGCGATCAGACGAGGAGACCACCATGCCGTCCACGCTGAAGTTCCTACCAGTGGTCGACAGCGCGGAGCTGGCGGCCGCGCGCCGCCGCGAACTCGACATGGACAGGGAGGTGGCCGCCGGGCTGGGCCGCTCGGCGCTCGACGCCATCCGCACGGGTACGTACCGGGGGCCGGCGGGCGAGGTCGTCGATTGGCGCGAGGCGGTGGAGGCCGCCGTGCTGTCGAAGCGGACCATCCCACCCGCTTACGGGCTGCCGGACAGGCCGGGCGCGCCCTTCCCGGTCACCGAAGTGCAGGTCGCCAACGAGACGACCCTCTCCGCCGCGTCTCGGCTCTCGCGGGCGGGCTTGCGGCCGCTGGCGCTCAACTTCGCTAACGGCGTGGAGCCCGGAGGCGGGTTCCTCTCCGGTGCACGAGCGCAGGAGGAGGGGCTGTGCCGCAGTAGCGCCCTCTTCGCCACGCTGGAGGGCGACCCGATGTACAAGGCGCACCGCCCGCGCGGGCTGCCGGATTCGACGGACTGGGCCATCCTCTCGCCACGCGTGCCCGTGTTCCGCCTGGACGACGGCACGCCGCTGCCCGCCCCCTGGCTCCTCGACGTGATCACCTGCGCCGCACCGTACGCCCCCAGGGTAGGCGCGGAGCGCTCGGCCGAGCTACTGCAGACGCGGATAGGGCGCGTGCTGGCCATCGCCCGCTCGACCTGGTACGACTCGTTGGTCCTCGGAGCGTGGGGCTGCGGCGCGTTCGGTAACGACCCGGCGCGCACCGCGCAGGACTTCAGGGAGGCCCTGGACGGGCCGTTCGCCGGGGCCTTCAGGCACGTGGTGTTCGCCATCACCGACTGGTCGCCCGAGCGGCGCTTCCTCGGGCCGTTCCGCGACGCCTTCGCTTAGGCGGGGCGGACGCACCGGCGAGAAACGTTGCCACAGACGTCCACGTAAGCTATAGTCCAGCGAACTACCAAGGCACCGCGCTTCCCCATGGTCGGGCAGCGAGCAACTCCACCGGGCCTCACCCCTTGCTCGCGTAAGGAGCCCACCCGCTCGAGAGTTACCGTCAGATAGGCGCCGGTCGCGCCCCCGCTGGCCGTACGAGCGATCATGGCGGAACGAAAGCGGCTTCGCGGAAGGGGTGCGATAAGGGCATGCAGGCGAGCGTTCTAGTCACCTTCGTCGTAATGACCGTCGGGGTCATCGTGCTGTTCGTGATAGTGGCCCTGTCGTCGCGCGGCGCACCGCAGGACTACCACGTAGTCAAGCCGCGCGGTTACAAGGTCCGGACCGCGTGGTTCTGGGTCCTGTTGGCTGGGCTCGTGACGGCGTTCATCATCGCCTTCCCCTCCGTGCCTTACTCCAAGGCAGAGACGGCCGTGGACGCGGTCCACTACCCCATCGTGGCGCGGCAGTACATCTTCGAGAACCTCCCCGAGGTCGTGCCGCTCGGTCAGCCGGTCGTCTTCAACGTCACGGCTGGCGACGTGAACCACGGCTTCGCCATCTACGACCCACAGGAGCGCCTCATCGGGCAGGTGCAGGCCATGCCAGGCTTCGCCAACGACCTGCATGTGACGTTCACGGAGAAGGGGCAGTACACGGTCCGCTGCCTCGAGTACTGCGGCATCAACCACGCCCGTATGCAGGGCGTCTTCGAGGTGAGGTGACGTGACAGTCTCTACCGGACACCGCGAGGGTCGCCGCGTGATGACCCTGTACCTGGCGACGGGCCTCGGCCTCGTCGTTCTGCTCATGGTCGTGGGTCTGGCCATGCGGCTCGTGCAGGCAGGCTGGTTGACGCTCAGCTCCGTCGACTTCTTCGCCCTGCTCACGCTGCACGGGGCAGGCATGATCGCCGCCATGGTCCTCTGCGGCATGGGGGGCCTCTGGTACCTGGTGCGCCGCGAGGTCGAGATGTCGCAGGCCGTCGGGCTCTGGGCGTACGGCACGGCCCTCGCCGGCATCCTGTCGGTGGCCGTGGCCGCCGGCCTCGGCAAGTTCGGCGCCGCCTGGACCTTCCTCTTCCCGCTACCGTTCGTCAACCCCACCTGGCCCCAGTGGTCCATCGGGGCGTTCCTGATCGGGTTGACGCTCATCGTGGTCGGCTGGGCGGTCTGGTGCATCCAGATCCTCGAGGCGGTCCTGCGCGGCTACGGCGGCTTCCGGGGCATCCTCGGGATCGACATGATATTCCGGCCCAAGGCGTTCGAGGCCGCGGGCCGGAAGCCGGCGCCGCCGCAGATGCTGCCGGCGTTCGTGATCGCCCTCGACGGGCTCCTGGCCGCCGCCGCCGCCAGCATGCTGGGTGTGGCGCTCATCGTCCACTGGCTCGACCCGTCGGTGGAACTCAACGCGCTTTGGGCCAAGAACCTGACCTACTTCTTCGGCCACGACCTCGCCAACTTCATCATCTACATGCTCATCGCTCAGGTGTACGTCGGGCTGCCGCTCTACACGAAGCGACCCTGGCCCAACACGAAGGTGCTGACCATCGGCTGGTGGGGCACGCTCGTGTTCCTGCTCATGGCCTTCCCGCACCACCTCTACATGGACTTCGCGCAGCCGGTCTGGATCCAGTACCTCGGCACGGCCGCCTCGTACCTCTCAGCCATCCCGGTGGCGGTCGTCACCGTCTTCGGCGGCGTGCTCCTCGTGTGGGGGTCGGGCATGCGCTGGGCGCTCGGCTCGATCTTCATGTTCGCCGGGTTGGCCGGCTGGATCATCGGCGGCATCGGCGCCTTGCTGGACGCGACCATCCACTTCAACACCGTGCTCCATAACACCCTCTGGGTGCCGGCGCACTTCCACACCTACCTGCTGGGCGGCTCCTTCCTCTTCGCAGTCGGGTGGGCGTTCGCCATGATCGAGGGGCGCAGCTCCAGGGAGTCCTCGCCATTCACGCGCTGGGTCGTGTCCGGCAGCGTCCTCGTGGGCATCGCTATGTTGCTCGCCTCCTTCTACGCGGCCGGGGCCGCCGGCGTGCCGCGCCGCTACGACGTGGAGCCCGACCCGGGCGCTGCCTGGGCAGCGTTGGGCTCGGTGGGCGCGATCGTGCTCATCCTGGGGCTACTGGTGGGGCTCGCCGAATGGATCCGCCTCTGGCGCGGGCTGAAGCAGCCGCGCAGCGTCGGCGAGTGGCCGTGGAAGCCTGAGGCCGCGCCGCAGCCGCAGGGAGGTGCCAAGTGAGCACCGCCGGTCGCAAGTTCCCCGTCGGCGTCGTGATCCTGGCACTCATCGGTTGGTTCTCGATCGTGGTGGCTTGGCTGCACCTGGGCCTCGAGCGGCCCGATCACAGCATCAAGGACCACCACCTGCAGCACCTGTTCTTCCTCATCGGGGGCAGCCTCTGGGGCATCGCGCTGGCCCGGTTCGTGGCCCGCCGCGGCGAGCGCGCGCGCAACGGCGCCTGGTTGGCGCCCGCGCTGCTCGCGCCCATGGTGGCCATGTTCCTGATGTGGCCCTCGGCATACCCCTACGTCGAGGCGCGGCCGGCGCTGCACATGAGCATGCACGTCGTCTTCGTCCTGCTGGGGGTTCTCACCACCTACGCGGCGTACCAGTACTCGCAGACCGTCTCCTGGCTCCTGGGGGGCTCCCTGGCCGCCATGGCGTGGGTCGCGGCCTACTTCTTCGGTGTGCCACCCACCCCTAACCCCGCCGTGACGGCCATCCTGAACGCCAAGCCGGCGGTGACCGCCGACGTCAGCGCCGACACAGCCGCCGGGCAGGAGGTGTTCGCACAGGTGTGCGCCGCGTGCCACATGCCCACGGGGACAGGCCTACCCGGCGCCTTCCCGCCGCTGGCAGGCCACTTCCCCGAGGTCCTCGCCGCCGGCGGTGGGCACGATTACGCCGTCAGCGTCGTGCTCTTCGGCCTGCAGGGCGCCATCAACGTGAGCGGCCAGGCCTACAACAGCATCATGCCGCCGCAGCAGCAACTGACGGACCAGCAGGTCGCCGACGTCCTCAACTACGTGGCCGTCGCCTGGGGCAACGAGCCGCCCGCCGGCGCCGAACCGTTCACGCCGGAGGGCGTGGCGGCGATCAGGGGCCAGGGCCTAAGTTCGCAGCAGGTCCAGCAGGCCAGAGGAGACCTCGGGCTCCCCTGAGACGCCGTGGTCGCGGCGGCAGCGCCAACCCGTCACCTTCCAATACTTGCCGTGCCCGGCGCCATCTGGCGCCGGGCACATCCGTTGGCTCCCGGCGTTCCCGCGCGGGCTTAAGTGGCGTTTAATGCCCGTGGGTCTAGCCTTCTCCGCAGGAGGCAACATGTTGCAGACCCTCGGCAGAGCGCTCCTCCCGTTCATCGCACTCACCCTCGGTGTGGTCGCAGCCGCACAGCACCCCATGGCGGGCGTGTGGCAGGAGACGGAGATCGGCTTCGTCGTCACGTTCGAGCAGCAGCCGAACGGACAGCTCACCGGTGTGCTGCAAGGCCAAGACCTCCCGATGCCTCTGAGCATCGTGTCGGACGAGCGCAACGTGCAGGGCACCTTCTCCCTACAGGGCCAGACGCTCGGCTTCGCTGCGCAGCTCCAGGCGGACGACACCACGCTCCTCATCTGGCTCTACGAGGTCGACGCGGCCGGCCAGCCCGTCCAGAACAGCTACGAGCAGTACGTGGCGTACCGGGCCCAGGCCAGCGCGGCGCCGCCGTTCGCGGCGCAGCCTCAGGCGCCCGCCGGCGCACCGTTCGGCGGCGCCGCCACTCCGGTGCAGCCAGGGGGCGCTCAGGCCGGCAACCCATTCGGTGGCGCGGCCACGCCCGTCCAACCCGGAGCACCGACCGGCGCGCCGTTCGGTGGGGCGGCCGCTCCGGTGCAGCCAGGCGGCGGCCAGGCGGGCGTCCCGTTCGGCGCCGCGCCGCAGTCGGCTTCCAGCGCTGCGAGCGTGGTGGGCGTCTGGCAGAGCGACGCGGCCTTCGATGACGGGACCCCGTTCTCGATCCGGCTCACCTTCCAGTCCGGCGGGGCCTGGACGATGGAGATCGTGATCCAAGGAGGCACCGTCGCCTCGTACGGCGGCACCTACGCGCTGTCGCAAGACGGCTTGCTCCAGTACCAGGAGACGAACCGCTCGCCCCAGATCTGCTTCCAGGGCGAGTGCCAACCCAACACGTCCGATGACGCCAGCGGCGCGGACTACGTGCAGTTCCCGCCGGACGGCTCGTTGGTCATGACCGACGCCGCGACGGGCGAGCAGGTCAGCTACAGGAGGGTCGGCGTGCCTTGACAGTTCCGTGACACTTTCGCCCCACGTGGCGCGAACAATGCGGTCTAGCGCGGTGTCGCCGGCAGGGCGGCACCGCGGTCACACGAAGGGACTGATCGAGATCAAGAGAGTTGCTCTGACCGCACTTCTGGCGCTCGCCACCCTGTTCGGTTCGCTGGCGCTGGCCGCCAACCGCATCGTCACCCTCAGCGGCGACGCGACCGAGATCCTGTTCGCGCTCGGCGCGGGCGATCAGGTCGTGGCCGTGGACGCCACCTCCAACTACCCGGCCGCCGCTCGCGACCTGCCCAACCTCGGCTACCCGGGAGCCCTCGGCCCCGAGGCCGTCATGGCGTTCGAGCCCACGCACGTCATCGCCAGCAAGATCACGGATCGCCTGCCCGAGGAGCTGCTCGGTCAGCTCGAGGCGCTGGGCGTCACCGTCGTCCGGCTGGACGAGGACCCCACCAGCGCCACCCCCGCCAACAACATCCGCCGGCTGGCAGCACTCACGGGCCAGGAGGCCGCCGGTGAGGAGCTCATCGCCGGGCTCGACGCGCAGTTCGCTGAGGCCGCCGCTCGCGCGAGCGACTTCACCAAGCCGCCGCGCGTGATGTTCCTCTACCTGGGCAGCCGCCAGATGCAGTTCGCGGGTGGTGCGGGCACGGCCACGCACGTGCTGATCGAAGCGGCCGGCGCCATCGACGCCGGCGCCGAGGCGGGCTTCGTCGGCAACCAGCCGTTCACCACCGAGGCGCTGGTGGCAGCCGCGCCCGACGTGCTGCTGGTGACCGACCGCGGCCTGGCCGCCTTGGGCGGCGTCGAGGGCGTGCTGGAGATCCCCGGTGTGGCGCAGACGCCCGCCGGCGCCAACGGCAACATCGTCTCGTACGAGGACCTCTATCTGTTGGGCATGGGCCCCAGGTTCGGCGAGATGCTGCTCGACTTCGTCGACAAGCTGCACCAGATGCAGTGACGGCGAGTGTCGTCCGCTAAGACCCCGGCCACCGCCAGGGTGGCGCGGCCGCTGGTCTTCGGCGGGCTGGGTCTGCTCACCCTCGTGGGCCTGATGGTGGGCCTCGGCTGGGGCGCGGTCGCGATCGAACCCTCGCAGGTCGTCGCGATCGTGCTCCACCACCTGGGCGTCGACCCGGCGGGAGCCGCGGCCTACACCAGCCAGCAAGACGCCGTCCTCTGGAGCATCCGCCTGCCGCGGGTGCTCTTCGCCTTGCTCGCCGGTACGGGGCTCGCGCTCTCCGGCTTGGCGCTCCAGGCGGTGCTGCGCAACCCGCTCGCCGACCCGGCCCTTCTGGGCATGACCGGCGGGGCGACCCTGGGGGTCGTGACCCTCATCGCCTCCGTGGGCCTGGTGGCGCGCTGGCTGCATCCCGTCGCCGGCGTGGTCGGGGCGCTCCTCGTAGGGTTGTGGCTCCACCGCATCTCGCGGCGCGGCGGCAGCAGCGACACCGTGACGCTGATACTCGCCGGCGTGGCGCTTCAGATCCTCCTGGCGGCCGTGGTGACCATCGTGATCGCCATGGCGCGCAGGCCCGGCCTCCCCGACGCCAACTTCTGGACGCTCGGCGGCCTCAGCGGCGCCCGCTGGCAGGACGTGTGGATCGCGGCGCCCGTCGTGGTGGTCGTGCTCCTCCTGCTCTGGCGCCTTGGTCCGAGGCTCGACCTCTTCCTCCTCGGGGAGTCGGAGGCTCGCCACCTGGGCGTGAACACGACCACCACCGGCCTGCAGGTGATGGTGCTCGTGGCGCTCCTCATAGGGGTGGTGGTGGCCTACTGCGGCAGCATCGCCTTCGTGGGTCTGGTGGTGCCTCACCTGCTGCGGACGCTCCTCGGACCCAACCACAAGACGCTCGTCTGGGCCAGTGCTCTAGGCGGGGCGGCGCTTCTCACGTGGGCCGACGCCGTGGCCCGCAACGCCATCAGCCCGTTGGAGCTCCCGCTCGGGGTCCTGGTCACCCTCGTCGGCGGCCCGCTGTTCTTCTACCTGATCGCGCGTAGCCGCCGGGCGGGCGCGTGGTGAGCGCCGCTCGCGGCGAGCCCGCGCCGCCGCCCGGGCCGGAGCCCGACGGGGAGGTGCTGCGTGCCGAGGGCGTGAGCATGACCCGCGCCGGGCGGGACGCGTTGAGGGGCGTCGACGTGCGCCTGACAGCGGGTTCGGTCACGGTGCTCGCGGGACCCAACGGCGCGGGGAAGTCGACGCTGCTCGCCGTGCTGAGCGGCGACCTGCGCCCCGACCGCGGACGCGTCCTCCTGGCCGGCAGGGACCTGCACGCGTGGGCGCCGGCCGAGCTGGCGCGGCGCCGCGCCGTGATGCCGCAGGAGACGCTCCTGTCGTTCGCCTTCACGGCCGAGGAGGTGGTGCGGATGGGCAGGCAGGCGGCGCCGCGAGCGGGCCGCGAGCAGGCGACAGTGGACGACGCGGTCGTGAGCGCCAGCATGCGCGCCACCGAGACGACCCCGCTGGGGCAACGCATCTTCCCGACCCTCTCCGGGGGCGAGAAGGCGCGGGTGACGCTGGCCCGCGTCCTGGCGCAGGAGAGCCCCCTGCTCTTCCTCGACGAGCCGACCGCCAGCCTCGACCCGCGCCACCAGCACCTCGTGATGATGATCGCGCGCCGGGCCGCCGACGCCGGCGGCGCCGTCCTAGCCGTGTTGCACGACCTCAACCTCGCCGCTCAGTACGCCGACCAGGTCGTCCTGCTAAGGGAGGGCTTGGTGAGGGCCGCCGCTCCCCCGGCGGAGGTGCTGACGGCCGAGACGCTCGAGAGCGTGTTCGACACGCCGTTCGAGGTCATCGAACACCCGGTGTACGGCACGCCGCTGGTGGTGTCGCTGCCCAGCGGTGAGGCGCCCCGCCCACCCGACTAGCGTCTCCCCACTGCCGGGTAGCTGTCGAGGTAACGCCTGTAGGCGTCCTCCAGCGGCCCCGTGCCGGTTGAGGGCCAGGCGACCGGTGTCGGTTCGGCTGGGGCCACCCCCGCCTCGTTCGCGCCGCCGAATACCCCCGTCGCCATGCCTGCCAGCAGCGCCGCGCCGCGCGCCGACGCGCTCGGCACGTCGGCGGCCAGGAGCGGCCTGCCGAGAACGTCGGCGAGGAGTTGGCGCCATTCCGGATGGAGCGTGCCGCCACCGGCCAGCCTCAGCGAGTCGGGGTCGTGCCCGAGATCTTGGAGCGCGGTGAGGCCCTCCCGGAGGGAGAACGCCACCCCCTCGAAGGCGGCGCGCAGCAGGTGCGCGCGGCCGTGGTCCAGCCTCAGGCCTCGCCAGCTACCGCTCGCGGCGGGGTCGAAGTGCGGGGTGCGTTCGCCCGTCACGTAGGGGACGAACGTTACGCCCCCGGCGCCCGGAGCGACACCGAACGCCTCGCGGTAGGCGGTCTTCCACGTCACCCCCAGGGTGCGGCGCACCCACTCCAGGGCAAGACCGGCGTTCTGCATGGCCGCCATGGCGTAGTAGCCGTGGGCCGCGGCGGTGCGGAACAGGTGGGTCCTGCCCGTGGCGTCGGGCCGCGCATCCTGGACGAGCGTGACGATCTGCGCGCCGCTGCCCACCGTGAGCTGCACCGGTCCTGGCTCGCTGAGGCCGCTCCCGATCAGGGCGGCCGCCACGTCGGCAGCGCCGGTCGCGACGGGGACGCCTGACCGTAGCCCGAGCGCCCGTGCGGCCGCAACGGTCATCGTCCCCGCGACCCGAGCTGAGGCTGACAGTGGCGCGAGCAGGTCGGGCCTGAGCCCCAGGGCCTCGACGACCTCCAGCGCCCAGCCGTCCGCCGCCAGGTCGTAGAGCAGCGTGGCGGAAGCGTCCGACGGCTCCGTGCCGGCCACCCCGGTCAAGCGCAGCCGCAGCCAGTCCTTTGGCTGAAGCGCCCAGCGCGCGCGGGCGTAGGCCTCGGGTTCGTGCTGCCGCAGCCAAGCGAGCGTTGGACCGGCCATCCCGCTGGCGGGCGGGTTGCCGAGGGCGTGCCGTAGCCGATCCGGCAGGGCGGCGTAAGCTGGCAACTCGACTTGCGAGCGCCCGTCGGCCCACAGGATGGCCGGGCGCAGCGGCTCACCCGCGGCGGCGCACAGGACCACGCCGTGCATCTGGCCCGAGAGCCCGACCGCCTCCACCTCGTGGGCGCGGCCCGCCACGAGGCCGCGCACGGCGCGGGCCGTGCTCCGCCACCACGCGCTCGGGTCCGTCTGAGCCCAGCCGGGCTGGGGTGCCGTCACGGGGTAGTGCGCTTGCGCCTCGCCGAGGACCACTCCATCACGCGAGAGGAGCAGCGCTTTCACGGAGCCCGTACCGAGGTCGATGCCTAGCAGCACGCCGCGCTCAACGCCCCACGTCGCCGAGGCGCCGGATGTCGGCGAGCGCGTGCCCCGCGCGCAAGAGGGGCTCGACCACGTCGACCTCCAGGTCGGGCACGTAGCAGGCGAGCACGTCGCCGACGCCGTGCGGTGCGAGCGTCGCCTGACTGATCGCGGCGGGCAGCACGCAGGATTCGCCCCGCGCGAGGGTCTCGCTGCCACCCGCTGAGCCGACCTCAACCGGATCGCCCAGGTTCGTCAGCGTCAGGAACCGCCTGGGGCCGACCGCCGCCTTCACCTCGCCCGCGAAGCGCCACCGCTCGAGCGCGAAGTGCGGTCCGGCACAAGCGAACGTGCGGGACATGCTCGGCTCCTCCACGGTCAGGCCGGCGAAGGGCACCGGGTGGAACTCGCGCCTGAGTTCGACGAGCGTCCGGCGGATGTTCTCGTCCCACACGTCTTCCGGCAGCTGCGCTCCGTACACGTTGGTGGGCATGACGCTCTGCGACAGGTCGCTCGTCTGCTGCACCTCGAAGACGAGCATCCCCGGGCCGAAGGTGTGCAAGGTGCCGGCGGGGACGTAGACGGTGTCGCCCGGCGCGACCGGCACGCGGAACATGACGTCCTCGAACGCTCCCGCCTTGAAGGCGCTGGTGAGTTGCCCGTCGCTCAGGCCCGGCCGCACGCCCACCAGCGCGTAGGCCTCCGGCTCGGCCCAAACGATGTGCCACGCCTCGGTCTTGCCGTTGGGCTCGCCGTGGATCTCCAGCGCCGCGGCCTCGTCGGCGTGCAAGTGGACCGGCAAGCGGTGGGACGCGTCCAGGAACTTGAGCAGCAGAGGGAAGTGCGGTCCGCTCCAGCCCTCGCCGACGACCTCGGATGGGTGCGCCCCCACGAGCCGGCGGAACGGCGTGCCGCTCAGTGCGCCGTTGACGACCTTGGCGTCAGTGCCTGAGTGGTCGCTTACCTCCCAGCTCTCGGCCACCACGCCCTCCACCTCACCGAGCTTGCCCAGCAGCTCGGGGATGAGCCGAGCGCCGAACGCGTACCGCCGCACCGGCGTCGACAACCTGATCGGGTACCACTCCACCTTGTCCTCACCCCTAAGCAGCTGCGCCCGCCAGGGCGGGTCATCTCGCGTCCGTGAACGTTCGCGTTGCCCAGTCTAGTCGACGTGTCGGGCGGCGCTGTCGCGGTGACCGGCGCGTGGCGCCGCGCCCTGGGCCCCGGTCGTGATAGAACGCCACCATGCTCCTCCTGGACGTCAAGTTCCTGCCGGACACCGCGGCCGCCCACGCCTCGAACCCCGACGTGGCGGTCGTGATCGACGTCTTGCGCATGACCACCACGGCCACCGTCATGTTCTCGCGGGCACTCGCCGGGCTGCGGGTCGTGGCGGACGTGAGCGCGGCGCGGCGCGAGGCCGAGCTGGCGGGCGCGCTCCTCCTGGGGGAGCGCGGCGGCGTGAGGCTCCCCGGGTTCGACCACGGCAACTCGCCACTCGAGCTGGGGGAGGTCGACCTGGCGGGGCGCGAGGCAGTCCTCTGCACCAGCAACGGCTCCAAGGCCGTGGAGGCCAGCGCCGGCGCCAGGCACCTGCTTCTCGGCGCCGTGGTCAACGATGCGGCCACCGCACGGCGGGCGGTGGCGCTGGCACAGACCGGCATCACACTCGTCTGCTCGGGCACGGACGGGAAGCCGGCGCTGGAGGACGCCTTGGGCGCTGCCTGCATCCTCGAGCGCGTGCTCGAGCTGGTGGGTGAGGCCGAGCTGACCGACGCGGCGCGTCTGGCGCTCCTCGGCCTCGGGGCCGTGGGCTCGCTGGAGGAAGGCGTGGGACTTGCGCGGCACGCGGCCACGCTGCGCTCGCTGGGGTTCGGCGGAGACGTCGCCTTCGCGGGTAGGCGCGACGAGTTCGACCTGGTGGGCGAGCGGGTAGCCGGTCCCGGGGCGCGCTTCGAAGCGGGCGTCTGACTCGCGAGGAGGTCACCGGAGCCGGCGGCTATGTCGCGGTGATGTCGGATGGTGCGGGCCATCGACGTCGGGCGTGCCGCCTCAACACGTATCACAAACATTGCCCGGCTATCGTGTGGCGTCTGTGCCGCGACCTCCGGCTGCCGGGTCGGTCGTAAGGCGCCATTGGAGTGCGACAGATGAACAGGACCTCAGCCCGAGCGGGATCGAGCAAGCGGCGGCGTTGGGTGGTGGTGGCCGTCGTGCTGGTCGTGGCCGGCGGGGCCGCGGCGTACTTCTACGCCACGCGGGCGGCGGTGCCAACGGCGACCGCCCAGGCCGGGCCGCGCACCGTGCCCATCGTCCTCGCGCCCCACGACGTGACCGTGGCGGGACCCGGCACGTTGGAGGCGAGCACGTCGCTCAACCTGACCGTCGCGGCCAACCTGAGCGGCCGCATCGCGACCATCGCCGCTGTCGGCGACCGCGTGGAGGCCGGGGACGCGGTCGCCAGCCTTGACCCGTCGGCGTTCGAGCGCGCCCTCAAGACCGCCGAGTTCGACCTGGAGCGCGCCCAGGCGCAGCTGCGGTCACTCGAGTCGAGCCAGGCGCAGGCGCAGGCCACCGGGGTGCAGCAGAAGACGGCGGCCGAGGCCGCCGTGGCGACCACCCGGCGCGACGCGGACGCGAAGGCCGCCGACCTGGAACTGGTGCAGCGGCTCCATGGGCTGGGAGCCGAGAGCGACGAATCGTTGCGCGCCGCGCGGTCAGCGGCCGCGGACTCGGAGCAGGCGGCGACGGACGCTCAAGCCGACCTGAGCGCGCTGGTGAACACTCAGGCCCTACAGGCGAGCGCCCGCCAGGACGACCTCACGAACACGCGGTTGAGCGTCTCGCAGGCCGAGCTGAAGGTCGAGGAGGCGCAGGCCGACCTCTCGTCGCTTACCGTCACCGCGCCGTTCGCCGGCATCATCTCGCAAGTGAACGTCGTGGTGGGAGCGGGCGTCAGCGACTCCACCAGCCTCATGACGCTGATCGACGACTCGACCGTCTCCCTCGTCGTGCAGATCGACGAGACCCAGGTGGGAACGGTCCAGCGCGGCCAGCCCGCCACCGTCACGCTCGACGCGCTGCCAGGCCGGACGTTCAGCGGCAGCGTCACGGCCGTGTCGCCGGTGGCTCGCCTCGAGAGCAACATCGCCATCTTCGACGTGGTGGTGTCGTTGCCCAACGCCGACCTCACCTTGCGGCCCGGCATGACCGCCGAGGCGGAGATCGCGGTCAGGCACGTGGAGCAGGCGCTCACGCTCCCGAGCGGAGCCGTCACGCAGGGCCAGGGTGGCGCCGCCATCATGGTCGTCACGAAGGACGGGCAGACAGTGCGACGTCCCGTGGAGATCGTGGAGACCGTCGGGTTCCAGACCGTCGTCACGGGCGACCTCGCGGACGCGGCATCGGTGCTCGAGCCTGGCGGCGGTGAGGGCGGCGGGGCCTTGACGACCGGTAGGACGAACGGCGCGCGCAGCACGCAGTTCGGCGTTCCCGGCGTCGGCGGGGGAGGGTTCGGCGGCGGCGGCTTCGGCGGGGGTCCGCGGTGAGCCCCGTTCCCGCTCCAGAAGGCCCTCTCCTCGAACTGCGCGACGTCACCAAGGCCTACCGCTTCGGTGGCGGGGAGTTCCTGGCGCTGAAGGGCGTGTCGCTCACAGTGCGCGAGGGCGAGTACGTGGCGCTCATGGGTCCGAGCGGCAGCGGCAAGTCGACGCTCATGAACGTCCTCGGCCTCCTGGACCGCCCCACGGAGGGGCACTACTTCCTGCGCGGCCGTGACGTGGCGGGGCTCGCCGAGAGCGACAGGGCGGAGGCGCGCAACAGCTACATAGGGTTCGTGTTCCAGGCGTTCAACTTGTTGCCCCGCCTAGACCTCCTCGAGAACGTGGAGCTGCCGCTCGTCTACGCTGGCAGGCCCGGGCCGGAGCGGCGCAGGCGGGCCGTAGAGTTGCTCGAGCTGGTCGGGCTGGGCGACAAGCTGCATAGCCGCCCCACCCAGGTATCCGGCGGCCAGAAGCAACGCGCCGCCATCGCCAGGGCCCTCACCATGGCGCCGGCCCTGCTCCTCGCCGACGAACCGACCGGCAACCTCGACACGGCCACGGGAAACGAGATCTTGGACCTGTTCGGTAACCTGCACGCGGCCGGGTCGACCATCATGATCGTCACGCACGAACCCGACGTCGCGGAGAGGGCGCAACGCACCGTGGTCGTCCGCGACGGCGTGATCGCGTCTGACGAGCGGCGCGTCGCGCCCGCGCCGGTGCCGGCATGAGCACCCACGACGCCTCGCGGCTGCAGGCACCCGGCGCCATCCGTCGCGCCGCGGAGCCGACCAGGTCGAGGCGGCGTGGTCTGAGCCCGCTGCAGGTGTTGAGCATGGCGTGGCGGAGCCTCAAGAGCAACGTCATGCGCTCGGTGCTCACGACGCTGGGCATCATCATCGGCGTCGCGGCCGTGGTGGCCCTCACGGCGGTCGGTGCCGGCGTGAACGCCGGGGTGCAGCAGAGCATCACCAACCTCGGCACCAACCTCCTCACCGTCGGCGGCGCCTTCGGGGGAGGCGGCGGCGGTCTGGTCCGCGGCGGGGCGCGTCAGAGCGTCACGCTGGCCGACGCCGTGGCCATCCGCGATGCCGGCTGGCCGTCCGTCACCGCTGTCGTGCCGGTCGTGCAGGGCGGCAGCCAGCTCAAGAGCGGCAGCCTGAACGTGAACGCCACCGTCATCGGCACCTGGCCCGAGTTCGGCGCCGTGCGCAACACGGAACCGGACCAGGGGACGATGTTCAGTCAGGCCGACGTGGACGCCCGCAACCGGGTCGTGGTGGTGGGAAGCACGGTGGCGTCCGAGCTGTTCCCGACCGGATCCGCGGTGGGTGGCAGCCTGAAGATCGCCGGCGTGACCTACACGGTCCTCGGCGTGCTGCCAGACAAGGGGGCAGGCGGGAACAGCATGAACAACAGCGTGCTCATCCCGATCTCCACCTACCTTCAACGCGTGGGGCGCCCGTCTGCCGTCGGCGAGCCCACGGTGCAGAGCATCTACGTACAGGCGCGCTCGGCCGACGACCTAAGTGCGGCCCAGTCGGAGATAGAGGGGCTTCTGGACGTGCGTCACGGCATGGGTCCACAGAAGGACCGCGACTTCCAGGTTCAGAACCAGGGCGACGTGCTGGCGAGCTTCTCCGAGGTGACCGGCACGCTCACCCTCTTCCTGGCCTCGATAGCCGGCATCAGCCTGCTGGTGGGAGGCATCGGCATCATGAACATCATGCTCGTCTCCGTCACCGAGCGCACGCGCGAGATCGGCGTGCGCAAGGCGCTCGGCGCCAAGCCGCGCGACATACTCTCGCAGTTCCTCGTCGAGTCGCTCTTGCTGGCGGTGAGCGGCGGGCTGCTCGGCATAGGGCTGGGGCTACTCATCGCCTTCGTGATCCTGCCACGCTTCGGACTTGACGCCGTGGCCACCCCTGGGGCCATGGTCGCCGCCTTCGGGTTCTCGGCCGCCGTGGGCGTGTTCTTCGGCTTCTACCCGGCCAGGCGCGCCGCCGCCCTCGACCCCGTCGACGCCCTGAGGTACGAGTGATGGCCCGCGCAGCGGCGGCGGGGTTCATCGCCTGGCTCGTGCTGGGCGTGGCGGCTATCGGGGCCGCCCAGGGAGCGCCGCAGCTGGCGACCGCCCCTGAGGCGGCCGTCGGTGAGGTCGTCAGCTTCGCGCGCACGGTCGAGCTGGCTGCCGTCTCCAGCGGGGTAGCCGCTGCGCAGGCGCAGCTCGAGCTCGCGCGCCTCTCGTTCGGTGCGGCGCACTCCCCCATATCTGCCAGCGCGTCCGGCGGCCTGACCGGCTCCACCGGTTTCTCGGAGGAGAGCACGACGGTGGGGCTGGACCTCTCCGTCAACGCGTCCCTACGCGTGGGCTGGGGTGCGACGGCGGAGTCCGCGGCCTCGGCGACGCGGTCGCTGGCGGCGGCGGAGGCTGCGGTCGAGACGGCGCGCTCAGCCGCTGTGGTGAGCGCCGTGCGGCTCTACGGCACGGCGGTGTCCGCCGCCACGAGCCGCGACGTGGCACAGGTCCAGCTAGAGGTGGCCAGGCTCCAGGCGGAGGGCGCCCGGTCGCGTTTCGAGGCGGGTGCCGCCCTGGCGACCGACGTGACGCAGGCCGAGCTGAGCGAGACCAGCGCCGAACTGGAGCTGACGGCCGCCGAGGCAGCGGTCGCCGCCGCGTACACCGACCTATCGTTGGCCCTCGGCGTGAACGTGACGGGGGTGGCTGGCGACCTGCCTGACGTCGCGTGGTCGGCCGAGGCGGCTCGGCCCGCCGGCGCTCAAGCGACGGACGAGGTCGTCGCGGCGCGCTCCGACGTGCAGGCCGCCCAGCGCGACCTGGAGGCGGCAGCGGACGCGCTCCAGCAGGCGAGGCGCGCTAGCGGCGTCAGCGTCTCGGCCAGCGCGTCCCTTTCGGCTTCGGGCGGCGGGACGTCGGCCAGCGTCGGCGCCTCCATGAGCAGCGCAGACCTGACACCCAACCTGACGGGTCGCTTCTCGACCTCCGGTTCGCCCTTCGGCGGCGGGTCCGGTCAGGGTCAGACCGGCACGGACTGGCGCGCCAGCGTGAGCGTGAGCGCCAACGTGCCCCTCGGACCGGCCGACACCAAGGTCGCCTCGGCCGAGGTTGCCTACGCCCAGGCACAGACCAAGCTCGCCGGTACCATCGCCAGCGCCAGGGTCGAGATCTTCGCCCTAGAAGCTCAGGTGATGGCGGACGCCGCTCAGGTGGCAGTCGCCGACACGCGCGCCGAGTTGGCGAAGACTGCAGAGGAGACCGTGAGGACGCGCTTCGAGCTTGGCGCCGTCGGGCAGGTCGAGGTCCTCCAGGCTCAGGCTTCCGGGCTTCAGGCCGCCGGGCAAGCACGCACGGCCAGACTCAACCACCTGCTCGACCTGATGTCGCTCGCCAGGGCCACCGGCCTGGCGGTAACGGAGGTTCTCAGATGACGTTCCACCACCCGGCGCGCTCGCTCGTCACGCTACTCATCCTCGCGGTCTCGCTAGGCGGTGGGGCCGCCGCGGCGCAGGGCACCGACGCGCTCACGCTCGCCGCCGCGCTGGCCGGAGGCAGCGAGTACGCGGCCGACGTCGTGACGGCGAGGACCAACCTGACCACGGCGGAGCGCGATCACGCCGTTGCCGCCGCCGACCCCTCCACGACGCCCATGGCCCTCGCGGCGGCGCAGCGCGCCGTCGACGCTGCCGCTGACGCTCTCGCCGTGGCGACCGCGACCGCCGAGGGCGACGCGGCCGCCGCGTACGCGGCCGTGCTCGAGGCGGCCACGACGCGCGACCTGGCGGCCCGGCAGCTCGACATCCTCGCGAGGACGCTCGAGGCCACCCGCGCGCGCTTCGGCGCCGGCGCCGTGACGGCTGCCGACGTCGCCAAGGCCGAGACCGACGTCGCGAGCCAGCGCCGCACCCTCGACGAGGCCGAGACCAACCTGGCCTTCGCCCGGGACTCGCTCGCGGTGCTGCTCGGCGCCGGCCTCGGGAGCGACCTCACGGCCCTCACGCCGGTGACGGAGTCCGACCTGTTGGCCGACGAGCCGCTCGAGGACGTGACGGACCGCGCCGGCGAGGCGAGTGCTCGCGTGCGGAGCGCACAGCGCAGCCTGCAAGCGGCCCAGGAGCAGCTCGGCGCCGTCGACAACGCACTCAGCTCGCGCTCGGACATCGACGCCGCCAGGACGGCGGTCACCACTGCCTCGGACGCGCTGGCCGACATGCAAGCAACCGTGGTGCGCGACGTGCAGCGCGCCTACGCCTCCGTGACCGCCGCCCGGAACCGCTACCGCGGCACGCTCGACTCGGTCGATTCCGCTGCGGCCGACCTGGCGGCGCAGCAGGTGAGGCTCACGGCCGGGACCATCTCGGAGCTTGCCTACGCCCAGTCGGAGCTCTCGGCGGAGAACGCCCGCGCCTCGGCAGCCAGCGCGCTCCACGCGCTCCTGTCGGCCCAGTACGCCTTGAGGCTGGCGAGCCTGCGCTGACGCCCGGATGACGGGGCTACGTGTGAGTCGTCCTGCGACAACTTTCCCTGGGGTTGCGGCGCGACGTGCGGCGTGTGGTGGATGTCATCCGCCGCTCCGCGTCCGCGGGGGTCTACTTGTGCCACGTCGGTGCGCGACATAGAGCGCGCGGCCCTCGACCGGCATCAGGATCGGACCTCGCATGGGAACCGCCCTCCTCTTCCTCCTCCCCAGCCTGTTGATCCCGCTGATCGTCCTCGTCATCGCCGGCATGGCGATCCGGGCCTGGCGGCGCGCCGCCACAGGCGAAGGCGGGTTCCGGGCGCCCGGCAAGGGCACCGTCACGGGCGTCGTGATCGCCGTTCTGCTCGGCATCAGCCTGTTCTGGGGCGTGGTGGGCGCGGCCGTGATCGGCGCCGTGGCGCCTAAGACGGTGCTGTTCGCGGCCGAGATGGCGTGTGCTGGCACCGTCACGCACGAGTCCGTCGGCTACTCGTACAAGCCGGGTCAGCAGGGAGTGGCGCAACTCTTCACCTGCACCATCGACGGCGAGCGGCGCAACATAATCCTGCCCACGTTCCTCTACGCCGGCCTGACCTTCAGCGCGGGCGTGTTCGTGGTGTTGCTCCTGCTGGCCGCTTTCCTGGGGCCGCGGTTGAGGACTCTCCTGTCCGCCCTGCGGGGGCGCGTCACCGAACGTACCGGGCCCGCCTTCGCCGGCGCCGGATCCACGGTAGATGCGTGGGCCGCGCCTCACTTCGCTACCGAGGCGGCGCAGCAGCCCGCAGCAGAGCGCGGCATAGGGGAGCGCTTGAGGGAGCTGGAGGAGCTCTACCGCTCCGGCGCCGTCACGCGCGCCGAGTACGAGGCGGCGCGGGCCAAGCTGCTGTCGGAGCTCTGACGACCCGCCTTAGCCGCGCTCGCTGCCGATGTCGCCGAGCATGGCCCGCGCGTACGACGCCCTGACCGACTCCTCACTCGACGGTTGGTAGATGGCTGCTCGCACGTCGCGCGACAGGCGTTCGATCTCCGAGCCCACGTAGTAGTGGCGGCCTCCGCCCGCCCGCAGGCACTCGTCCACGGCGTGGATGGCCGCCTCAGCCACCCTCGACTTGAGACCCGAGAGCTGCAGGTACCAACGCCGGCCGTGATCGGTTGCGCCTGGAACGGGCTCGGGCGCCCCGAGCGCGTCCAGGTCGTGGGCGAGCTTGTCGATCTGTAAGGCGGCGCCGTCCATCGCCATCGCCGCGCTCGCTAGGCGCCACCGCACGTGGGGGTCGTCGGCGGCCGAGATCCCCTTGGTGATCGAGGGGCGCGCGGTGGCCCCAGCGGTGGCGACGGCGACGGCGCGCTCGCCCACGCCGCAGTACACGGAGGCGATGAGGGTCTCGAAGCACGCGAAGACGCCGAAGCGCAGGGGGTCCTGCGCGGGTCCGACCACGGTCGTGGCGAGCACGTTCTCCGAGCGGAGCGGCGCAGCGTGGAGCCGCGTGGTGCACGAGTCGGTGGCCCGCATGCCGTGCGCGTTCCAGTCGGCGGCAACGTCGACCTCCGGGGTCCGCTCCAGGATGCCGAACACCAGGCGGTCGTCCTCGCCTCCGCCCTCGCTGGCCACCTTGGCGTGGACCACCAAGCGCGTCCAGGCGTGCGCCATGGAGGTGAAGATCTTCGTGCCCGTCACCGCGTAACCGCCGGCGCCGTCCGGTTCGGCCGAGCTGAGGGCGTCGAACAGCATCAGGTCGTTACCGGCCTCGGAGATGCCGAAGGCGAACAGCTCGCCCGCCGCGGCCAACTCGAGCACGCCGCGGGCCGCGCCGAGGCCGCGCTCCACGGCCATGCGGGCCGCCCCCGTGACGATCAGGTGCATGTTCACCCCGAGCGCCGCTGCCGGATCGGCCCCGGCGAGCCGGCGCTGCAGCAGCGCGGCGTCGCCCAGGCTACCGCCGAGGCCGCCGAGTTCGACCGGCACCATGAGCTTGAGGTAACCGCGGGCGCGGAGGTCTGCCAGCGTGTGGTCGAAGAACGTGTTCTCGCGGTCGTAGGTGGCTGCGCGGTCGCGGAACGTGTGCAGCAGGTCGTCGGGCAGCAGCAGGTCGGCGAGGTCTCGGTGGGGGATGGCCATGCGTCAGGATAGGTCCTTACGCGCGGGCCTGACCCTCCGGGACGACCTTGGCGCCGCCGAACCGTTTAGTCGGCTCGCCGGCGCGGTCCCTCGACCTCGAGCCTGGCCCACGACCACCAGAACGCGAGCGCGGTCAGGATGGAACCCGCGGAGGCCAGGCTGGTCAGCCCGAGGTAGATGTTGTAGTCGGCTATCTCGTCGGGCG
>CAYNNL010000022.1:0-24480 GCA_964398765.1 uncultured bacterium | reverse complement strand
CTGGCCCCCGAGCTGGACGATCACGCCGTCCGGCCGCTCGTGGTCGACGATGTTGGCGACGTCCTCGAAGGTGAGCGGCTCGAAGTACAGGCGGTCGGCCGTGTCGTAATCGGTGGAGACCGTCTCGGGGTTCGAGTTCACCATGATGGTCTCGAAGCCCGCGTCCCTCAGAGCCCACACGGCGTGGACCGTGGCGTAGTCGAACTCCACGCCCTGACCGATACGGTTCGGTCCGGATCCCAAGATTACGACCTTGCGTTGCGGAGACGGCGGCGCCTCGTCCTCCCACTCGTAGGTGGAGTAGAGGTAGGGCGTGTACGCCTCGAACTCGGCCGCGCAAGTGTCGACGGTCTTGTAGACGGGCGCGCCGTCGTGCAGCAGGCGCGCGGACCTGAGGTCTCCCGCCGACGTGCCGGTGAGGGCGGCGATGTCGTGGTCGGAGAAGCCGATGCGCTTCGCCTCGCGCCACCGCTCCCATGTCCACTCCGGCGGGGGCGCGCCCGCGCTGATCTCGCGCTCGGCCAGCACGATCTCGCGGAGCTGGCCGAGGAACCACGGGTCGATGTGCGTGTCCTCGAACAGCGACTGGACCGAGCGCCCCCGCCTGAGCAGCTCCAGAACCGCTCCGAGCCGCTGCGGGTTGGCGTGCAGGCGCGCCTCGAGCTCGCTCACGTCCAGTCCGGCCGTCTCGCTGCGGACGTCGAGCTCGAGCGAGCGCAGCGCCTTGAGGAGCGACTCCTTGAACGTGCGACCGATGGCCATCACCTCGCCGACCGAGCGCATCTGCGTGCCCAGCGTGGTTGGGGTCGTCGGGAACTTCTCGAACGCGAAGCGCGGGATCTTCGTGACGACGTAATCGATGGTCGGTTCGAACGCCGCCTTCGTCTCCTTGGTGATGTCGTTGGGCAGCTCGTCGAGGTGGTAGCCCACCGCCAGGAGCGCCGCGATCTTCGCGATCGGGTAGCCGGTCGCCTTGCTGGCCAGCGCCGACGAGCGCGACACGCGGGGGTTCATCTCGATGACGATAGTGTCGCCCGTGGCGGGGTTGACGGCGAACTGGATGTTCGAGCCGCCCGTGTCGACGCCGATCTCGCGGATGATGGCGATCGACTGGTCGCGCAGGCGCTGGTACTCCTTGTCGGAGAGCGTCTGGGCGGGCGCCACCGTGATGCTGTCGCCCGTGTGCACGCCCATGGGGTCGAAGTTCTCGATGGAGCAGATGATGACGACCGTGTCGTTCTGGTCGCGCATCACCTCGAGCTCGTACTCCTTCCACCCGAGCACCGATTGCTCGATCAGCACGCTGTGGACGGGCGAGTCGTGCAGGCCCTGGTGGACGATGGCGCGGAACTGCGCCTCGTCATACGCGATGCCGCCCCCCGTGCCGCCCAGCGTGAAGCTGGGGCGGATGATGGCCGGGAAGCCGATGGTGCCCACGAAATCGAGGGCCTCCTCCAAGCTCGTGACCATCTTGCCGACGGGCGTCTTGATGCCGATCTTGGCCATGGCCTGCTGGAACAGCTGCCGGTCCTCGCCCTTCTGGATGGCCGCGTAGTTCGCGCCGATGAGCTCGACGCCGAACTCCTCGAGCACCCCCAACTCGTGCAGCTTGGAGGCAAGGTTCAGAGCGGTCTGGCCGCCTAGCGTAGGCAGCAGCGCGTCGGGCCGCTCGACCCGGATGACCTCGGTGACGAACTCGGGCGTGAGCGGCTCGATGTAGGTGCGGTTGGCGACCTCGGGGTCGGTCATGATCGTGGCCGGGTTCGAGTTGACCAGCACGACCTCGTAGCCGGCGGCGCGGAGCGCCTTGCACGCCTGCGTGCCGGAGTAATCGAACTCTGCCGCCTGTCCGATGACGATCGGGCCGGAGCCGAGGATGAGGATCTTGCGGATATCTTCGCGTCTAGGCATGGATGGGGGCCTCGCAAGCACCGAAGAGGGAGTGTAACACCCTACGGCCGGCACGCCGACCCTCACCGGTGGGGGCCCAGCTTGGCTAGGCGTGCGCCTGGGCGCACGGTGCATGAACATGCGCGCGGCTGCAGGCTGGTTGCATGTCCCGCCGCCGCCGGCCGCCGGCCAGCCCACCAGTCAGGTCTCCGATCAGCTCACCGGCCAGCTCACCGGTACGTCCACCGCTCGACCCGCCGAGCATCGGGAGGGCCGGGCGCGGTGGCGGCCGTCGCCCCGCAGCTGGGCCGCCTGCGCCGTCGCCGGCTGCCCACCGTCCGCTCGCCGCCGCGGGTTTCGTGGCGCTCCTGCGTGGCGGCGGCCTGCCCGACCCGGCAGCCACGGAACTCGTGGCCGGGCGTGTGAGGGCGCTGCCCACCCTCGCGGCGGCGGAGGCCGAGGCGGTGCTTGCGCTGCGGTCCGGGTTGGCCCTCGCCCTGGTGCGCCGCGGGGCCGGGGCGCCGGGCGGGGAGCGACCCGGACGGATCCCGGAGGTGCGGCTGCGGCCCCTCGTCAGGCTCGGACCGGACGACATGCTCAGGCCGGAGCTGGCTCTGCTGGCGCCACTCGAGCGGCGCGGGGCAACGAGCGCTCACGGCCGCACGAGTCGCTCCGGACCCCCGCCCGCGCCGCTCGCTGAGCGCCTGGGTGGCGCAGGCGCGGCGCCGGGCGAGGTGCTGCTGGCCGTGGAGTTGGCTGCCGCGGCGCCGGCGCGTCTGGGCGCCTACGCCAGGGCCGCGGTGCGCGAGGTATGGGTGCTCGATCTCGAACGCTCGTGGACGGAGGCGTACCGGGCACCCTGGACGGGCGCCTTCACGTCGCGCACGCTCTGGTACGCGGGGGAGGAGGTGCCGGTCGGCGCGCTCCCCGGTCTCGGCGTCGAGGCCCTGCCGTTCGCTTGAGCCTCCGCGTTCGGGCCGGTCGGCTAGCCGGCGTCGGGGTTGGGTTCGAACTCGATCACGAACCGCTCGCCCGCCACGCTCACCACGTCGCCGGCCACGAGGCGGTGCTTGCGGCGCGTCTCCACCGCGCCGTTAACGCGCACCTCGCCCTGCTGGATGAGCAACTTGGCGTGGCCGCCGGTGGACGCGAGACCGAAGAACTTGAGCGCGTCGTCCAGGCGGAGCGACGGCACGTCGGCAGCGGTCCCGGCGCTCGGGTCGCTACCGCCCCCGGTCATCAACGGAACTCGATCGGCTCGGCGGCGGGGTAGCTGCCGAGGAACTTCACGAACGCGGCGCGGCGCATGAGGTCGGTCATGGCGGCGGCCACGTTCGGCTGGTCGATGTGACCCTCGATGTCCACGTAGAAGAGGTAGCTCCACGGCTTGTCGCGGCGCGGCCGCGACTCGAGCTTGGTCATGTTCACGTCGTGGCGCGGGAACACCTCGAGGCAGGCGACCAGGTCGCCGGGCCGGTGGCGCGTGGCGAGCACGAGGCTGCTCTTGAACGGCGTGCCCTCCGGGTGTGCCGTGGAGCTGGCGCCGCCCGTCTTGGCGTCGAAGTGCGCCAGGACGAAGAAGCGCGTGAAGTTGAACGGCAGGTCCTCGATCTTCTCGGCCAGCACCTCGAGCCCGTACTCGGCGGCGGCCCGCAGGCTGGCGATGGCAGCCTTGCCCTCGCCGCCGTTCTGCGCCAGGAGCTTGGCGGCGCCTGCCGTGTCGAAGTCGGTCACCGCCTCCATGCCGTGGCTGCGGATGAAGCCCATGCACTGGGCCAGCGCCTGCGGGTGGCTGTAAACGTACTTGACGTCCTCGAGCTTCACGCCGGGCTTGACGAGCAGGTTGTGGTGCACCCGCACCACGCGCTCGCCGACCACGTTCATGTCGGAGTCGGTCAGTAGGTCGTAGGTCTGGTTGATCGAGCCGGCCAGGCTGTTCTCCACCGGCAGGCAAGCGTAATCGCAGTCCCCCTCCGCGGCCGCGGCGAACGCCTCCTGGAAGGTCGGGAACCCGACCGCCTCCCCACCAGGGGCGAAGCCGAGGGCCGCCTCCTCGCTGAAAGCGCCTGGGACACCCTGGTAAGCGATGCGGACTCGCCGTCGTGCGGTCATGGCGAGGAGTCTACCCTTACGCGCCGGCCGGCCGCCTCACGCGGCGGCCTCGACCTCACGGCGCAGCTCCTCGAGGTTGCTCCTGACCGCCTCCAGCTCGGTCCGGAGCTCCCGCAGCCTCCCCAGCTCGGTGCCGACGAAGCGCGTGTAGGGGCTGATGGCAGCCGTGAGCTTCTCCTGGGAGCGGTCCAGCTCCAGCCGGAACTGCTTGCCGACGCCCTCGTCGATCGCCTCCTGCAGCTCCGTCATCTTCCGGCGCAGGTCGCGCTTGGCCCTGGCGCGCTGGCGCGGGAAGACGAGGAGACCTAGGCCCATCACCGTCAGCCCCACTGCCAGCCCGGTCACGTCGAGCGCGGCGCCCGTCATGATGGCGAGCATCGCGGCCGATAGTCCCAGCCCACCCACCTCCAGGAGCCCCGTCCGGATGACGGCGCCCTGAAGCCGGTCGGCGAGCTGCCGGGCCTCGGAGGGCGCGTCGTACTCGCTCATGGCCGCCTCGGCGCGCTCGCGGAGGCCGCGCAGCAGCGCCTGCCGGTCGTACTGGAAGCGGCCGCCCACCTCGCCTATGACGCGCTCCTGCTCCGCCGCGCGCTTGTCGTTGAGGTACGTCATCACGTCCTCCCACAGGTGGATGTTCCGGCCGATGAACCAGTCGACGAGCTCGCTGAGCCCGGCGTCGATCTCCGCCTCGGCGTTCTTGACGACGACCGCCTCGAACTCCTCCTTCACCTTCTGGCTGTTCATGAGCTTGGGTAGGCGGCGCCAGCGGATGGTGTCGTCGAAGAACTCCTCGCCGCGCCGCTCCACGTCGGTTAGTACGGCCTTCAGCGAGTCGACGTGCTTCGTGAGGTCGCGCCCCAGCTCCGCCGCGAAATGCGTGCGTTGGCGCTCGATCTCGGCGAGGGTCGCCTCGTCGTCGGTCAGGAGACCGAGGCGGTTCTCGAGCACCGCCAGTTGCCCTTCCGCGGTCCGCCGCGCCACCCCGAGGGGGGTGAGGAGCTTCAGCTTGAGGCGCTCCGCGCCCAGGCGCTGCCTGATGGCAGCCTCGAGTTCCGGCAGGCCGGTCGCCGCGAGCGCGGCGTCGTCGCCCGCCAGGCGGGCCTGGAGGGCCTGACGCGAGCTCACGCCGAACACCTCGGGCGCCGAACCGAGCGTCTCGCGCGCGTGCTGCGCCACGAACGTCAGCACCGTCTCCCGCTCGGCCGGGCTCGTCAGGATGTCGATCTTGTTGACGATCATCACGACCTTCTTGCCCCAGGAGGCGATGAGGGTCAGGAACTCGCGCTCGCTCTGGGTGAACGGCCGGTCCGCGCTCGTGACGAAAAGCACGAGGTCGGCGCGGGGCACGAAGCGCTCCGTGAGCTGCTGGTGCCGCGCCACGATCGCGTTGGTGCCGGGCGTGTCGACGAACGCCACCGTGTCGAGGAGCTCGCTGGGGTAGGTGCGGCGCACCACGCCGTCGCCGTCGGCCGCCTCTCCCACCTCGCTCCCGTGCGTGATGACCGTCACTCGGTCCGTGGTCGGCGTGACGCCCTCCGGCATCACCCGCTCACCCAGCAGCGCGTTGATCAGGCTCGACTTGCCCGCGTTGAACTCGCCGGTGACGACGAGGAGGAAGATGCCGTCGAGGTCGTCGACCGCCGTCCGGACGTCGGCCACGGTCTGGGGTTCCGACTCCAGCTTCGCCAGCAGCACCAGTAGGTCGGTCACGGCGCCGCGTTCGCGCGTCACCAGGTCCCTCAGGCCGTCGGGAAGTTCCAACACCAAGGGAAGATACCACGGCGCCGACGCGGTTCTTGGGGAGCCGCCTGATAGAGTCTGCCATGCTCGGAACCGACAAGCTACTCGGTAAGTTCAAGCTCGAGATGGGCGTCCTCGGCGACCTCGGCGCCGCGGCCGACCTGCTCTCATGGGATCAGGACACCTACATGCCGCCGGGCGCGGCCGAAGGCCGTGGCCAGCAGCTGGCCACGCTCAGTTCCCTGCGCCACGCGCGCCTGACCGGCGAGCCACTCGCGGACCTGCTGGAGGCCCTCGAGGGCGCCGACCTCCCCGAGGGCTCGGTGGAGCTGGCGATGGTGAGGGAGGCGCGGCGCCAGGCCGAGCGCGCCCGCGCCGTGCCGGCGCGCCTGGTGGAAGAGCTGGCCCGCCGCAGCAGCAGCGCCCGCGTGGCGTGGAGCAGAGCCCGGGCGGAGGACCGCTTCGAGCTGTTCGCGCCGGAGCTGGCCGAGATGTTCGCCCTCAAGCGCGAGGAGGCCGATGCGGTCGGTGGCGGCTCGCGCTACGACGCCCTGCTGGACGAGTACGAGCCGGGCGCCACCGCCACCGGGCTGCAGACGCTGTTCGCTCCGCTCAGGGCCGAGCAGGTGGCGCTGCTCGAGGCCATCAGGGCGAGCGGCGTGCAGCACCCCGCCGACATGCTGGAACGCGGCTACCCGGTGGCGGCGCAGCGCGAGCTCTGCCTGCGCACCGTCGCGGGTTTCGGTTACGACCTCGAGCGGGGCCGCCTCGACGTCACGCTGCATCCGTTCGCGACCGCCATCGGCCGCGACGACGTGCGCATCACGACCAGGTACGACGAGCACTTCCTGAGCACGGCCCTGTTCGGCGCCATGCACGAGGCAGGGCACGCCATGTACGAGCAGGGCGTGGACCCCGCCCTGCAACGCACCTCGCTCGGGGGAGGCGCCAGCCTGGGAGTGCACGAGTCGCAGTCTCGCCTGTGGGAGAACCTCGTCGGGCGCTCCCTCGCCTACTGGGAGGGCGCCTACCCGCGCCTGCGGTCCACGTTCCCGGCGCAGTTGGGAGGCGTCGGGCTCGACGAGTTCTACCGCGCCGTCAACCGCGTGGAGGGCAGCCTGATACGCGTCGAGGCCGACGAGGTCAGCTACAACCTGCACGTGCTCGTGCGTTTCGAGCTCGAGCTTGCGCTGCTTCAGGGCGACCTGGACGTCGCCGACCTGCCGGGCGCGTGGAACGAGCTCTACCTCGAGTACCTAGGGCTGGCTCCCGCCTCCGACGCAGACGGCTGCCTGCAGGACATACACTGGGCCGCCGGCCTGATCGGCTACTTCCCCACCTACGCGCTGGGCAACCTGATGAGCGCGCAGCTCTACGCGGCCGCCAAGCGCGCCGAACCGCACCTGGACGACGCGGTGCGCTCCGGCGACTTCGCGCCCCTGCTCGGCTGGCTCCGCGACAACGTGCACCGCCACGGGAGCCGCTACCGCCCCGCCGAGCTGCTCGAGCGCGCGACGGGCGCCGGCCTCAGCGCCAACGCCTACATGAGCTACCTGACGAACAAGTACGCGGAGCTGTACCCGCTCGGGTGAGGTCCCGCGCCACCGGCGCTTGCGCCGGCTGACTTAGACTGGAGCGGACGCGGTCACGGCGAGACCCGAAGGGGTTCACGTGGGCCGGGCGTCGGTCCCGCCGCCGGCGGGCCGGTGAGGAAGGATTGGTTCATGTCCCTGAGTGATTGGCGCAGCGCCGCCGCCAAGGTCGCGCTCGCCGCGTTGCTGGCCCTCGTACCGGCCGTCGCGTCCGCCCAGATCGGCGCGGCGCCGGAGACGGTCCTGGCAGGCCTCACCGATTACGGACCGCGTGCCGACGGCGCCGAGTACCTGACGGTGAGCGGCTTCCGCTTCCACGTCACTGCCGTGGACGACGTGACGACCGAGGTGGGCGGGTCCGGTGCGCTCACGGACGCCAACGTTCGCTTCCTCGGCGCCCTCGTCGGGGCGGCCAGCGGCTACGGGGCGGGCATCGCTGCGCCGGTGGCTGACTTCTTCCGGACCCGCGCGTCGGAGCTCGAGGGCCGTGGCGAGGTGGCCATAGAGGTCATGGAGTACCTCATGTTCGTGGTCGTGGAGCCTGCCGACGCCGCCGGGGGGCCCGGCGAGGTGAGCGTGCGGTTCGCCCCGCAGTTCGTGCCGGACGGCAGCTTCGGCCCCGCCGCGCACGCCCTCGGCCCGGTCGACGCCGAGCACGTGGTGCGCCTCTTCACCGACCTGCAGTGCCCGTTCTGCGCGCAGTTCGAGGCCCAGGGCATGCCCATCGTGATGGACGAGCTGTTGCCTCGCGGTGACGTCCGCTTCGAGCTGCACCACTTCCCGCTCAAGAGCATCCATCCGAACGCCATCGCCGCCGCGGAGGCGAGCGAGTGCGTGGCCGCCGCGGCCGGCCCCGGCGACGCCGGGGAGCGGGCGTTCTGGGATTACCAGGCCGCCCTCTTCGAGCGTCAGGCGGAGTGGGCCGACCTGCCCGACCCGCTCGACGCCTTCGCCTTGGTGGCCACCGACATCGGTCTGGACGCGACCGGCCTGGCGGCCTGCGTGCGGGGCGGGGAGTTCGGGGCGGCCGTCGAGGAGTCGTACCGGGTGGCCTCGCAGGAGTTGCGCCTGACGGGCACCCCGACCCTCTTCGTCGACGGCCTCAAGGTCGCCGATTACCGCGACGTGGGCGAGTACGAGAGGCTCATGCGGCTGGGCGCCGCCATCCGCGCGGGAGCAGGCGCCGGGGGCGAACCCTGACCGCCGCGCCGGGCGCGTCCGTGCGGTGCGCGGAGCGGCGGAGGCGCTCGCCGCCCCGCCCTCATGTGCGATAGTGATGCTCAGTCAGGATGTTCGACCACGACGGGGCGGCACCGAACTGTGCCGTCTCCGCGGCGCAGTGCGCGGGAGGGGAGCTAGATGACCGAAGCGAGCCAGTACCCGAGTCTGGTGTGGCACCTCAAGAACACCGAGCTGTTCGAGGACCTGACGCCGGACGAGATCGAGCAGATGGCGCGCATCACGCCGTACAAGAAGTTCGCGGCCGGCGAGATCATCTACCACATGGAGGACCCCGCCGACGCCCTCTACTTCGTGCGCGACGGCATGGTGAAGATCTCCATGTACTTCCCGAACGGCAAGGAGATGATCCTGGGCCTGCTCGGCAAGTACGACATCTTCGGCGAGCTGCTCCTGCTCGAGAGCGAGAGGCGGCCGAACCAGGCCGAGGCCGTGACCGACACGACCCTCATCGTCATGCCGGAGATGGAGTTCCAGCGCCTCCTGCAGCAGCAGCCGCGCATCGCCATGAAGTTCATCCAGGTCATGAGCACCCGACTGTGGCAGGCCCAGCAGTGGCAGGCGGAGGTCGGCGCGTTCGACGCGCCCGGGCGCCTGGCCAACCTCCTGTTGCGGCTCGCCAACGACTTCGGGATACCCAGCGATCGCGGCACGGTCATAGACCTGACGCTCACGCAGCAGGACCTCGCCAAGATGATCGGCGCCACGCGCGAGACCGTCAGCCACTGCCTCGCGCGCCTCCTCGAGTACGGCGCTGTGCGGCGCCGCAGGGCGCCCATCACGGTCAACCAGGAACGGCTGCAGGCCTTCCTCGACGAGGCGAGCGCCTGATACCGAGGGCCGACCTCAGGACCCGTTCATCACGATGACCGGCACCTTCGAGGCCGCCAGGATCTGCTCCACGCGCGGACCAAGGTAGAGCCTCTCCGAACCGGGGCGCACGTCCGTCCCGAGGATGATGAGGTCGTGGCCGAGCTGCTCGGCTACCGCCAGGATGGCGGTGCTGGTGTCGGTGGCCACGCGGACCTCCGTGTCGGGGTTGACGCCCCGCGCCTCGCCCAGTTCGCGCAGGCTGTTCACGATCTGGTATGCGGCCGCGAGCTGGCGCTGGTGCGCCGCTCCGCTGGCGTCGAGCCGGTAAGGTCCCTGCTCCCTGATCACCACGTTGAGTAGCGACACGCGGCTGGCGCCGTCCTTGGCGAGCGCGAACGCCAGCTCGGCAGCGTTGCGCGACGCCGCCGTCCCCTCCGACGGGACGAGGATGCGCTTGGGAGGCCACGACTCCGGCGTCGCCGCGCCCTTGACGACCATGGTGGGGCACGGCGCCATCCGCACGACCTGATCGACCACGCGGTTGAAGACGACCTCGTTCGTGCCGGCCTGCTCGGACGCGCCCAGGACGATGAGATCGTAGTCCTTCTGCGCCTCGTCGAGGATCACGTCCACTGGCGTCTCCGACTCCACGACGCGCCGCGTCACCTCGCCGTTGTCGAAGCTGCCGGCGAGCTCGGTTAGGTGCGCCATCCCGGCCGCCTTCTCGTTCGGTCGCGCCACGTTGAGCAGCGTGACCGATAGCTGCTCCCCGAGCTGACGCAGCACGTACGACTCGATGGTCCGCTCGGCGGGGCGGTCGCGGCCCGGGCGGGCGCCGCGGACGGGGAAGAGCACCCGGTGCACGTGCGCTATCAGGCTGTCCTCCGAGAGCTCCTCGTTCCGCAACCTGAGCGCCTCCTGCTCGTCGGGCTTGACCCGCTTGAGCACGAAGCGGAGTGCCGTGGGCGCCATCAGCGACGTGGCCATGGCCATGACCACGATGATCGAGTACATGTCCTGCCCGAGGATGCCGAGCTGCAGGCCGATGGTGGCCATGATGATCTCCATGGCCCCGCGCGCGTTGAGGCCGGCGCCGTAAGCCAGCGCCGTCCAGTGGTCGCGCCGGCCGATCAGGCGCGCACCCACGTACGTGCCCACCACCTTGCCGAGGGACGCCACTGCGATGACGGCCAGCGCGATCAGGAGCAGGCGCGGCTCGAACAGGTTCTGCAGGTTCACCTTGAGGCCGGCCACGCCGAAGAACAGCGGCGAGAAGACGCCGACGGACATGCCCTCGATGCGGTCGTGGACCTCGTCGGGGAGGCGGCGCATCTGCCCGAAGAGCACGCCCATCACGAACGCGCCCAGCACGGCCTCTAAGTTGAGCGCCTGGGTGACGGCCGCCCACGTGAAGGTGAGGACCACCACGAGCGTCAAGAGGCGGTGGGGGCTGCTCACGCGGTCCTGCACGAGGTTGAGCACGTGCCTGACCAGTAGTCGCCCCAGGGTGAACGACACCACCATGAAGGCGAGGACGCTCCCGATCGTGGTGAGCACGCTGCCGGCCGTGACGGCCTCGCCGCTCGCCAGACCGGCCACGATCGACAGCAAGATCCAGCCGGTCGTGTCGTCGCTCATGCCCGCGGCGAGGATCGTCTGGCCGATGTCGCGGCGCATCAGCTTCAGGTCGATGAGCACCTTGGCGATGACCGGGATGGCAGAGATGGCCATGGACGTGGCCACGAACAACGCGAAGACGAGGCGGGCGTGCTGGCCCCCGAGGAGCGACTCAGGGAGCAGCTGACCCAACACGAAGCCGCTGGAGAACGTGACGAGTATGCCCCCGAAGGACACACCCACGGCGGTCCGCGCGTGGCGCCGGATGAGCTGCAGGTCCGTCTCGAGCCCCGTCATGAGGAGCAGGAAGATGGCGCCGAGCAGGCTCACGACCTCGAGCAGGTAGCCCTGCAGGTCCGATTGCGGCAGCATCCAGCGGCCGAAGCCCGGTAGGGCGCTGGAGAGGAGCGACGGGCCGAGCAGGATGCCGGCCAGCAGCTCGCCGACCACGGCGGGCTGGTTCACGCGCCGGGCGAGCTCTCCCATGGCCCGGGCCGAGAGCAGGAGCAGGGCGACCTGGACCAGCAGGTGCAGGATGTCGCCGTGAGGTGCGGCTGTGAAGGGTGCCGTGGTCGTCTCCTCGTGAAGGCCAGGACCGGAGGTTCGGGGCCCTGCAGGGGCGCAACGCGGCGCTACCTAGGCGGGCGGGGCGGTGGGGAGCCCAGCGGACGGAGCCCAGCCGGTGCCCGGTAGGACGATACACGACCGCGCCGGGCGTTGGGGCGGGCGCCACGCCACGAGCGCGGCACCCGACGTGCTAGGGTCGCCCACGTGGAGCAGCTCAGGCGCTACCTGGTCACGACCGATCACGGCGACGTCCTGGTCACCGTCAACCCCGCCGCGGGCGGCCTCGACCCCGATCTGCTCGAGCTCGGCCCGGTCACCGCCGATTCGGCCGCCGGTCTCACCATGGCCACGCCGCTGCGGGCGTTCGGCGCCAAGATGGTCGACATCATCGAACTCCAGGGGCTCGGCGACCTGGCCGTCAGCCCCGCGCTGCGGGAGATGCTCGTCCGCGAGAAGGCCACCGAGGACCTCCACCGGATCGAACGCTTCGCCAAGGATGCCCGCGCCGGCGGGCGCTGAACCCACCGTCCCCTTCGCCCGGCAGGGTTCAGTCGTCCTCGTCCTCGTCGGGTTCGTCGTCCTCGTCCACGACCTCGCCCAGGTCGGCCAGCAGTTCCTTGTAGAGCCGCAGGCTGAAGTCGCGGATCTCGGCCAGCGCGGCGGGGCCGCGCAGGTCGGCGCTCACGCGGCGCTCCGCGACCTCGACCACGCTCGCCAGCAGGTCGTCGAACATCGGCCACGGACCGGTGAACGGCGCGTCGTCCTCGGCCTCGGGCGCCGGCTCGCGCGTAGGCTCGGGCGCAGCGGCAGGTTCGGTGCGTGCGTCTGTGCGTCTCGTGCCGGCGCGCGGGGCCTTGCCGCGGCCGCCCTTGGTCGCTGCGCTCCCCGCCTTGGCGTCGCCCGCCTGCCGGTCGAGTGCGGCCAGCGCCTCCTCGGCGGCAGCGCGCTCGGCCTCGCGCTTAGAGCTTCCTTGGCCGGTGCCCAGCAGCTCCCCGTCTATGGTGACGTCGGTCAGGAACGAGGGTTCGTGCTCGGGTCCGGTCTGCGCCGTGTCGAACTCGGGCCTGGTCAGGCCGAGCTTCTGGGCTCGCTCGATGAGCAGCCCCTTTGGGTGTGACATCTTGACTCCTCTGGTGCGGGCGTCCCGCGAGGTGGGGGCCGGCGTGGGCTCCTCACCGCAGCTGCCGGGCTCCCGCCGGTGCCCGTGGCCGCCTCCATGCCATGTGCGGCGGTTCGGATGCGAGCACGGTCACGCCGCGAGCCCGGCAGCTGCCCAAGCACCTTAGCACGGCACCGGCGGCCCACCGGGTCCGCCGCTTGCGCTACGATTGGCCCCATGACCCGCCTGCTCCTTTGCGATGACCACGCCATGTTCCGGCAAGGCCTCCGGAGCATCCTCGAGACCGAGGACGACTTCAGGGTGATCGGCGAGGCCTCCACGGGGCGCGAGGCCATCCGCTACGCCCTCGACACACGCCCGGACGTCATCCTCATGGACATCCAGATGCCGGAGCTCGACGGCGTTGCCGCCACCAAGGCCATCCTCGCCGAGCAGCCGGACGCCAAGGTGATCATCCTCACCATGTACCGGCAGGACCGTTACGTCTTCGAGGCCGTGAAGGTCGGCGCCCGAGGTTACCTGCTGAAGGACGCCGGCGCCGCGGAACTCGTGAGCGCCATCCGGCGCGTGGCGGCCGGCGAGACCCTCCTCAACGCCGAGATGGCGGCCTCCATCCTCGACGAGTTCCGCAAGCTCGGCGAGATGCCGACCCACCCCGAGCACCGCCTCAGCGAGCTGACGGAGCGCGAGGAGGCCATCCTCAGGCTGCTGGCGCAGGGCGCCACGAACCAGGAGATAGCCACCTCCCTGAGCGTCAGCGAGAAGACCGTGCGCAACCGCCTGTCCGAGATCTTCTCCAAGCTGCGCCTCAACAACCGCACGCAGGCGGCCCTCTACGCCCTCCGGGAGGGGATCGCGTCGCTGCAAGACAGCGACCAGTGAGCCCCCGGCGCGTTCCGGCCGCCGACGCGGCGGCCCTCGAGGAGCTCCTGCTCCTGATAGCGCAGACGCCCGCGCCCACCGGAGCGGAGGGCGAACGGGCGGCGGTCGTCATGCGCCTGTGGGGCGAGGCCGGGTTGAACCCCCGCCTGGACGAGGTCGGGAACGTGGTCGCCGAGGTGGACCCGGAGGGCGCGGCCGAGTCGCCGCGGTCGGCCGGCCCGGGTGCCGAGGGGCGGGTCATCGTCGCCGCCCACCTCGACAGCGTGTTCCCCGAGGGCGTCGACGTGACCGTCACGCAGGGCGCCGAGGCGTGGCGCGGCCCCGGCATCGGCGACAACGCCGCGTCGCTGGCCATCCTGACCCGTTACCTGCAGACGCGCTCCCGCCCTGCGCGCGCCACGCGCCCCCCGCTCCTCGTGGCTGCCACGGTGGGGGAGGAGGGGCTGGGCGACCTGCGCGGCGCGCGGCACCTCGTGACTGGAGCCGGGCGCGGCGCGAGGGCGTTCGTGGCGTTCGACGGCCTCCTGGGCAACGTCACCGACGTCGCCGTCGGCTCGCGGCGTTACGAGGCGCGCTTCGCCGCCGAGGGCGGCCACTCGTGGGGCGACTACGGGGCCGCCAGCGCGGTGCACGCGGCCGGCCTCGCTATCGCCGCCGTCACGCGCCTCGAGGTCGCTCGCACTCCGAGGTCGAGCCTCAACGTCGGTCAGGTGTGGGGCGGCACCAGTGTCAATGCCATCGCCGAGACGGCCGGGTTCAACCTCGACCTGCGCAGCGTCAGCCCGGCGGTGCTCGAGGCGTTGGACGCGGCCGCGGTGAAGGCCATCAGGGCCGCCGCCGCCGCGGCGGGCGCGAGCGTGGAGCTGGTCCGCGTCGGCGACCGCCCGGCGGGGCGGACGGCCGACGCGCCGCTGGTGGCGGCCGCCGTCGCCGCCTACGGGAAGGTCGGGCTGGCGGGGCAGACGTCCGCGGGCAGCACCGACGCCAACGCCGCCGTGGCCGCGGGAATCCCCGCGCTGGCCTTCGGCGGCTACCGGGGCGGTGGGGCGCACCGGCTCGAGGAGTGGCTCGAGCCGGCGTCGCTCGCCGTGGGGCTCGAGGCGCTCACGGCGCTGCTCGAGCTGCTCGCCTGACGAGAACCGGCCGCGCGCCGAACAGGACGCCGGGCCGTGGAGCGGGCCTTCAGCCGCGCCCGCGGCCGCGCCGCGCCGCCAGCGCCATGGCGTCGACGGTCTCGTTCTCAGGGTGGCCCGAGTGACCGCGCGTCCACGACCAGCGGACCTCGTGGCGCTTCTCGAGGGCCAGGAGCTCCTCCCAGAGGTCGCGGTTCTTGACGGGCTGCCTCGAGGCGGTCTGCCAGCCGTTGCGCTGCCACTTCTTGAGCCAGCCGTCCGTGAACGCCTTCTTGAGGTACTCGCTGTCGGTCACGATCGTGACCCGGCTGGGCTCGGCGAGCGCCTCCAGGGCGCGGACCGCCGCCGTCAGCTCCATGCGGTTGTTGGTCGTGCCGGGTTCGTAGCCCGATCCCGCCAGCCTGCCAGCGGCGGTGTCGAGCAGGTAGGCCCACCCGCCGTGACCGCTGGCGGTGTCGCACGAGCCGTCCGTGAAGGCGGTGGCAGGCGCTAGCGGCGCTCCCGGCGCGGGGAGCGCCTCCTCCGCCTCGGGTTCGAACAGGGGCGACTGGCGCGCGCGTCTAGTCGGAGTGGGCATGGTCGGTGAGTGTAGCAGAGGGTGTCGTCCGGTGCCGCGGCGCGCCCGTGCTGACGCTCTCGAGCACCACGACCGCGGCGGCGTGGTCGCGTCCGTGCGTGAGCGACAGGTGCGCCACCAACCCCTGCTCCCGGCACGCTCGCTCGAGGCGCGGCGCCATGCGCAGGCTGGGGCGGACCCCCTCCTTCACCACCCACACGTCGCGCCAGCCGAACGGCTCGGCCCAACACTTCTGGAACGCCTCCTTGGCGGCGAAGCGGGCGGCGAGGCCCGGGACCGGGTCGGCGCGGCCTTCCAGCGCCCTGAGCTCCTCGGGGTGGTAGACGCGGGCCACGAACCTGTCGGGGAAGCGCTCGAGCGAGCGCCTGATGCGCCACAGCTCCACGAGGTCCAACCCCACGGCGACTATCAACCTGTCACCTCCGCGACGCCGCTCTCGCTCGCCACGAAGGCGCGCTCCGCGATGTCGAGGAAGAGACCGTGCTCGACCACCCCGGGCGTGGCCTCGAGCTGGCGTGCCACGGCGCGCGCGTCGAACGGGACCGCGAAGCGGAGGTCGTAGATGAGGTTGCCGTTGTCGGTGAGGAACGTCTCCCCACCGACCGCGCGCAGCACCGGCTCGCAGCCGAGCTCGGCCAGTAGGTGCCCCGTGCGGCGCGCCCCGAAGGCCACGACCTCCACGGGCAGCGGCGCCTTCTCCCCCAGGTGCGAGACGCGCTTGCTGTCGTCGCCGATCAGGACGAAGCGCTTGGCGGACGCGGCGACGATCTTCTCGCGCGTGAGGGCGCCACCCAGGCCCTTGATGGCCTGCAGGTCGGAGGTCAACTCGTCCATGCCGTCGATGGCGAGGTCGACGCCCCGCTCGGGCAGCTCCACTATCGGGATACCGAGTGCCCGCGCCTGCGCCTCGGTCCGGCCCGAGGTGGCCACCCCGGTCACGGCCGTCAGGCTGCCGCTCAGGAGCCTGGCCCCCAGCTCCTCGACCAGCCAGCGCGCCGTGCTGCCGGTCCCCAGGCCGAGAGTCATCCCGTCCTCCACGAGGTCGAGGGCTCGTAGCGCCGCGGCGCGCTTCATCGCCTCAAGGCCGCCAAGGGTCGTCATGAGGGCGAGCATACCGTCAGGCGGCCGCCCAACCGGCGCGGTGCGCCCGCCCAGCCGGTATCCTGGGCCACGTGTTTCCGCCAGACCCGGTTCCCGGACGACCCAGCCCCGCCGACCTGAGGATCGTGCTGGCGAGCGGCTCCCCGCGGCGCTCGCAGCTCCTGGGGAGCCTCGGCCTGGCGTTCGAGGTGGTGGTGCCCGACATCGATGAGGAGCCGGGCGTCGGCGAGACCCCGGCCGAGCTGGTCAAGCGGTTGGCGCGGGAGAAGGCCTCGCTCGTGGCGGGCCGCCTCGGGGAGGGCGTGGGCGCCCTCGTCATCGCGGCCGACACGACGGTCGCCTTGGACGGAGAGGCTATCAACAAGCCCGCCGACGAGGCGGAGAACCGGACCTTCATCGCGCGCCTGGCCGGGCGGGAGCACGAGGTGTTGACCGGTCACGCCCTGGCCTACCGCGGACGCCTCGAAGCTCTCGTCGTCCGGACCGTGGTCGAGTTCAGACCGCTCACTGACGGTGAGATCGCGCGCTACTGTCGCTCTGGCGAGGGTCTCGACAAGGCGGGGGGTTACGGCATACAGGGTCTCGGCGCCGGCCTCGTTGCCGGCGTGAGGGGCTGCTACTCGAACGTGATGGGCCTGAGCCTCGTCAACCTCGTCCTGGCCGCGCGCCGACTGGGGCTGGAGCTTGTCTAGGTTGCTGCGCGCCTGGTACCTGTTCGTGGGCCTCGGGCTCTTCACCGTCCTGTTCACCGCCTTCGTGGGCACCGTGCCGGCCGACGTCACCGCGGCCGTGGCGTTGCCTCACGAACTGTTGCACCGCGCCGGCACCAACGTGCGCCTGGCCCTCGAGAGCGCCGTCGATCGGCGCGACCTGCGCGCCGAGCTGGCCGAGGCCCAGGTGGCGCTGGCGGCCGAGCGCGAGGCCGCGCGCCAGCTGGAGCTGGAACTCGACCGCTACCGCGAGGTCGTGCACGTCGCGCAGGTGCAGTCGCCGGGCGTGCTGGCGGTGGCGCCGGTCGTCGGGAGCGACGGGGGCGCCACGCTGGCGCGGCTGCGGGTCGGTCTTGGCGCCGACGCGGGGGTGAGCCGCAACATGCCGGTCACGGTGGCGGGGGGTCTGGTCGGGATCGTGACGGACGTGGCGCGCGCGAGCGCCGTGGTGCGCACCGTGGTCGACCCGCAGTCGAGGGTCGGGGTGACCGTGAGGGGCAAGGGCGGGCAGGGCATCGCCGTGGGCGAGGTCGGCGGGCTCGTGCGCGTGTCGCGCTTCATCCTCGACCAGCCGGTGGTGGTCGGCGACGTGATCGAGACCTCCAGCTACGGCGGCCTGTTCCCGGCCGGCGTTAGCGTGGGGGAGGTGCTGGAGGTACTGCCTCCCGACCCGAACGACCTGCGCCGCACGTTCATCGTAAGGCCTAGCGTGGAACTCGCCACGCTCCAGCAGGTGCTTCTGCTCACGCCGCAGTGACGCGGGCGCACCTCGCGCTGAGAAGCCGGCCGTCGATGGCCGCGAACCTGTACCGGCGCGTCAGCCCTTGACGACGAGGTTCACCAACCGCCCGGGGACGACCACCTCTCGCACCAGCTCCTTGCCATCCAGGTAACGCGCCACGTTCGGCTCGGCCTTGACAGCGGCCAGGACGGTGGCCTCGTCGGCCTGCGCCGCCACCTCGACCCGGCCGCGGAGCTTGCCGTTCACCTGCACCGCCAGCGTCACGCTGTCGGCCACCAGAGCGGCCGGGTCGTGCGTCGGCCACGGCTGCAGGTGGACGGAGGTGGCGTGGCCGGAGCGGCGCCAGAGTTCCTCGGTGACATGGGGAGCGATGGGCGCCAGCAGCAGTAGGAGCGTCTCGACGCCGGCGCGCCACTCGGCGCTGCCCGCCAGCCCGGCCGCCCTGGCCCTCTGGAGGGCGCCCTGGAGAGTCATCAGCTCGGCGATTGCGGTGTTGAAGCGGAACGCCTCGAAGTCCTCGGTGACCTCCTTGATGGCGTGGTGCACGGCGCGGCGCACGTCGGCCTCCGTGATGTCGCCGGGCTCGCCCGCCTGCTGGTCGCCCGTCACGAGGTTCCAGACCCGCCCGAGGAAGCGGAACTGCCCGTCGATCCCGCTGTAGCTCCACGGCGCCCCCTGGTCCCACGGCCCCAGGAACATGAGGTAGGCCCGGACCGTGTCGGCCCCGTACTGCGCCACCAGGTCGTCGGGGTTGACGACGTTGCCGCGCGACTTCGACATCTTCTCGTTGTCCGAGCCCAGGATCATCCCCTGGTTGCGGAGGCGCCTGAACGGCTCGTCGGCGGTCGTCAGGCCGAGGTCGCGCAGCACCTTGGTGAAGAAGCGCGAGTAGAGCAGGTGCAAGATGGCGTGCTCGATGCCGCCCGTGTACGTGTCGACAGGCGTCCACTTCGCGGCGAGCGCCGGGTCGAACGCGCGGTCCGCGTCGTGCGGGCTCAGGTAGCGGAACCAGTACCAGGACGAGTCCTGGAACGTGTCCATCGTGTCGGTCTCCCGGCGCGCCGGACCGCCGCAGTTGGGGCAGGTGGTGGCCAGGAAGCCCGCGTGCGTCTTGAGGGGCGACTCGCCCGTCGGCATGAACGCAACGTCCTCCGGCAGGATGACGGGGAGGTTCTCGAGCTTCTCGGGCAGCATGCCGCAGTCGTCGCAGTACACGACGGGGATGGGCGTGCCCCAGTAGCGCTGGCGGCTGATGAGCCAGTCACGCAGGCGGTAGGTGGTCTGCGCCCGGCCGAGGCCCTTGCTGGCGAGGTACTCGGTGGCCGCGGCGATGGCCGGGCTGGCGCTGCCCTTCATGCCGTTGTGGACTAGCCCGTTCAGCGGACCCGAGTTGATCATGGTGCCGGGGCCCGCCCACGCCTCGGTGAGGTCGGCGGCGCGCAGGTCGCCCTCGACCCCGTCGGGGCGCACCACGGGCGTGATCTCGAGCCCGAAGGCCCGTGCGAACTCGAAGTCGCGCTGGTCCCCGTACGGCACGGCCATGATGGCGCCGGTCCCGTAGCCCATCAGCACGTAATCCGCCGTCCAGATGGGGATGCGCGCGCCGTTCACGGGGTTCACGGCGTAAGCGCCGATGAACTCGCCCGACTTCTCCTTGGTGTCGGCCATGCGGTCGAGGTCGGACTTGTGCCCGGCCCGCTCCACGTACGCCTCCACCGCCGCGCGGCGCTCCGGCGAGGTGAGCCTGGCGACGAGGGGGTGCTCCGGCGCCAGCACCATGAAGGTGGCGCCCCAGAGCGTGTCCGGCCGGGTGGTGAAGACGGGGATCTCGTCGCCGGCCTCGCTCCTGAAGACCACCTCGGCCCCTTCGGAGCGGCCGATCCAGTTCGTCTGCATGGCCACCACGCGCTCCGGCCAGTCGAGCCCGGAGAAGTCGAGGAGTTCCTCGGCGTAGTCGGTGATGCGGTAGTGCCACTGCGGCATGAGCCGACGCTCGATGAGCGCGCCGGAGCGGTCGCCGCGCCCGTCGATGACCTGCTCGTTGGCGAGCACCGTCTGGTCGACCGGGTCCCAGTTGACGAACGACTCCTTGCGGTACGCGAGGCCCTTCTCGAGCATCTTGATGAAGAACCACTGGTTCCACTTGTAGTACTCGGGATCGCACGTGACTATGCGCTTCGACCAGTCGAACATGGCGCCCATCTGCTCGAACTGCTCGGTCATCCGGCCGATGCGCTGGTAGGTGAGGCGGGCCGGGTGCACCGACTTGTCGCCTGCCCGCGCGGCCTTGACCGCCGCGTTCTCGGCCGGGAGCCCGAAGGCGTCGTAGCCCATGGGGAAGAGCACGTTGTAGCCGCGCATGCGCTTGTAGCGCGCGGCGGCGTCGGCGGGCGCCTCCGCGTACCAGTGGCCGATGTGCAGGTCGCCCGACGGGTAGGGGTACATGGTGAGGAAGTAGTACTTGGGCCGGCTCTCGTCGCGGAGGTCGACCTCGTAGAGCCGCTCCTCGCGCCAGCGCTGCTGCCACTTCTTCTCGATCTCGCCCGGTGAGTAGCGCTCCGCGTGAGCGGTCGGCGTGGCGCTGGATTCTGCCTGGGTCATAGGTTCTACAGTATAGGTCCGCCACAGGCGCCGGGGCGGGAGCGCGCCCCGGTCGCCGGCGACCGCGGCGCCCTCAGTGGCTGACGCCGGGTGCGGGTCATCACGGCCGGTCAACCGACAGCGCGCTCGAGTGGCGCCGTCGCGCTGACCGCGCGCAACCGGGTCCTTAGCTGGCGGGCCCGCTCCAGGACCTCGTCGCGCCCCGCCTGTCTGGTGCGCCGGCGAGGTAGCCCGCCGGGATCTGAGGCCGGCCGGGCCCCATGGACCGCCGCCAGGCGCTCGGCCGCCAACCGCCTGGTCACCTGGCGGCCGGCCGGGTGCGTGGCGGCCAGCTCCAGGAGTTCGGGGCCCACCAGCTCGGGCGCCACCACGTGCGCGGCCATGAACGCGGTGAGGGCCTGAGGGACCAGCTCGTTGGCCAAGACCAGGTCCAGCGCGACCAAGATGTCGTTCAGTGCCTCCTGGCTGTACGGGGCGGCCGCCGAGCCGGGCCCTGTTCCTGCGTCAACGGCGCTCGAGGCCGTGACCGCTGCCGCCAGTAGGCGGACTGAGCTCTCGTCCTGGGCCACGGCGTCGAGGTAGTCCTGGACTTCGACGCGCAGCTCCGCGAGCAGGCGCGCCGCCTCCTCCAGGTCGCCGTGTATCACGTCGGCCCAGGCGACCATCAGGAGGCAGTCGCCCGACTCCGTGGCCTTGCGAGCGTGCAGTAGCCCACGGGCGAGGTCGCCAGCTGCGAAGTGGTAGTGGGCCATCATCCGGTCGTTGGCGGGCACGCCCGCCGGATGCTCCTCCCACGGCTCGGCCTCGGCCACGAGCCTGGCCACCTCGGCCAGGTGAAGCTCGGCCGCTGGCAGGTCGGAGAGTTGCAGGTAGTAGTAGGCCGCCCACTCGTTGAGCGCCACGAGCTGGCCGCGCCTGCCGATCGCCGCCTCCAGCGCGAGCGCGCCCTGCACGTGCCGCAAGGCGCGGGCGTAGTCGCCGTCGCTGTCGCGCACGTGGCACGCGAGGTTCTGGAGGATGTTCACCTGGTCCAGCACGTTGCCGGCGCGCTTGCTCACGGCGGCGGCCTCCTCGAGGAGGCGCCCCGCTTCAGGGTGATCCGCGGCGAGCAGGCCGAGGTTGCAGATGCACCCCCCGAGGCTCATGCCGTCGTCGTGGTGCTCGAGGAGCGGTAGCGCGGCGCGGTAGTGCTCGTCCGCACTATCGGCGGCACCCGCGTGCGCGAACGCGCGACCCAGCCGGTAGTGCGCCATGCCCACCAGCCCGTCGTCGCCGTGGCGCGCGCCGAGCTCGAGGGCGCGTTCGAACAACGGTCTCGCCTGCGCCGGAGCGGAGTCCATGTGGGGAAGGGCGAGGGCGAACGCCAGGTGGCCTGCCAGGAGCGTGTCGGGACCCACCGCGCCGAGCGCCAGTTCTGCCTGCCGCGTGAGCTCGTGGAAGCGGCTCCTTACCCACAGGTAGTCGGTGAGCATGGGAACCATGCGCCCCAACAAGGCCTCGTCCCGACCGGCGGCCGCCCGGACCCAGGCTGCCCGCACGTTGGGGTAGTCGCCGTCGATCTCCTCGAAGGCGGCGCGGTGGGCGACCCTGCGGTAGGCGGCCCGCCGCGCCACAAGGAAGGCGGCGTAGTGCTCTGCGTGCCTGGCGCGCAGAGCACCGGCGTCTCGCGTCTCGGCCAGCTTCTCGGCCGCGTACTGCCTGACCAGCGGGTGCAGGTCGTAGCGCCGCCCCTGCCGCGCCACGAGCGCCCTGTCGATCAGGACGGCCAGAGTCGGAAGGTCCATGCCCAGCACCGCCTTGGCCGCCGCACGGTCGAAGCCTCCCTCGAAGACGGAGGCCCCGGCCAGCGCGCGCCGCTGCGCCAAGGTGAGGCGCTGCCACGAGCTCTCGAACACGGTCCGCAGGTCGCTATGCCGCGGCGTCGGATCTTCCTGGACGTTGACCAGCGTGTCCAGGTCGTCCTCCAGCTCACGTGCGAGCTCTTCGAGCGGCATCAGGCGCGTCAGAGCCGCCGCGAGCTCGATGCCGAGCGGCGAGCCGGCGAGTCGCCTGCACACGCTTACGGCGGCTTGGGTGCTCACCTCCGTGAGGCCGAAGCGCGCGTCGAACCGCCGGGCCGCCTGGACGAACAGGCTCAGGGCGCCACCGCGGTCGTCGTCGGCCGGCGCCTCGTCGGCGGCCGAGGGCAGCGGCAGCCCCGTCACGGGGTAGAGCGACTCGCCCTCCAGGCCGAGCGGCTCGCGCGAGGTGACCAGCAGCGTCAGCCCGGGGCAGGCCTCGAGCAGGCGCCCCACGTCGGGTGCGGCTCCGCCGAGCTGCTCGAAGTTGTCGAGGACGAACAGGGGCCGGGTCGAGGCGAACCTGGCTGCTATCGCCGAGATGGGGTCGCGGCGGCCTGCCGGCACCTGCGCCGAGCGGGCGACATGCCCCAGCACCTCGGCCGGCTCGGTGAGCGTCTCCAAGGGAACGAAGTAGATGGGATCGAAGCGCCTCGCGCGCTGCAGGCGCCAGGCCAGTTCTAGCGCGAGCCGCGTCTTCCCGATGCCGCCCAGGCCGGTGACCGTGATCAGCCGGGCGCCCTCGTCGACCAGGCCCTCGAGGTCTCGCAGCTCGGCCTCACGACCAACGAACAGGGCCTGGCGGCGGGGGAGGTTGTGGCTGGGCGCGCGAACGGCGTCCGGCGGCTCCTGAGGTGCCGAGAACGCTGTGAGGTCGATGCCGAGCTCGGCCGCCTCGCGCCTGAGCGGTAGGGCGCGCGGGCTGTCGGTGGTCGTGAGCAGCGCGTGTAGGCGCGTGAGACGCTCCGGGTCGACGTCCACCACCTGCGTGAGCAGGGCCGCCGCCTGTTCCGCCAGCCGGACGGCGCCCAGCCTGTCGCCCTCCCGGAGACCCTCCTCGGCCAGTTCGACGAACGCGCGCTGCGCCTCGGCGGCCACCGTCTCCCGCGTCTGGAAGAGCCACTCCTCGAGCTCGACGTTGCCGTCGGCCACGTCCAGTCCGCTGAGGAAGGCCCCACCGTAGAGGTCTGCCGCGCCGCGCCAATCTGCGGCCGCGGTGGCGGCGACTAGCTCGACCGCGTCGCACTCCACGCTGGCGCCCAGGGTCGAGCCGTCGACGCTCAGCGCCGCAGGGGCCACGGCACGCAGCTGTGACAGGGCCACGGAGAGGCTCTGGCGCGGGTTGGACGCCCGCGGCCAGAACAACTCCGTCAGGAAGCGGCGGTCCTTGCGGCCTTCGAGTGCCAGGTACGTCAGCAGGAGGAGGGGTTTGGGACGTCGAAAGCTGACACCCGACAGGGAGAGCCCTCCCAAGGTGCGTAGCCTCATGCGGCAGTATAGGCACCGCGCCGACCGCGGGCCCGTGGGCGGTAGACTGACGCACACACCGGCCGGCGCGAGCCGGCCGTCGCTTCGAGACGACCCAGGCGCCCGCGGCGGCGCCCCCCTTGGAGGCTGCAATGGACTTCGACCTCATCGTCATCGGCTCCGGGCCCGGCGGGTACCACGCGGCCATCCGCGCTTCGCAACTGGGCCTCAAGGTGGCATGCGTCGAGAAGGGCGCGGTCGGGGGCGTGTGCTTGAACGTGGGTTGCATCCCCACCAAGGCCCTCTTGCACGTGGCCGCCGAGCTGCGCGGTGCCAAGGACGCGAGCGCGTTCGGCGTCGACTTCGGCACGCCCAAGGTCGACCTCGCCGCGGTCGACAGGTGGAAGCTCGACGTGGTGAAGAAGCAGACGAGCGGCGTCGGCATGCTGTTCAAGGGCAACAAGGTCACGCTCCTCGAGGGCGAGGGGCGTTTCACGGGCAAGAACACGGTGGAGGTGGCCGGCAAGGCCTACACGGCGGAGAAGTTCGTGATCGCCACCGGCTCGAGGCCCGCGGCCATCCCCGGCTTCGAGCTGGATGGCGACCGCATCATCGACTCGACCGGTGCGCTCACCATCGGGGCCAGCGTGCCCGCGCGGCTCCTCGTGATCGGTGCGGGCGCCATCGGCCTCGAGTTCGCCGACGTCTACTCCTCCTTCGGGAGCGAGGTGACGGTCGT
>CAYNNL010000021.1:0-25626 GCA_964398765.1 uncultured bacterium | reverse complement strand
CGCCGCCTACCGCACCGTGAACGTGTAGAACCCCTCCAGGATGTGAGTGTCCACCGAGAGCACGCGCCAGGCGACTAGGTAGGCGCCGGCGGGCAGCGGGTCCGCGAGGGTCAGCGTGAGCTGCGCCGACCCGCCGGAGCGCGGGCTGAGTTCGGCGGTGACCTCGCCCTCGTACACGCCCTTCTGAGCGAGCACCGCGTCCACCATGGGGCCGGCGATGGCGTTGAGGCGGGGCGCGTAGTCCTCCGAGCCCGGCTCGAGGTCGGTGGGGACGCGCACGAGCTTGAACGTGGAGAAGCCCGTCTCGATCGGCTCGCTGAACTCGAGCTTCAGCTCCGTGACCGCGCCCTCCGTCACCTCCCCCTCGGCGGGGGAGGAGGTGACGAGGTAGGCGTGGGCCCAGCCGAGGCTCACGGTGGCGGCAGCGAGGAGCGCAGCGAGGACGCGGGTCATGGGAGCGAGATGTCCTTGATGTCCATGATGGCCGGGTCGGTGTGGGCCACGTGATCGAAGAGCAGGTCGATGGCCAGGGTGCCGACGTAGCCCTTCACGCGGAACGTGTAACTGCCGGGTGCCGTGGGCATGAAGTTGCCGGTGTACCAGCCTTCCTTGTCTCCGTTGGCGCGCAGGGTGAGCTTCACCTCGCTGCCCTCGGGGCCCAGCACCCACGCCTCGAGGCTCTTCTCCAGGCCGGTGATCAGGACGCCGTCAGCGTCCCTGACGGCGAGGTCGATGCCGTTGAGCACGGTGGTGTACGGCGGGTTGACGAGGTAGCCGGCGGTCACGCGGTAGGCCCCGTCGGCCACCTCGATGGACTGGTGGGCGCTCGCCGGGAGGAGGGCGGCGGATGCCAGCAGCAGCGTCAGTACGGTGGTGGCGGTCTTGCGCAGTCTCATGGATCACTCTCTCACGTAGTCTGCCCATCGCCTCAGGTTCTCGATGGGGGAGGTGCTCATGTCTTCGGCGGTGTGGGGGAGGGCGCTGGTGGTCAACCAGGCGGTGGCGACGAACACGGCCAGGAGTAGCGCCAGCTCGGCGGTGAGGCTACGGCGCATGCGGAGGTCGGTGGTGTCGCGCCGCACCGCCGGGAGCAGCGCGAAGCGGTTCCAGGCGGCCAGCGCCACCGTCGTCAGCACGATACCCACCTTGACCAGCCAGGCCAGCGCGTAGGGTGACGTCACGAACGACGCCGGGTCGGACGAGTGGACGAGGGTGGAGATCACCCCGGTGAACGCCAGGAGCAGCACGGTCAGGAGGCCTATGCGCGAGAGGCGCTCGAGCGTGGCGAGCCTCAGCGCCTCGGCGCCTGCATGCCATACGGGAGCGGCGCGAGCGACGAGGACGGCGCCGGCCCAGACCGCCACCGCCCCGTAGTGCACGAGGTCGGTGACCATGGGCCACGCTCCTCCCATGCCGGCGGCGTGGCTGGCGTAACTGTAGGTGGCGAGGAGCGCCAGGGCGAGCGGCCACCGCAGCAGGCGCAGCCACGGGACGGCCACGGCGGCCGCCAGCGCGGCGGCCACGGCGGTGCGTGCCACTACGGCGTGGCCGTGCCTGGTGGAACTCAGGTACGAGACGAACAGGTCCCACTCCGCCCGCCCCAGCAGCCGCACGAGGTTCATCACCACCTCCAGCGCGCCGGCGAGCACGAGGGCGGCGAGCGCGGCGTAGAAGGTGGCCGCGAGTGCCCGCGTGAGGCGCTTGGTGGGCAGCAGCGTGGGCGCCACGGCCGTGCCGGCCGCGATTGCCGCGCCTAGCAGGGTGACAGCCTTCAGGAGGATGACCAGCATCTTCACTCCATGAGTACCGTGCGGCACGCGTCTCCGGTTAGCGTGGTGCCGCTGGGGAGGGAACTATACGCCGCCCGGGTCCGGCGGCCCGTGACCGCCGGCTGGGGCCGTGCCCGTCGCTACAGGGCGGCGGCCGGCGGCGCGCGGGCTCTCGTGCCGCCGTCGGCGAACTGCCGCGGGTGGGCCTCGGGGGCTTCCAGGGGTTCCGCCGCCGGGATCTCCCGCACGGTGGCGTCCAGGGTCGGGGTCGCCGCGGCCACGCTCAACAGGCCGACCTGGCTCAAGGTGTGGTGGTGGTCGGGGGTGCCCTCGGGGTGCGTGTGTCCCGGGAACTCGGCGTGCCCCGCTCGGACCGGCGCCACGGCGACGAGGGCGAGCAGCGAGCCGATGAGGCAGGCGTTGGCCACCAACCTGCCCGCGCCGGCGGTACGCGCGCCGCGTCGGCGCGTGGGCGGCCGGACGGGGAACATCATGCCGGTTGTATCACGCGGCCGGGCGCGGTCCGGGGGCGGTGACGCGGTCGGTGGCGGCGCGCCACGCCGGGGACGGCCCGGCGCGGTTGCGGCTTGTGCAACCTTGCACGACACGCAAGGTTGCGTGGTGTGCAATAATTGGTGCTCGTGACGGACGCTGACACAGCCGGACTGAGGGCGCGCAAGGCCCGCGAGACGCGCCGCGCACTCGAGGCCGCCACGCTGGCGCTCGTCATGGAGCAGGGCTTCGACAACACCACGGTCGAGCAGATCGCGGACCGCGCCTTCGTGTCGCCGCGCACCTTCTTCAACTACTTCTCCTCCAAGGAGGACGCCGTCCTCGGTAACCCCATCGGGGCCTCGGGGGACGAGCTGTTGATCGGCTTCCCGCGGCGCCCCGGACCGGAGGGCGTGTACGCCGACCTGCGGGAGTTCATCATCCGGTTCTTCGAGGAGAACGTCCTGGCGGACGACCTGCTCGAGAAGCGCATGGCCGTGCTCGCCATGGTCCCGGAGCTGCAGCGGCGCCACATGAGCCTGCTCACGGTCGTGCTGGACCGCCTGACGCTGCTGACCGCACGGCTGCTGGCGCTCGAGGAGGTCCCGGGTTCCGCCGCCACGGACCGGGGCGAACCCCAGCCGCAGCCCGAGCCGTCCAAGGATCAGCTCGCCGAGGCGCACATGCTCCTCCTCGTGAGCGCGGCGGCGCTGAACTACGCCCACAGGTCGCGGTCGGCGCAGGGTGCCACCGCCGGCCAGGCCGCGTCCATCGTCGACGCCTTCGACCTCCTCGAGAGGACCCTGGCGCGCCACCTCGTCCGCGGCGCGCCCCCGACCGCCCAGGACACGTCGTCCCGCCGCCCCGGCATCCGTCCGGGCGGAACCCGAAAGTGAGTCCCGCCATCCACATCCTGGAAGCACGCGACATCAAGAAGACCTACGGTAGGGGCGAGAGCTACTTCGAGGCCCTCAGGGGCGTCAGCCTGGCCGTGGACGCGGGGGAATCCGTGGCCATCGTCGGGAAGAGCGGCTCCGGCAAGTCGACCCTCATGCACCTCTTGGCGCTCCTCGACACGCCCGACGCCGGTGAGGTGCTCGTCGAGGGCACGCCGGCCGGCAGCCTGTCGCCGAAGGCCGTCAACAGGCTCCGCAACAGCACGTTCGGGTTCGTGTTCCAGCAGTTCTTCATGATCCCCAACGCGACCGTGCTGGGGAACGTGACGCTCCCCCTCAAGATCGCCGGCGTCCCGAGGGCGCAGCGCACCGAGCGCGCCATGCGGGTCCTTCACCAGGTGGAGATGGCCGACAAGGCCAACAACCTCGCCACCGCCCTGTCGGGCGGGCAGAAGCAGCGCATGGTCATCGCCAGGGCGCTCGCCACCGAGCCGCGCATCATCTTCGCCGACGAACCGACCGGCAACCTCGACAGCGGCACGAGCGCCGTGGTCGAGGACCTCCTGTTCGGCTTCAACCAGGAGCGCGGCATAACGCTCGTGCTCGTCACCCACGACGAGGACCTCGCCGAGCGCTGCGACCGCCGCATCTACCTCAAGGACGGCCTCATCGACGAGGCGGCCGCTCAACCGGCGGTGGCACCCGCGACGGGCGCGCGCGCGGAGGCGCGGCCGTGAGCTTCGTCGAGATCGTCGCCACGGCCGTCGGGAACGCGTTCCGCAGCAAGCTGCGCACCACCCTCACCGTCCTGGCCATATTCGTCGGCGCCTTCACCCTCACGCTCACGAACGGCGTCGGCACCGGCATCACCAACTACATCGACACGCAGGTGAGCAGCCTAGGTTCCGGCGACATCATGACCGTCAGCCAGGCGTCACTCATGGAGGGCGGCGTGTTCGGCGGGTCCGGTTCCGGCCCGACGGAGTACGAGCCGGACAAGGCGGTGCTCCCCGGCCAGATGGGCCCGCAGTTCGCCGCGCTGAGCAGCGCGGACATCGCCGCCATAGAGGGCGTGCCCGGCATCCTCTCGGTCGAGCCGCTCAGGATGGTGGCGCCCGACTACATCACCGCCGGCGGCAAGAAGTACGAGTTCGTCGTCAACCCCTCCCCGATCTCGGCCAACATCGCCCTCGTGGCGGGCTCGTCGTTCGGTGAGCAGGAACCCGGCCGGCCGGGCGAGCTGCTGCTCCCGGCCTCCTTCGTCACGCCGCTCGGGTTCGCCTCGCCCGCGGCGGCCGTGGGCAAGACCGTCACCATCGGCGTCAGCGACCTGTTCGGCAAGCCGCACGAGGTGGAGGCCCGCGTGGCGGGCGTGCAGGAGGACACGATCTTCGCCTTCGGCATGCTCATCGACCAGAACCTAACCGAGGAGCTTTACGCCGCCCAGACCGCCGGACTCCCTGCGGTAGCGGCGAGCGTCTACCCGGCCGCCATCGCGCGCTTCTCGAAGGACGCCTCCGCCGCCGACGTAAGCGCCATCAAGACGGCGCTGGAGGCGAAGGGCTACTCAGGCACCACGGTCGCCGACCGCCTGGGAGTTGTGGACACGGTGATCACCGGCATCGTCGGCGTGCTGAACGCCTTCGCGGTCATCGCCCTCATAGCCGCGAGCTTCGGGATCATCAACACGCTCCTCATGTCCGTCCAGGAGCGCACGCGCGAGATCGGCCTCATGAAGGCCATGGGGATGGGCCGCTCGCGCATCTTCGCGCTCTTCACCACCGAGGCCGTCGTCATCGGCCTGCTCGGCAGCCTCATCGGCTCCGTCGCCGCCATCGTCGTGGGCAACGTCGTGAGCAACGTCCTCGCGGCCGGCCCCCTCAAGGACCTCGCCGGGCTGCGGGTCCTCGAGTTCGACCCGCTCCTCGTCACCGTCGTCATCGTCGTGGTCATGGCGCTCGCCTTCGTGTCGGGCACCCTGCCGGCGGCGCGCGCCGCCAACCTCGACCCCATCGAGGCGCTCAGGTACGAATGACAGTTCCGTGACGCTTCCGGCGGGCACGCTCGGTAGCGTTCCCGCCATGGACCGACCTCCCACCGCCGTCATGATGCTCAACCTGGGCGGGCCCAAGCGGCTCGACGAAGTGCGCCCGTTCCTGCTGGAGCTGTTCGTCGACCGGGAGATCATCCAACTGCCCTTTCAGTCGGTGCTGGGACCGTTCATCGCCAGCCGTCGCACCGCCTCCGTGCAACGGCATTACGCGGAGATCGGGGGCGGCAGCCCGATCCTCCACTGGACCGACCTGCAGGGCCGCGGCATGTGCGAGCGGTTGGACGCCATCTGCCCGGAGTCGGCGCCCCACAAGCACTACGTGGCGTTCCGATACGGCGAGCCGTCGAGCGAGACGGCGCTGAGGCAGATGAGCGCCGACGGCGTGGTGCGGGCGGTGGCGTTCACGCAGTACCCGCAGTTCAGCTGCGCCACCACCGGCAGCAGCCTTAACGAGCTCTGGCGCGCAGCACGCCGCCTCGGTCTGCAGGAGGCGTTCGACTGGAGCGTGATAGACCGCTGGCCCACGCACGAGCTCTTCATCGAGGCCATGACGAGCACGGTGGAGCGGGGGCTCGAGCAGTTCGCCGAGGCCGACAGGGACGACGTGATCGTGCTCTTCAGCGCTCACAGCCTGCCCATGTCCGTCGTGAACCGGGGCGACGCCTACCCGCTAGAGGTCGGGGCCGGCGTGCACGAGGTGATGAAGCGCCTGGGGCGCCCGTACGAGCACCTCCTCGCGTACCAGTCGGAGGTCGGTCCGGTCCCCTGGCTGGGCCCCTCCACCGAGTCGGTGATCCGGCAGCTGGGCGTCAAGAAGCGGAGGCGCGTGTTGGTGGTGCCCATCGCCTTCACCTCGGACCACATCGAGACGCTTCACGAGCTCGACATCGAGTACGGCGAGCTGGCGCGGGAGGCGGGCATCACCGAGTACAGGCGCGCGCCGGCCTTCAACGACCTGCCGCTGTTCCAGGACGCTCTCGCCGCCGTCGTGGCGGAGCACCTGAGGAGCGGCGCGGCTTGCAGCGACCAGTACGGCCTGCGTTGCCCCGGCTGCGTGAACCCGCAGTGCCGCAACGTCTTGCGGCCCGTGGCGCCTTACAAGCGCACGAACGTTAGCCCGCATCCGGACAACAAGCGCTACAACGCGGCGCCCTAGGCCCGCCCGGCCAGCAGCCAGCCCACGCCGAGCGTCACCGCGAAGGCGAGCGCCGTGAGGGCCGTGCGCTTCAGCAGCGGGTCGAGGGCCGCGCCATCGCGCGCGTTCACCTGCCGCTGTAGCGCAGCCAGCGCGGGCAGGGTGACGAGGAACAGCAGCTGCCAGACGGAGCGCCAGTCCAGCAGCGCCGCCGTCAGCGCGAGCGTCGGGGCGCCGGCCAACAGGGCGAGGTGGTAGGCCCGGCCGCCGCGCGCGCCAAGCCGCACCGGCACCGTGAGCTTGCCGGCGGCACGGTCGCCCGCCAGGTCACGGAGGTTGTTGACGTTCAGCACGGCCGCTGCCAGCAGCCCGAAGGCGGCGGCGGGGAGCGCGTCGAGTGCCGCGAACCCGCCCGTCTGCAGGTAGCTCGTCCCCAGCACCGCCACGAGGCCGAAGAAGAGGAACACCATGGCGTCACCCAGCCCCACGTAGCCGTACGGCTTGGCGCTGCCCGTGTACGCCCAGGCCGCCCACACCGCCGCGGCGCCCAGCGCCAGGATGACGACCGCCGCCGGGACGCCTATGGTGGCCACTGCGGACCACACGAGCGCCAGCCCCGAGACCACGGCCAGCGCGGCGCTGAGGAGCACCGCGGCGAGCATCTGCCGGCGGCCGACCCGGCCGCTCTGGACGGCCCGCGTGGGCCCCACGCGGTTGTGGTCGTCCGCGCCGTGCACGCTGTCGCCGTAGTCGTTGGCCAGGTTGGAGAGCACCTGGAGGAGGACGGCCGTGAGCAGCGTGAGCGCGGCGGTGCGCCACTGCACCGGGCCCCGGGCGGCGGCCAGCAGCACGCCGAGGACCACGCCGGCCACGGCCAGGACCAGGGTGCGGGGCCTGACGGCCTCGAACCAGAGGGAGAGCGTCCTCACCTGGTCCCCTGCCAGCGGGTGGCGCGCGCCTCGAGCCAGCTGAGCGCTCCGAACAGGGCGCTGCCCAGCAGTGCGATCATCAGGACCCCCGCGTACACCTTCGCGTAAGCGAAGCGGTTCCACTGGTCCACGACGATGTAATAACCCAGGCCCACGTTGTTGCCTATCGACTCCGCGATGAACAGGACCGCGATGCTCGTCCCGACGCTGACCTTGAGCGCCGTGAGCACGGCCGAGGTGCTCAGGGGCACGTAGAGGTAGCGCAGCCGGTGGCGGCGCCCACCGCCGAGCGACGCGACGGAGTCGAGGGTGGCGGCCGGAACGCGCGCCAGAGCGTCCCGCACGATCACGTACACCTGGAAGAAGACGATCAGCGCGATGAGGAAGACGATCGACGGGTCGCCCAGACCCAGCAGGAACACGATGATGGGCAGGAACACGATCTTGGGGGTGGGGTAGAGGAAGTAGACGAGCGGCGACAGGAACGTGTCCACGAGGCGGCTCTCCGCCGCCAGCACCGCCAGTGGCGCCGCCGCCGCGCTGCCCGCCACCACGCTGAGCAGCACGCGCCTGAGGCTCGCCCACGAGTGCACCAACAGCGGGCCCTGCACCTCCCGGGAGAAGGTCGTCAGGACGGTCCACGGGGTCGGCAGGAAGCTCCGGTTCAGTACGGTGGCCGCCACGTGCCAGACGAGGAGCAGGAGCAACAGGTCGATCACGAGCGCCACGCGCCGGTCGACCTTGATGCCTCCTCCGGTGGCGCTCACGCTCGCAACCGTTCCCTGATCTCGCCGCAGAGCGCCTGGAAGCCGGGGTCCGTCCTGCTCGGCATCTCGCCCCCGAACGGCGTCCGGAGCAGCTCCGCGTGGGCGATGGGCGCGTGGTCCGTGATCAGCAGGACGCTGCTGGAGAGCAGCACGGCCTCCTCGACGCTGTGCGTGACCATGACGGTCGTCTTGCGACCCTCGCGCGTGAGGGTGAAGAGCTCGCGCTGCAGCCGCTCCCGCGCCAGCTCGTCCACGGCCGAGAGCGGCTCGTCGAGCAGGAGCAGCTCGTTGCCGAGGGCGAACTGCCGCGCCAACGCCACGCGTTGGCGTTGGCCACCGGAGAGCTGCGCAGGGAAGCGGCTCGCCACGGAGCCGAGGCCGAGCCGGCCCAACCAGTGCTCGGCGCGCTCGCGCCGCTCGGCCCGCCGCACCCCCTTGATGGCGAGCGCCACCTCCACGTTGCGGCGCGCCGAGTACCACGGCAGGAGGCCGTAATCCTGCAGCTGCAACCCCACGTCGCCCGACGGGCGCGTGACGCGCTCGCCCCTGAGCGCCACGCTGCCCGTGCCGGGCGCCCTCAACCCCGCGGCCAGGTAGAGGAGAGTCGTCTTGCCGCTACCGGAGGGCCCGATGACGCTGCAGAACTCGCCCTCGCCCAGGCGCCAATCGAACCCCAGCAGCACCGGATGGTCCGCGCCGTAGCCGAAGGTCACGTCCGAGAACTCGAGGACCGGATCGGTCACGTGGCCCCGTTCGTCGGTCTCAGTCGGACTGCACGAAGCTGGGATCCACGAGCTCCGCGTACGGCAGCGGGGCATCGATCATGCCGACCTCCACCATCCACGCCTGCACGGCGGCCATCTCCTCCTCGCTCGGCACGCGAGGAGCGGCGAAGGTGGGTACGGTGTACGTCTCCAGGATCGGGTCGGGGATGCGGATCTCGTTGCGGCGGTACGCCTCGGGGTCGGCGTTGATGGCTGCCACGGCGTCCTGATAGGCGGCCATGAAGGCGCAGGCGTCGCCGGGGCGCTCGTCGAGCAGTCGCTGAGTGACGGTCAGGGCCACCGGCACGAACTCCGTGGTGGCGTCGGTCAGCACCGCGTGACCGCCTTGGACCTGCGTTGCGAGGGTGGTGAGCGGCTCCGGCAGGAGCGCGGCTGCGACGAGGCCCTGGTTGAGTTGCTCGAGCCGCAGCGGGATGGCGCTCACCTCCAGGTAGTCGGACGGCTTGGGGTCGTAACCGGCGTCGCGCAGCAGCTTCGTGGCCATGTACTCGGTGACCGTGTTGTGGCCCACGGCCACCTTGGCCTCCCCGGCGCGGAGCGCCGCTATCAGCGCGTCCGCCGTGGCGAGACCACTGGACGCGCTGGTCACGATCGAGAAGAACGGCACGCCCGCCGCGAAGCTGTCGTGGCGCACGATCTTGAGGTCGTCGCCGGCCGCCACCTGCAGCACGGCGCCCATGACGTCATTGTTCCCCACGTCGAGCTGACCCGTCTGCAGGCCGATGGAGCGGTCGCGCGCGCTCTCGAGGGGCACGAGCTCGACGCTGACGCCGCGCGCCTCGAAGTAGCCGCCCTGCTGGGCGACGAAGAGCGGCAGGGTGTTCATGACGGGCAGGACACCGACGCGCACGGCCGTGCCGGTGGTCGGGAGGCACTCCTGGGCCAGGCCGGCCGCGGCGGCCAGCAGCAGTAGCAGGGTGATCGGTAGGCGCTTCACCGCAACAGGGTAACTCAGAGGTCACGCCGGGCGGATGTCCCGGGTGTGCGTGCTAGCCTTCGCGCAACGACGCTCTGGAGGTCAAGATGACCAGGTTCGCGGGCATCCACTTACCTCGCGCCGGGCATGGGGCCGCGCGCGGCGCCGGGCGGTGGCGCCGGCCGCCGGCGGTCCTCGCGGCTCTCTTCGCCGTCATGGCGCTCCTCTCGGCGGGCGCGCAGGGTGAGCTCATCCCTGAGCGCTTCGCCACGACGCTCACCGACACCGACTTCCCCGGCTCCGACCTGACCTCGCTCACGGACATAACCCTTGAGCGCTGCACCGCGGCCTGCTTGAGAGACGGCAGCTGCGCGGCGTTCACCTTCAACCAGCGTTACGGCGTCTGTTTCCTCAAGAGCGCCACCACGGAGCCGGTGCCGTTCGTGGGGGCCGTGTCCGGCGTGGTGAGCGAGCAGCCGGCCGGCGCTGAGGAGCGCGCCCGGCGGGCCGCCGCCGAGATGACGTTCCTGAGCGAGTACGACTTCTCGGCCGCCCTAGACCAGGCGACCGGGCAGGCCCAGCGCTACTTCGCGGAGGGCAACAGCGAGGCGGCGCTCCTTGAGGAGGCGCCCAGGCGTATCTCCTCGACGGAGGTCACCTTCACGGGCGCCGCCGTGACGGTAGCCGACAGCGGCACGGCCTGGGCCCGTTACGCCGAGGCCCTGCTGAGGCTCGCCGTGGATGAGCCCAACCGCGCTTACGAACGCGAGAGCCTCGCCGTCTCCGCCGCCATCAACGCCTCCCTGAGGCTGGAGGGGCGCGAACGGGCGCAGGCCCTCCTGACGTTGGCGCGGGCCCTCGAGCGTCGCTACCGGGGCGAGGCGGCGCTGGGAGCCGTGCGCCTGGCCGACGCGCTCGTGCCGGGCATCGCCGGCGACGACCTCAGGCGGCTGCAGGAGGCGTTCGGCTTCCGCGTGCTCACCCACGATGTCGACTCGCGCACGGCCGCACCCCGCATCTGCGTCACGTTCTCGGAGGAGCTGGCGCCTGCGCGCGACTACGAGCAGTTCGTGCAGCGGAGCACGAGCGGGTTGGCCCTCGAGGTCGAGGGTCAGCAGCTCTGCGTCTCCGGGGTGGCGTACGGCGAGAGCTACTGGCTCACGCTGCGGGCCGGCCTGCCGAGCGCCGGGGGCGACGTGCTGCTGTCGAGCACCCGCCTGGACGTCTACGTGCGCGACCGGACGCCGGTCGTGCGCTTCCCCGGGCGGGCCTACGTCCTGCCCGCCACCGGGCCGCGGTCGCTGCCGGTGGAGACCGTCAACGCCGATCACCTCGAGCTGCGCCTCATGCGCGTATCCGACCGGAACGTCGTGGCCTCCATGCGCGACGGCTCGTTCCTGCAGTCGCTCAGCGCCTGGGAAGGGCGGAGGTTCGAGGAGGCGCTCACCGAGACGGTGTGGGAGGGCGAGGCCGACCTGGAGGGCAGCCTCAACCGCGAGGTCACCTCGCAGCTCCCGCTCGCCGCGGCCGGCGACCTCGAGCCGGGCCTGTACGTGCTGCGCGCCAAGGCAGCGGGGACGGACGATTACGACTCGCCGCCCGCCATGCAGTGGTTCCTGGTCTCCGACCTAGGCGTCACCACCCTCGCCGGTTCGGACGGGGTGCACGTGGTGGTTCAGCGCCTCTCGACCGGTGGGGCGGTGGAGGGCGTGCGCGTGGCGCTCGTGGCCCGCTCCAACCGGGTGTTGGGTGAGGCGACGACGGACGCCGCCGGGCACGTGCTGTTCGCGGCGGCGCTCGCGCTCGGCGCGGGCAACGCGGCGCCGGCGATGGTGCTGGTGGAGGACAGCGCCGACATGGCCGTCCTCTCGCTCGAGGAACCCGAGTTCGACCTGTCGGACCGCGGCGTGGAGGGGCGCGTGGCGCCCGGCCCGCTCGACGTGTTCCTCGCCACCGACCGGGGCGCCTACCGCCCCGGCGAGACCGTCAACCTCACCGCGCTGGTGCGAGACGACCGCGCGGTGGCGGTGTCCGGGCTGCCGTTGACGGTCGTCTTCTCCAGGCCCGACGGCGTGGAGTACTCGCGCACGCTCTCTCGCGACGACGGCGCGGGCGGTCACGTGGTGGCGCTGCCGCTCGGCGGCGCGGTCCCTCGCGGGGCGTGGCGCATAGACGCTTACGTGGACGTGACGGCCAAGGCGCTGGCGACTCGCACGGTGCTGGTCGAGGACTTCCTGCCGGAGCGGATCGACGTGGTCCTGACCCTCCCGGGCGATGGACCGATAGACACTGCCGCTCCGCCCGACCTTTACGTCCAGGCCGACTACCTCTTCGGTGCGCCCGGGGCGGGCCTGGTGGTGGACGGCAGCGTCACGGTTGCTCCCACGGACGAGCTGCCGGGCTGGCAGGGCTACTCCTTCGGGCGGGCCGACGAACGCGTCGACCCTGAGCGCCGCTCGCTCGCGCCGGGCGTGATCACGGACGCCACGGGGGCCGCCACGGTGCGGCTCCCCCTGGACCGGCTATCCCTGACGGCTCGCCCGTACCAGGTGACGGCCACCGTCACCGTTATCGACGGTTCGTCGAGGCCCGTTGAGCGCTCGCTCACGCGGTCGCTGCGCCCCAGCACGACCGTGGTCGGGATCCGGCCCGCCTTCGACGGTCCTCTCCCAGAGGGCGCCGAGGCCGGGTTCGACCTCGTGCTGGTCGGGCCGGACGGGACCGCGCTGGGAGGTGACATCGCCTGGCGCGTCGACAGGGTGGACACGCGCTACCAGTGGTACTCGGTGAGCGGTCGTTGGTTCTGGGAGCCCGTCACCGAGCGTCAGCGCGTGGCCGAGGGCACGGCCGCCGCCGCCGGCGGCCCCGTCCACGTGAGCGTGCCGGTGGGTTGGGGTAGGTACGAGCTGCGCGCCAGCCACGAGGGCGCGACCATCGCGAGCGCCTCGCTTCCGTTCACCGCGGGCTGGGCCGCGGCCGACACCACACGCGAGACGCCCGACCTGCTGGCCGTGTCGCTAGACGCCGCCGCCTACGCGCCCGGCGACGTGGCGCGGCTCCGCATCGACGCCGCCGAGCCCGGCGTGGCGCTGGTCTCGGTCCTGACCGACAGGGTCGTCGACCTGAGGCTGGTGGAGGTGGAGGGCGAGACGACGGTCGAGCTCCCCGTCACGGACGAGTGGGGCGCCGGCGCCTACGTGACTGCCAGCCTCATCCGGCCGAGCGGCGCCAGCGAGCGCCTTCCGGCCAGGAGCCTGGGCCTCGCCCACGCCAACGTGGACCCTGGCGCCCGGCTGCTGACGCCGACGATCGTGGCGCTGGACACCACCCGCTCCGGTGGGCCGCTCGCCGTCACGCTCGAGGTGCCGGGTCTCCCGGACGGCGCCGGGCACGCCACGGTGGCGGCCGTCGACGTGGGGGTGCTCAACATCACGAGCTTCAAGGCGCCCGACCCCGCCACTCACTACTTCGGCCAGCGCCGCCTCGGGATCGCCATCCGCGACCTGTACGGGCGCCTCATCGACGCCCGCCAGGGAGCGCAGGGCGAGGTCCGCTCGGGCGGTGACGGCGGAGCGGACGAGGTGAGCGCCGGCCCCGCGCCGGCCGAGGACCTGCTCGCGCTCTTCTCGGGACCGGTGGAGGTGAGGGACGGACGCGCCGAGGTGACCTTCGACCTGCCGCCGTTCGACGGCACGGTGCGGCTCATGGCGGTCGTCTGGACGGACACGGCGGTGGGGCAGGCCGTGAAGGACGTGCTGGTGCGCGACCCCGTGGTGATCCAGGCCAGCCTCCCGCGCTTCATGACGCTCGGCGACGAGAGCCGCCTGCACCTCGAGCTCACCCACGTGTCGGGACCGGCGGGCGAGGTCAAGCTCGCCGTCGTCGGCCACGGGTTGGCCGGTGCGCCCGACCGCGTCGAGCTGGCGGAGGGCGGACGCGCGGTGATCGACCTGCCGCTCGCCCCCACCGAGCTGGGCGAGCACGTGTACCGGATAGACCTGACCACGCCCGGGGGCGTCACGGCCACGCGCGAGCTGCGCCTCACCGTCATGCGCACGGACCCGGAGACGGCCCGCACCACCCGCACGGTGCTGGCGCCCGGCGCGAGCCTGACCTTCGGGGTGGGCGCGCTGGACGGCTTCCTGACCGACACGGCCCGCGCCACCCTCTCCACCGGCCTGGGAGGTGCCTTCGACGTGCCCGGCCTCGTCATGAACCTCCTCGAGTACCCGTACGGCTGCACGGAGCAGGTCGTCTCCAGCCTGCAACCGCTGCTGCTCACGCCCGCCATGGCCGTCAGGTTGGGACTCGTCGCCGAGGCCGACGTCCTGCCACGCGTGCAGGCCGGGGTCGACAGGGTCCTCACCCGGCAGGGACGCACGGGCAGCTTCGGGCTCTGGTCCGTGGGCGGCGGCGACCTCTGGCTGGACGCCTACGTGACCGACTTCCTGCTTCGCGCGGAGGCCGCCGGCGCCGTCGTGCCCGCCGCCGCCCTCCGCAGCGCGCTCGACAACCTAAGCAACGGCGCCCGGTCCGCCGGTTCCATGTCGGACGGGGCCGCCCAGTACGCCTACGCCTTCTACGTGCTGGCGCGCGCCGGAGAGGCCGTCATCGGCGACCTGCGCTACTACGCCGACACGTTCGCTGCCAGCTTCGACACCCCGCTGGCTGCCGCGCAGCTCGGGGCCGCCCTCGCCCTCTACGGCGAGCAGGCGCGCGCCGACGCGCTCTTCGGGCGCGCCCAGAGGCTCGCCCTGCAGGTCGCCGACGACGCCGGTTGGCGCACGGACTACGGGACGGCCCTGCGTGACGCTGCCGGGGTCCTCGTCCTCGCCGCCGAGGCGGGAACGCGGGTCGTGGACCGCCCCGAGCTCATCGGGCTCGTGACCGGTCTGGGCCAGGCGGCCCTCCTCTCGCCCCAGGAGGCCGCCTGGGCGCTGCGCGCGGCCGTCGCCACCCTGGACGACGCCAGCGGGCTCGAGCTGGACGGGCGCCCCGTGGAGGGCAACGTCTACCTCTCCTACGCGGGCGCGGACACCGTGCTGCGCAACGGCGGCGACAGCGAGGTCGTGGCCACCATCACGACCTTCGGCGTGCCGGCGGAGGCGCCGCGCGCGGGCGGCGTCGGTTACGACATCTCGCGCACCTACCTGACGACCGACGGTAGGCCCGCCGACGTGCGGGCAGTGAGGGTGGGCGACCGCCTCGTGGTCGTGCTCGAGGTCCGGCCGCAGGCGGGGGTCCCGCGGGGTCGGTTGATCATCGACGACGCCCTGCCCGCCGGGCTCGAGATCGACAACGCCAACCTCCTCGCGTCGGGCGACGTCAGCGTCTTCGAGTGGCTGCGCCTCGCGGGCGAACCCGAGTTCGCGGAGGCGCGCTCCGACCGCTTCCTCGCCGCCATAGACCTGACGTCCGGCGAGACGGTGCGGCTCGCGTACGTGGCGCGCGCCGTGTCGCCGGGCACGTTCCACGCCGCTGCGCCGCTGGTCATGGACCTCTACCGGCCCATCAACCGCGCCGTGGGCGAGACGAGCACGCTCGTGATCGGGAGGTGATGGCCGGCAGCTGACGGTCGGCCGGAGGATGCAGGGAAGGGTGAGCGCGCGCGACCAATCCGCACCGCGCCGCCGGCGCCGAGCGCGCCGCGCAGCACGTGTACTCATCCTCCTCGCCGTCTCGGCCGGGCTGGTGGCGGCCTGGTTGGCGTTCGACCGGTGGGTCGACGCGACCGTCCTGCCTCCGCTGACGCCCGAGGTGTCGGCGGAGGTGGTGGCGCGCGACGGCCGGCTCTTGCGCGCCTACACCGTCGGCGACGGCAGGTGGCGGCTGCGCGTCGACGAGCACGGCGTCGATGCGCGCTACATCGCCATGCTCCTCGCCTACGAGGACGGGCGCTTCTACCAGCACCCCGGCGTCGACGTGGTGGCGCTGGTGCGCTCCGCCTACCAGTCCCTCCTCGCCGGTCACGTGGTCGCGGGTGGCTCGACCATCACGATGCAGGTGGCGCGGCTCCTCGAGGAGGGCGCGACGGGCTCGTGGTCCGGCAAGCTCAGGCAGATCAGGGTGGCGTTGGCGCTCGAGCGGGTGCTGAGCAAGGAGGAGGTCCTGGCCCTCTACCTCCAGCTGGCGCCCATGGGTGGCAACCTGGAGGGGGTGAGGGCGGGCAGCCTGGCGTGGTTCGGCAAGGAGCCGGCTCGGCTCACCGAGGCCGAGGCCGCGCTGCTCGTCGCCCTGCCTCAGGCACCGGCCACGAGGGCGCCCGACCTTCACCCGACCGCCGCGGCTGCGGCCCGCGAGCGGGTGCTCCTGCGAGCTGCCGAGGCGGGCGTGATCGCCGACGAGGCGGCGCTCGCTGCGTTGACGGAACCCCTCCCCGCCGCTCGCCTGCCCTTCATGACGCTGGCGCCGCACCTCGCCGACCGCCTGAGGGCCGAGGACCCGGACGCCGGCCTGCAGCGCACGACGCTCGACGCCGACCTGCAGGCGGCCATGGAGCGACTCGCCGCCGCGGCGCTGGTGGACCTGCCGCCACGGGTGACGGTGGCGCTGCTGGTGGCCGACGTCGACTCCGGTGAGGTGCTGGCCGACGTCGGCTCCGCCGACTACACGAGCACGGCGCGCCTGGGCTACGTCGACATGACGACCGCCCTCAGGTCGCCCGGGTCGACCCTGAAGCCCCTCGTCTACGGCATGGCGTTCAGCGACGGCATCGCGCAGCCGGAGACGCTCATGAACGACCGCCCTGAGGACTACGGCGGCTACGCGCCGCAGAACTTCGACGGCGTCTTCCGCGGGCCCGTCACCGCGCGCGAGGCCCTGCAGACGTCTCTCAACCTGCCGGTGGTGGCCCTCACCGAGGCGCTCGGGCCCGCTCGACTATTGGCGTCGCTGCGGGCCGCCGGGGTGGAGGCGGTCGTGCCGGGCGACACGGCCGGGCTGGCCGTCGCCCTTGGTGGCGTGGGCGTGAGCCTCGAGGGGCTGGTGCAGCTGTACGCGGCCATCGCCCGCGGGGGCGAGGCGAGGCCCCTGCAGGTGCGCGCCGGGGAGGCGGCCGTCTCCGGCGCCGCTCGTCCGCTGGAGGGCGGGGAAGACCCGGCCGGCGATACCGCCGGCGCGGCGCGGCTCATGACGCCAGCGGCCGCGTGGCAGGTGGCCGACATCCTGGCGGGCGCTCCTCGGCCCGCCCGGCTGCCCGACTGGCCGCTCGCCTTCAAGACGGGCACGTCGCACGGCAACCGCGACGCGCTCGCCATCGGCTTCGATGGGGATCACGTCGTGGGCGTGTGGGTCGGCCGCGCCGACGGCACGCCCGTTCCCGGCATGCTCGGGGTTGAGGTCGCCGCCCCGATCCTCTTCGACGCGTTCGCCTACCTTGGCGGCCCGACGCCCCTGCCTGGCCCGCCCCCGGGCACGCCCCGCGTGCGGACCACCGGGGAGCTCCCGGTTCACCTGCGCCGCTTCGGGTCGCGTGACGACACCGTCGACGACGCCCCGCGCCTCACGTTCCCGCCCGACGGTGCCGTGCTGGCGCCGATGCAGGGCGGCGTGCCCGCCAGGGTCGAGCGGGGCGAGGCGCCCTTCACCTGGTTCGCGAACGGGGAGCCGATGGTGGTCGGCAGCTACGAGCGCGAGGTCCGCCTCGAGCTGCCGACCGCGGGGTTCGTGACGCTGGCCGTGGTGGACGGCCAGGGACGGGCTGCACGCGTGAGCGTGGAGTTGCGCTGACAGGGGCGCTTCAGGTACCCGGAGGCACCTGCCGTGCGTCCAGGAACGTCCGCAGCCCGACCACGTCGTCCGTGTTGAGGAGGTCCACACCCGCCCGCAGCAGGTGAGTCCACACGCGCTCACGCTCGGGCCCCGGATCGTCCGGGGTGCCCCAGAAGCGGAGCAGTTGCCCGTGGGTGTGGGCGGTCGTCACCATCGCGTCGAGTCGCCGAGCCTCGTCGGCCGGCATGGCCCCGTCGCCGCGCCAGGCGAACAGGCCGCGCCAGTCGTCGCTGATGATGGGCATGACCCCGGCGTCCGTGTACCTGCCGAGGTCCGGGGCGCGGCCGTCCAGGGTGAGAGTGCGGTGCCGCAGGGCGGCCACTGCCGGGGGCGGGGGACGGTTGCCGGACAGCACGAGCCGCACGGGCTTCCCGTCGCCCGGCGCGGCCGCGATCAGTTCCGGGTACGTGCCGTGCAGGCGCAGGGCGGCGCGGAACGCCGGGGCGGGGGCCGTCTTGATGTCGAGGTGCAGCCAGAGCTGCCGGCCGTCCTCGAAGACACGACCGCCGCTGCTCGCCGCCAGTTCACGCAGCGGCTCCAGGTAGAGGCGGCGCAGGCCGGCGCCCGGCCTGAGCCGGCGGGCGTCGTGCGCCACGAGCAGGCGGCCGGCCACGCAGAAGACGTCCACCTCCACGTGCGTGAAGCCCTGCTCGAGCGAGCGCGCCAACGGCGGCGCCAGTTCGCAGTCGCGGTGCGAGTACGCCCGCTCGAGCGGGCGGCCGACCGCGAGGGGCGGCCCCGGAGGGCCGCGCCGGCCACCGCGATCGCCGGGTTGGGGTGGCGGCGCCAAGGGCTCCCCTCAGCCCTCCAGCAGGGCGACCTCGGCCGGCGTCAGCCGCTGCGCGGCGGCGGCGCGGAGCTCGCGGAACTCCTGTCCGGACCGGCAGCCCACGATGGCGTGCATGTTCATGGGCTGGCTCAGGGTGTACGCCAGCGCCACCTGGCTCGGGGTGAGGCCGCGCGCACGCGCGAAGGCGCGCACCCGGTCGCGGCGGGCGGCGTTGGTGGGCGTGTCGAACACGCTGACCTCGAGCTGCGGCGCGGGGACGCCCTCCGTGGCGGCGAAGTAACCCATGGCGAGGCTCGACCAGGCGAGGACGGGCATGCCGGTCCTCACGTAGAACTCGCGCTCAGCCGCGGCACCGTCGCCGGCGATGCTCACGCAGCCCGGCCAGGGCGGCGATGAGGGTGCGGCCAGGCTGAAATGAGGGCTGCTGGCAGCCAGCGGGGCAAGCCCGCGACCGCGCGCGTAGTCGTTGGCGGCGGCGACCCGCTCGTGGCGCCAGTTGGACACCCCGTAGGCCCTGATCAACCCGGCGGCTAGGTGCTCGTGGAGCATGTCGACGACCTCGCCCACGGGGACGGTCTCGTCGTCGCGGTGCAGGAGGTAGAGGTCGACCACGTCGGTGCCCAGGCGCTCGAGGGAGCCCGTCAGGTCGACCGCGATGTCCGCCTCCGTGATGCGGTTGCGGCCGCCGTAGGGGTGGCCGCCCTTGGTGATGAGGAACAGGGCGGGTCGGCCGCCGCGGGCGGACAGCCAGCGGCCGAACGCCTTCTCGCTCGCGCCGCCGCCGTAGTTCTCGGCGAGGTCGAAGGTGGTGGCACCCTCTGCGGACACGGCGTCGAGGAGACGGTCCACGTCCGCGGCGGCCATGGCCGACAGCTGAGCGGTCCCCTGGATCAGCGGCTCGGCGCGCTTACCTGCCACGGAGAGCGTCATGGTATCCGGCCCCGGCAGGTGGCGCCGCGCGGGACGTGGCGCCTGCCGGCGGCGCCCCTCAAAGCCCGAGCTCCAGCAGGAAGGCGCGGTTGCGGCGCGCGCTCTCCTTGGGCGTTCCCATGCCAGGCAGCACGTCCTGCTCGACCGTCACCCAGTCGGCGTAGCCGTTGCGGCGCAGCACGTCCACCACGGCGGCGAAGTCGATGCCGCCGCGGCCGAGCTCGGAGTAGAGACCGCTGCGCACGGCGCTGACGTAATCCCACCCCTCCGCCCTGGCACGCGCGGCGATCCTCTGGTCGCAGTCCTTGAGGTGGACGTAGCTGACCCGGTCCCAGAACCTCTCCAGGCCCCGGGCGGCGGCGCGGCCGTCCGGGTCGGGGGCGCCGCTGCCGTAGACGTAGTGGCCGGTGTCGAACACCAGCCCGATCAGCGCCGGGTCCGTGGCGTCGAGGAGGCGCGCCGTCTCGTCGGGTGTCTCCACGTAACTGCCGCAGTGAGGGTGAAAAACGGTAGACAGACCGGTCAGCTCAGCCACTATCCGGGCTATCTCGTTCGCGTTCGTCGCCACGATCGACCACTCGGCGCTGGTCAGGCCCAGTCCTGGGGTGATGCGTCCCGCCTGGTTGCTCCTGGCCTCCGCCGTACCGTCCTGATCGGCGAGCACGAGGAGGGGCCGGCGGGGTCCCGGCTCGGCCTCCGCCAGGAGCCTGGTCAGGCGCTCGAGCCGCGGCCGCTCGCGGGAGGCGGCGCCAGGCTGGTGCAGGTCGACCCCCGCGTACGCCCCGAGCAGCGTGAGCCCGCGCGCCTCGAGCTCGGCGCGCAGCCTGCCGGCGTCGGTCGGCATGTAGCCGTAGTCGCCGAGTTCCGTGCCCACGTAGCCCGTGGCCGCGAGCTCGTCGAGCATCTGCGCCCAGCCGATGCCCGGGTCACCCTTGCCCACCAGGCCCCAGGAGCAGGGGGCGTTGGCCACCCGGATGGGCGGGGCGTCGTCCAGCACCGTTACCCGCCGTGGTTCAGTTACCGTGTCCACCTGCGCACTCGCCTCCTCGGCCCGCGTGGCGGCCGGTGGTGCCGACGTTCGCCGACCTGGCAGGCTACTTGGGGCAACAGTCTGGCGCATCGACGGGGCCCGCCGCAACTGGGGGAGAGCGCGGGGCATAGCCGACCAGGTACCCGGAGCGGCCAGACCCCCATTGACACGGCGTCGGGGCGTCGTCTAGCATCGAACCAGTTCGACAAGTCGAGGAGGTTCGCGCTGATGACATCGGCGCCGCAGCGTGCAGGGCACCGCCGAACCGGTTCGATGATGACGCGGGGCGGTCCGAGGTGACCACCATCCGCGACATCGCGCGCCGTGCCGGCGTGGCCGTGTCCACCGCCTCGCTCGCCCTCAACGGCGACGAGCGGGTGCGGCCGGACACCCGGAGCCGCGTGCTCGCCGCCGCCGCCCAGCTCGACTACCACCCGAGCCGCACCGCCAAGAACCTCTCGAGCGGCCGCACGTGGTCCCTCCACCTCATGAACCCGCTCGGTGACGCCGACCTGTCGTCGAGCTTCTTCACCCGCTTCGTGCACGGCGTGCACGACGTGGTCCACACCCGCGACTACACCCTCGCCCTCACGGTGATCGACGACGAGGTCGAGGCCGACGCGCTCCTCGACAAGCTGATCCTCGAGCGCTGGACCGACGGCGTGATCCTGATGAACCTCTCGGAGGAGGAGCCCCTCCTCGTCAAGCTGGTGCAGCACGACTTCCCCCACGTGCTTCTCGGGCACAGCGGCCTGCCGGGCATCACCAGCGTCGACAACGACAACGTGGCCGTCGGCCGCGACGCGGCGGCCCACCTGCTCGGGCGCGGCCGCGCGCCACTCCTGTTCCTCAACGGACCCGAGGGCCACGCGTTCGCTCAGGAACGTGCCCGGGGGTTCGTGGCCGCACACCGGGCGGCCGGTGCCGCCGTCGCGCCCGACGCGGTGCAGTTCGACGTGACCTCTGCCGAGGCGGCGCGCGCCAGGGTGGGCGCCCTGCTCGCGCGGGGCAGGTCGTTCGGCGGCGTCATGGCGAGCAGCGACGAGGTGGCCATCGGGGCCCTCAGGGCGCTGCGAGACGCCGGGCTGCGGGTGCCCGCCGACGTGGCGCTGGTCGGGATGAACAACGACGACCTCGCCGAGTACACCGACCCGCGGCTCACGAGCGTCGAGCTCAACGCGGCCGAGCTCGGCCGCGAGGCCGCCGAGCTCCTCATACGCAGCATCGACAGGCACCCGCCGGAACGCCACCTCGTGGCGCACCGACTGGTGCAACGAGACTCGAGCTAGGGGAAGGGCCATGCCGACAGCCACGGACAACCGCTTCACCGTCTACGTCGTCCCCCACACCCACTGGGACCGGGAATGGTACCAGCCGTTCCGGGTGTTCCAGGCGCGCCTCGTCGACGTGATCGACGCCGTGCTCGCGCTGCTAGAGGACCCCGACTACCGCCGCTTCACCCTCGACGGTCAGGCCGCCATGCTCGAGGACTACCTGGAGCTCAGGCCCGAGCGCGAGGCCGACCTGCGCCGCTTCGTCCGGTCCGGGCGGCTGCGCATAGGACCGTGGTACGTCCTGGCCGACGAGTTCCTCGTCAGCCCCGAGGCCCTCGTGCGCAACCTGCTGGCCGGCAGGCGCGTCAGCCGCCGCTTCGGCGAGCCGCTCCCGGTCTGCTACACGCCCGACTCCTTCGGCCACGTCTCGCAGCTGCCGCTGCTGGCCGCCGGCTTCGGGCTGGGAGCCGTGGTCTTCCAGCGCGGCATGGGCGACGACGGCGAGCGCCTCGGCAGCGAGTTCATGTGGCGCGCGGCCGACGGCGAGACCGAGGTGTTCACGGCCCACCTGATCGGCACGTACTCGGGCGGCACGGCCCTCGGCCACGTCGACTGGGAGCTCACCGACGCCTACGACGGCGCGCGCGCCATGCGCCACCTGCGCGCGGCCCTCTACGGGGTCGAGGGCGACGAGGTCGCCGACCTGCCGGGCTGGTTCGCGGCGTCGCTCGAGCGCGTTCGCGGCGGGCTGACGGCTCACGCCACCGGCCGCGCGCTGGTGCTGCTCAACGGCTCCGACCACCTCTTCCCGCAACCGAACCTGCCGCAGGTGATCAGGGAGGCGAGTGCCGAGTTCCCGGGCGTCGACTTCGTCCAGGGCGACGTCGAGGAGTACGTCGGCGCCGCCAGGCGCACCGCCGGCCCGCTGCAGAGCTACCAGGGTGAGCTGCGCGGTAGCCGCTACCAGCACATCCTCGCCGGCGTGCTCTCGAGCCGCCTCTACCTCAAGCAGGAGAACCAGCGGGTGGAGACGCTGCTCGAGAGCTACGCGGAGCCCCTCTCCGCCCTGGCTTGGTGCCGCACCGGCACGTATCCCGAGGCCCTCCTCCGCGAGGCGTGGCGGCTCCTCTTGCTCAACCACCCGCACGACTCGATCTGCGGCTGCTCCATCGACCCCGTCCACCGCGAGATGATGACGCGCTTCGAGGGCAGCAGGCAGCTGGGCGACGACCTTTGCCGCCGCGCCCTCGCCGACCTTGGCGGTCGCCGCCCCAGCAACATCCAGGACGTTCACGCCGCCGCCAAGGACGCCGTCACGGTCTTCAACCCGCTTCCGGTGGCCACCAGTCGGGCGGTGCGCTACGAGGTGACCCTGCCGCCCGGCACCGCGGAGCGGCTGGTCGTGACGGACGCCGCCGGCAAGAGGCTGGCGCACCAGGCGAGCGCCACGGCGGAGTTCGCCCCCGGCCGCAGCGACGTGAAGGTCGAGCGCGCCCGCCTGACGGTGTTGGCCGACCTGCCGCCTCTCGGCGTCACCAACCTGCGCCTCGTGGAGGAGGGCGGCGGCGAGGGCAGGGCCGCGCCCGTCACCGACCTGGCTGCCGGCGTCGACCCGACCGGCGGCGTGAGGCTCTCGAACGAACACCTCGAGCTGGAGCTGGCGGCCGACGGCGCGGCCACGCTCACGCACCGGGTGAGCGGCCGCCGCTTCGAGCTCAGGCTGCGCCTCGAGGACGAGGCCGACGCCGGCGACGAGTACGACTTCTCGCCCCTCCCGGGCGACGCCCCGCGCGAGTTCGCGCGGCCCGCCGCGGGACCCACGCTGCTGACCACGGGACCGGTGAGCGCCACCGCCCGGCTCGACTACCTGCTCGACCTGCCGGAGCGGCTGACCGCCGACCGGAGGGGCCGCGAGGGCGCCGTGACCGTCCCCGTGACGGTCGACCTGACCCTCGACGCCGCCAGCCCGGTCCTCGGAGTGAGCGTGAGGTTCGTCAACACCGCCAAGGACCACCGCCTCAGGTTGCGTCTCGACACCGGTACCGACGCCGACACGGTGTGGGCGGACGGCCACTTCGACGTCGTCGAGCGCCCCGTGCGCCCCGGCGCTCACGCAGACTGGTTCCAGCTCCCCCCGCCCACCAACCACCAGCGCCGCTTCGTTGCGGCCGCGGGCGGCGGCGTGGGCCTCGCGGTCCTCAACCGCGGCCTGCCCGAGTACGAGGCGGCGCGCGGCCCGGGTGGCACCGAGCTGGCCGTCACCCTCGTGCGCTCCGTGGGGTGGCTCTCGCGCGACGACCTGATCAGCCGCCCCCAAGGGGCCGGCCCGACCCTGGCCACGCCCGAGGCCCAGTGCCAGGGCGAGCGCACGTGTGAGCTGGCCGTCTACCCCTTCGCGGGTCCGTGTTGGGAGAGCGGCCTCCTCCTGGAGGCGCAGGCGTTTGCCGCGCCCCCGCTCGCCGCGCCCGGCGCGAACGCCGGCGCCGGCCGCCCGCTGCTGAGCCTGAGCGGCGCGCTCGACCTCACCGCGCTCAAGCGCGCAGAGGAGCGCCAGTCCCTGATCGTCCGCGTCGCCAACCCCGCTCCGGTGCCGGCAAGCGGAGAGCTGCGCCTGGCGCGGCCCCTCCGTGCCGCCTACCGGACGCGCCTCGACGAGACCCGGCTCGAGCAGTTGGGGCCCCTCGGCGACCACCCCGTGATCCCCCTTCTGCTCGGACCCAAGAGCGTCGCGAGCTACGAGTTCGTGTTGGAGGGAGGTGACGCCCACTAGTAGCCCGAAGGAGTCGCCCCTGAGCCCGCCAGGGCCGGTGGCGACCGGAACATCTCATTCGGAGGTCGAAGATGTTTAAACGGATCACCCCGCTACTGGCCGTGCTCGCCATCGGCATCCTGGCGACGCCCGCCTTCTCACAATCGATCAGCCTCGTGTGCCGCTGCGTCGAGGGCGGCGTCAGCTCCAACCAGGTCACCTGGATCAAGCAGTTCGTCATCCCCACGTTCGAGGCCGCGCACCCCGGCGTCACCGTGACGCTCAACGAGTTCGGCGGCAGCGACGAGGCCCTCAAGCAGCAGTACGCCCTCGACCTGTCGGTCGGCAAGGGCTTCGACGTGATGGGCTTCGACGGCTTCTGGATCCCCGAGTTCGCCAGCGGCCAGCTCCTCAAGCCGCTCGTGGCCGTGGCCGGCTCCGCCGTCACCGACTGGGAGGGCTGGTCTCACATCTCGCCCGGCATCCAGAGCATCATGTCTTACCAGGGCGACATCTACGGCATCGCCAACGGTACCGACGTCCGCATGATCTTCTACCGCAAGGACATCCTCGGCCGCGCCGGCGTCCCGAACGCCGACACGTGGCAGCCCATGAGCTGGCAGGACCTGGCCGACACGGCCCGCATCGTCCTGCGCGCGTTCCCAGGTTCCGCGCCGCTCCAGATCAACGCCGGCACGGCGATGGGTGAGGCCACCACCCTGCAGGGCTACTACATGCTGCTCCTCGGCACCGGCGAGGAGCCGTTCATGGACGGCAAGTGGGTCGTGCGCAGCCAGGGCATCCTCGACACGCTCAACTTCTACAAGGAGATCTACGTCGACAACCAGTTCGGCTCGCAGCGCGTGCAGCTCGTGAACGACGGCCGCGACCAGTCGTTCGCCAACTTCCGCGACGGCAAGACGGCCATGCTGGTCGAGGGCGACTGGTTCTACCGCTCCGTGACGGCTCCCGAGTCGGAGTTCGCCGTCGAGAACCGCGACGAGGTCATGGGCTGGGCGAAGATGCCCAGCGAGCACCCCGGCACGGGCATCCGCGGCCAGGATTACGTGAGCGCGTCGGGCGGCACCGGTTGGGTCCTCAACCCCAACACCGCCCAGCCGGCGCTGGCGTGGGCCCTGATGGAGCTCATGAACAGCAAGGAGGCGCGCGACGCCTACCAGACCTACCAGCCCGGCATCGCCGCTCGTGACGACGTGCCCGTGCCCAACAGCCCCTTCCTGACCGAGACGGCGCAGACCCTGCTGCCGCTCACCACCTCGCGTCCCAACAACGACTTCTACGCCAAGGTCTCCGAGCAGATCCAGCTCATGACCGAGAACG
>CAYNNL010000020.1:0-25773 GCA_964398765.1 uncultured bacterium | reverse complement strand
CGCTCAACGTGAACGGCGACGAGGCCGCCGGTGCGGTCGCGGGCGCGCTCGGCGAGGGCGTCCTCTTCCTGACCAACGTGCCCGGCGTGCTCGACGACCCCGCCGACCCGGCGACGCTCCTGCCGCTCCTCACGAGGGCGGAGGCGCAGGACCGCATAGCCGACGGCCGGATCGCCGGCGGGATGATCCCCAAGGTCGAGGCGGCGCTCACAGCTCTCAGCCAGGGCGCGCCGTTCGCCGTCATCGCCGACGGACGCGACGCGGACGGCGTCGCCCGCGCGCTCGCCGGCGGCGGCACGCGCGTCACGGCGTCCTGAACGACCGCCCCGACAGTGAGGTTGAGAGTCCCGTAAGAGCGGCTCCTGTACCTTGTCGTCACAGCCGGCGTGAGGCACCAAGCGCCCAGGCGACCGCCACATAGGCGGCTCTCTAGGAGTCAGGGATGAACGACGACATCACCGCCCTACCCACCCCCGTCCTGCTTCGGGAAGCTCGCCTGCTCGAGTGCAAGATCATCCACGACTCGAGCACCGCCATAGAGACGGAGCGGTACTGCCTCATCCAGCTGGAGCTCGGTTCTCGTCTGGCACGAGATCTGGTGCTGGACCCGCGCGACTGATCGCTCGGCACCCGCCCCCTCCTCAGCAACGGCCCGGCGGGTGCCGGCCCTCAGCCCTGAAGACCGGCTAGGTCAGCCGGCACCGACTCAGCCCAAGAGGTAACGGGGCTGTGTGCAGGTGCAGGTTTTTTCCTGTTGCGCGCACCGCTGCGTCTGGTAGATTTGGCAGCGATGCGTTCACAAGGCTTCGTCCGTACCCTCCTCGCAGTGGTCGTCCTGGGGACCGCAGCGGCGTCCGCCAAGACAATCACCGTGCAGCCGGGCGATAGCCTCTGGGCCATCGCGCGCCGAGAGGGCACCGACGTAGCCACGATAAAGAGCATGAACGGCATGAGCACCGACGCGCTCCAGCCCGGGCAGGTGCTCACCGTCCCGGGCGACGACGCTGCCCCGGCGGCCGCGCCGGTAACGGTCGTCGTGCGCGCCGGCGACACCCTCTACGACATCGCGCTCGCCAACGGTGTGTCCGTCAGCGACCTCATCGCGTTCAACGATCTCGATGGCACGCTCATCCATCCCGGTCAGGAGCTGAGGCTCTTGGCGGGCGACACGGTGCCCGGCCCGCTCGTCGTGAAGGTCAACGTCGGCGACTCCCTGTGGGTCCTGGCGCGGCGCTACGACAGCACGGTGGCGGCCATCGCCGCCGCCAACGGCATCAGCGAGACCGCCACCCTACGCGTCGGCGCCGAGCTCACCATCCCGGGCCAGTACGCCGCCTCCGACATCGACGTCGGCGGCCCGCTGCCCATGACGGTCGTGGTGAACAAGGGCGACACGCTGTGGTCGTTGGCCCAGCGTTACGACAGCAGCGTGGCCGCTCTCAAGAGCGCCAACTCGCTGAAGGGTGACTCGCTCGTCGTCGGACAGGAGCTGCGCATCCTCCCCGGGAGCGACATCGCGCCGACCGCCGCCAAGCTGGAGACCCCGACCGCAAGGCCGGTCGCGCCCGACGGCCCCATGTTGTGGCCGATCATCGGCACCATCACTTCTCGTTTCGGGTACCGCCAGTTGCGCGTCAGCGGGAGCAACTTCCACACTGGGCTCGACATCGACGGCGACACGGGAGACGAGATCCGCGCCGCCGTCCCGGGCACCGTCACGCTCGCCGGCTGGCACGGCGGTTACGGCAACCTCGTGATCGTCACTAACGGCAACACCGATTACTACTACGGGCACGCCTCGAAGATCGAGGTGGCGGAAGGCGACGTGGTCGCGGCCGGCGACGTCATCGCGCTAGTGGGGAGCACCGGCAACTCCACCGGTTCGCACCTGCACTTCGAGATGAGGGTCGACGGCGAGATGGTGGACCCGCTGCCCTACCTGGAAGCGCACGCCTCCCGGTGACGTCCGGGAAGTGAGCTGACCGAGTGCGCATCGTCGTCATCGGCGACATCCACGTGCAGGCCGAGAAGCTGTGGCGCATGCTGCAGGAGGCGGGCCTGGCCGACGAGCACAACCGCCCCACCGACGAGCTGCGCGGTGAGACCACCAAGCTCGTGCTGCTGGGCGACCTCGTGCACGCCAAGAGCCGTCAGCGCTACGCCGACATGATCAACGTCCGCCGCTACGACGAGTACAACCCCCGTCACCTGGAACGCGCCGAGGACCTGCAGGTTCGCTTCCTGCGCGAGGTGAAGGGCTTCCAGGAGCGCGTGCCGGCGGACAACATGACCATCCTGCTCGGCAACCACGACTTCAACGCCGCCACGCCGGGTCAGGGCCCGCTGCGCACGGACGACGTGTCACATCTCGAGTGGAAGCCCGGCCACGGCTCCGAGCTCGACCCGGAGCTGCAGGCGTGGATCCTCTCGTGGCCACACGACCTGGCCATCGAGGGCCTGCACTTCGCTCACGTCGGGCCCCTGCCCGAGCACAACACCTACGACCAGGCGTTCTACCTGGAGAACCGCCGCCGTTGGCTGCAGGAGGACCGCGACTTCCTGGAGGGCACGCCGTACCGCCTGGGCGTCTACGGCCACACGCCCGTCCGGGGCGGCGTGAACGTGGCGTCGCAGGGCCGCGCGCTGCTACTGGACACGAACGGCCACAAGGACGAGTACGCGTGGCTGGAGGTGGACGTGCGCAACGCCGACTACCGTCTGAAGCTGCACGGCCTGTTCTTCGACGAGACCGTGCCGCGCTTGCAGTCCGAGTGACCCGCGCCGCCTAGAGGCGCACGCCGGACCGCCTCTCGGTTCGTAGGTTCACTGTTCGACGCGGGAGTCGTAGGTCGGGGTGAGCATCACCCAGGTCCTGAACGGCGCCAGGTCGACGACCTCGCCGGCGTCGGTGCGGAAGCTGACCCCCACGCCCTGGCCCACGAACCAGGTTCCCCGCTCCGCGCGGCCCTTCAGGTAGAGGGTGGCCTCGCCCGCCTGCAGGGGGATGTACAGGCGCCCTTCCGTGTCGCCAGGCAGCTGCCGCGCCGTTATCTCGCCGACCAGCACGGCGTCGTAGAGCATCAGCTGGCCGTCCGGGTGGTTGGCGGGCGCGCCGTCGCGCACCCAGCGGTAGTTGCCGAGGACCGCGTCGTAGCGGAAGCCGGAGGTGTAAGCGCCGCTGTACTTCACGCTCACCTCCGTGACCTCGCTGGCCGCCGCCGTCGGTCCGAACACGCTGCCCGACACGAGCCGCGAGCTCTCGGGCACGAGGCGCAGCATGGCGGTGCGCAGGTCGCCGCCGCTGCCGTAGAGGTTGTAGGGCGCCGAGCGGTCGCCATCACGCGCGAACAACGGACCGTTGTTGTAGGCGTTCAGCGTGGGCAGGACCGAGTTGGCGATGGCGATCATGGCGCCCGGTGAGCCTCCGTCGTGAACCAGGACGGCGTGGCTGGCCTGGGCGAGCTCCACGAAGTAGTCGCGCGCGCTCCGCACGGGACCGACGCGCCTCGGGAACGTGTCGTCGTAGATGGCCATCAGCCGGGTGAGGCCGCCCTCCACCGGCATCTCGACGATCATCGACGCCTCGCGCAACCCCGTCTGAGGGTAGCCGCCCACGTTGTCTATGAGCACGGCGAGGGGCTGCTCACGCCTGAAGGAGTAGGGCAACCGCGCCTGCTGCGCCGGCGCGCCCGTGCCCTGGCCCACACCATCGGGACCGGCGGCGCGGCCGCGGCCGTCCAGGGTGGCGTCGGGGTCGAGCGGACCGGTCTGACCGGCGGTGGCCGCGTTGCCGCCCGGCGCCAGCGGACTGAGCGCCGTGGCCTGCACGTCGGTGTCTCCCTGGCGCGTGCCGTCCGAGCTCGGCGCGCCGGCGGCCGTGGCAGGAGCGATCACGTCGGCGCGCAGCGCCGGCACGGGCACGTCGCGCACCTGGGCCACCACGGCCTGTGGGGCGACCTGCACGTCGCGGCTACTGCCAACCTGCGCGGTCACGTTGGGAGCCGCGAGGGGTCGCGTGCCGGCCACGCTGGCGCTGACCCCGTCGGTGCTGAGGGCGGTGCCGGCCGCGACCTGCGCCGACACGACCGGCGAGTCGAGCGGCCTGGCGGCGGTGACCGACGCCTGCACGTTGGGGGTGGCCAAGCCGACGGACTGCGCGACCTGCGCGTTCACGGCAGGGTTGGTCACGTCGCGCGCGGCGGTGACCGCCGCCTCGGGCTTGGGCGGAGCCAGCTCGCGGGCCTGACTGACCGTGGCGGCCGGCTGAGCCGAGATGGCGCGCGCCTCCACCACGGTGGCGGCCACCGGCGGCACGCTTAGCAGGACGGGGTCGGTGAGCGGCCTGGGCGTCATGACTACCGGGTCGATCTCCGGCAGGGGCGTGGTGGGGGCCTCCGCGAGCGGCAGCGACTCGCTGGGCGTGCTGGCCTCGGTGACCTGTGGTACGGGCATGGGCGGCACGGGCACGTCGGCGGCGGTGGCCTCCGGTACCTCGGCCGCGGCCTGCGCCGGCGGGGCGGCGGGCGCGGGCGGCTGCACGGTGACCTCGCGGGGTTCGGGCGCGGTCGACTCCTGTTGCGGCGCGGCCAGCTCGCGCGGAGCGCCGATGCTCTCGGACGCCACCTGCGGGGTGGGCGTGGGCGGGGCCGGGTTCTCGGCGGTGGCGGCCAGCGTGACCTCCTCCGCGAAGGCGGGAGTGCCCACGTCGATGACGATGTAGGTGGGCTTCTCCTCGGTGCGTACCCTGAGGCCCGCCAGGAGGGCGAGAAGCAGCACGAGCATGTGGAGCGTGATCGACACCGCGAGGGCGCGCCGCTTGTCGGGGTCGCGCCAGAGCGGCGCCTCCGCCTCGACCTGAGGGGTGGTGGAAGTGACGCTCAAGCCGCCCGCTCCCTCACCCGCCCGTTGAGATGGCGATGCGTTGCGCGCCGCCCTGCTTGATCAGGTCCATGATGCGCACGGCGGTTCCGTGCGGGACGTCTCGGTCGGCGCGTAGCACGACCGTGGTCATGCCGGTGCGGTCGATCTCCTCGCGCACCAGCAGCGCGAGCTGAGCCTCCTGCACCTGCCCGCCGCTGAAGTACACGTTGCCGTCCTTGGTGACCGTCACCGTGGGCAGGTTCGACGGCTCCGCCACGGACGTCTGGGCGTCTGGTAGGTCCACAGGCAAGCCGGACTCGACCGTTATGAAGGTGGTTGACACCATGAAGAAGATGATCAGGAGGAAGACGACGTCGACCATCGGGGTGAGGTCGAGTTCCGGGACGAGCCCCTGGCGGCGGTGCCTGCGGGTCCTCGCCATGGCTCAGGCCTGGGTGGCCGGCCGGGGGTCCTGGCGCACGTCGACGCGACCGTCGCGCGCCGTCTCGGGCTGGTCCACCTTGCGGGGAGCACCGGAGGGCTCGTCGCGCCGGTTGGCCACGGCCTGGACGACGTTGCCCATCAGCTCCTCGCGGCGCCGGTCGATGTCCGACAGCTGCTTCTCCACGAGGCTGAAGAGGTAACCGTGGCCGACGAGCACGGGGATGGCCACGATGAGGCCGGCGGCGGTGGTCACCAGCGCCTGGCCGATGCCGTAGGCGAGCTCCGAGGCGTCGCCGGAGCCGCGCAGCGAGATCTGCGAGAAAGTGATGATCATGCCGGTGACGGTGCCCAGCAGCCCAAGCATGGGCGCGATCTTGGCGATGATGGACAGCGGGGTCAGTCCGCGCGTGAGCGCCTGCTCCTCGCGCAGCGAGGCCTCCTCGAACGCAGCCTCGACGGCGGGGCGTCCGTAGGGCAGCCGCTCGAGCGCGCTATGCAGCACGCGCGCGACGGGGCCACCGTGCTGCTCGCAAGCGTGGAGCGCCGCCTCGAGGTCCCGCTCCCGTACGGCGGCGTTCACGCGCGCCATTAGGCTCGAGGTGTCGGTGCGTTCGCGGCGGAGCTTCAGGAACCGCTCCACGAACAGGTACACCGCGTAGAGCGAGACCAGGATGATGACGACCAGGATAGGGCCGCCGCTCAACAGCAGTTCAGTGACAGTCATTCCACGCTCCTTGCGCGGTCAAGCATCGGTGGCCATGCTACGTGCGGCTCTCATGAACGCAATGAGAGCGTGGGTGGCGTGTAAGGCGGTCACCTGGAGGTCACGGTAGCAGGCGGGGCACCCCGCAGGTGTCGCCCGTGCTCACGGCCATGAGGCTCATCCGGCTCGGACGTCCGAGGGGCCTCACCCTGTGTTGCGCATGCCGGCGCTGACCCCGAGCAGCGACAGCATCACGCCGTAAGAGAGAGCCTCGGTCTCGGGCCCGTCGAGCGGTTGAAGCCGGAGGCGCCTGAGCAGCTCCACCTGCAGCCGGCTGATCGGGTCGACGTACGGGTTGCGCAGCACGAGCGCCCGGGCGAGCACCGGGTCGTTGTCGAGCAGCGGCGCGCCGGTAACCTCTTCCACCCTCCTCACCGTCTCGGCGTGGTGGCGCCTGATGGTCTCCCCGAAGCGCTTCAGGCGCGGCTCCACCAGGCCCAGGTAGGCGCCGAAGATGGGCATGTCGGCCTTGGCCAGGCTCATCTGGGCGAAGTCGATCATGGTGGTGAAGAACGGCCAGGCACCGTACATCTCGCGCGCCACCCCGGGCGGAAGCGCGTCCAGCGCCGCGCCGAGGCCGTACCAGCCGGGCAGGTTGGCGCGGCACTGGGTGAACGCGAACACCCACGGGATGGCCCTCAGGTTCTCCATCGTCGGGGCGCCGGCGCGGCGGGTCGGTCTCGACCCGAGGTTGAGCCGCGCCAGCTCCTCGATGGGCGTCACCTGCTGGAAGAACTCCATGAACTCCGGGTCGCGGGTCAGCTGGCGGTAGCGGACCATTGCCGCCTCGGCCGCGGCGTCCATGGCCTCGCGGTGGCGCGGGTCCACGGGCGCCGGCTCGGTGCGCGCCCCGGCGCTGGCGAGGATGAACGCGTGCATCACCTGCTCCAGGTGACGGTGCGCGAGGTCGGGGTCGGAGTACCTGTCGGCGAGAGCCTCGCCCTGCTCGGTGAGGCGCATGCGGCCCGCCACGCTGCCGGGCGGTTGGGCGAGGAGCGCCTGCCCCGCCGGGCCCCCACCCCTGCCGATGCTGGTGCCGCGCCCGTGGAAGAGGCGCAGCGGCACACCGAACTCCCTGCACACGGCCGCCAGCTCGTCCTGCGCGCGGTAGAGGGCCCACGTGGCGGTGACGAAGCCGACGTCCTTGTTCGAGTCGGAGTAGCCGATCATCACCTCCTGCACGCCGCGGCGCCGCACGTGGGCCATGTAGGGCTCGACCTGGAACAGGCCGCGCATGATGCCGGGCGCCGCCTCCAGGTCGGCCAGCGTCTCGAACAGCGGGGTGGCGTCTATGCGGGTCACCCCCGCCTCTTTTGCCAGCAGGAGCGCCTCCAGCACGTCGGAGACGCCCGCCGTCATGCTCACGATCGTGCTGCCGTGCGCATCCGGACCGAGGAGCCCCTCCACGCGCCGGAACTCGCGCAGGAACGCGAGCGCCCGCTCGGCCTCCGGCGCGATCCCGGCGCCGGGCGCCAGCAGCGGCCGGGGCGAGGCGAGCTCCGCGGCCAGCACCTCCACGCGGCGCGGCTCCGGCAGCGAGGCGTAGTCGGGATGCACGCCGGCCGCGGCGAGCACGCTTGCTACGGCCACCTCGTGCTGGGAGCTGTGCTCGCGCACGTCGAGGGGCGCGAGCGCGAAGCCGAAGGCGGCCGCGCGGCGCATGGCCGGTCGCAGGAACGCCTCGGCCGGCCGCGCGCCGTGCCCGAACCGCAGCGCCGCCTCCAGGACCGCCAGGTCGGCGCGGTAACCGGCAGCTCCGCCCGGGTACGTCCCCGTCGACTCACCCTCCGCGCCAAGCCCCGCGTGGAGCTGCCGCAGCCAACGCCGGTACGGCTCGCCCTCGAACCGGTCGCTCGCACCGACGCCGCCGCTCCTCGCCTCGAGGGCGGAGCGGAACTCGTCGGTGAGCATGGTGCGGCCCTCCCACTGCGACAGGCGCTGCACCAGACCGTCCACGTCGTCCACGTACGCCTCGTTGGCCACGCCCGCTTGGAGCTCGAACGCCTCACGCATCACGGTCGGGGTGACGTACGGGTTGCCGTCGCGGTCACCGCCTATCCACGAGCGGAACCTGAGGACCGGCGCGGGCGCCTCGGGCGCGGGGCCAAGGTGACCCTGACCCAGAGCGCCGTCGGGGAAGTAGTCAGCCACGGCCTCCTCGAGGTCGGCCATGATGCGCGGGACCGCATCGAGGAGCGAGCGCCTGAAGTAGTAGAGGGCGCTCTTGACCTCGTCGAGGACCTGCGGTCGCTCGGGGGCCACCTCGCGCGTGAGCCACAGGGTGGCGATCTCGGCGTAGATCGTCTCCCTCAGTTCGCGCTCGGCGCGGGGCGCGAGCTCCACCTCCTGCAGCCGCCTGAGAGCCTCACCGATGCGCTCGATCTTGAGCCTCACCGTGTAGCGCTTCACCTCGGTGGGGTGAGCGGTGACGGTGAGCTCAAGGTCTAGGGAGCGGAGGAAGTCGACGGTCTCGTGCCGCGACCAGCCGCGGCGCTTGAGCTCCTTGACGGCGGCCGCCAGGCTCTCGCTGCGCGGCTCCTCCAGCGTGGCGCCGGCCTCGCGGTGCCGGTTGACGCGAACGCGGTGCACCTCCTCCGCCAGGTTCACGAGCTGGAAGTACACCGTGAAGGCACGCACCAGCTTCTCGGCCGTGGTGATGTCGAGCGAGGCGAGGAGCTCGTCGAGCTCGGCCTCGGCGCCATCCTCGCCGCCGTCGGCGCGCAGGCGCTTCGTGAGGTGACGCACGCGCTCGACGAGCTGGAAGAGCCGTTCGCCCTCGAGCTCCTTGAGCACGTCGCCCAGGGCGGAGGCGAGGAAGTCGACGTCGCCGGCCAGCAGCCGGAACAGGTCGTCCTGCGAGCTCATGCGCGCCGTCCCGCGTGCTCCCAGCTCACGCGCGTGATGCTCACGGCGCGCGCGCCGTCGAGCTCGAGCGCCACCGCGTTCACGGTTGCCGCGCCCTCGGCAGGGCGGTACCTGGTGGGCAGCTTGGTCACGAAGCGCCGGTGGACCTCCTCGAACGCCAGGCCGATGGACGAGGCCTGCACGCCGGTCATCCCCACGTCGGTGATGTAGGCGGTGCCCCTGAACAGCTGCTCGTCGGCGGTGGTGACGTGCGTGTGGGTGCCCAGCACGGCGCTCACCCGCCCGGCGAGGTGGTAGCCCATGATCTTCTTCTCGCTGGTGGCCTCGGCGTGGAAGTCGACGATGACCGGCACGCCCTCCCCCACCTGCTCGAGGATGTCGTCCGCCACGCGGTACGGGTCGTCGAGCGCCTCCATGAAGACCCTGCCCATGAGTTGCGCCACCACCACACGCCGGCCGCCGCGCGCCTCGAACGTCGACCAGCCCAGGCCGGGGGTGCCGGGCGGGTAGTTGGCGGGGCGCAGCAGTCGGGGGGTTGCCTCCAGCAACTCGACCACCTCGGCCTGGTCGAAGGTGTGGTTGCCGAGCGTGACCACGTCGGCGCCGGCGGCCCTCAGCTGCTCGAAGTGCTTGCGGGTGATGCCGAAGCCGCCCGCGGCGTTCTCGCCGTTCACGATCACGAGGTCGTAGTCGTCCCTCACCAGCTTGAGGTACGCCTCGGCCGCCTTGACCCCGGGGGTCGCGAAGACGTCGCCAACGAACAGTACGCGCACAGGCCACGATACCAGTGCGAGCGGGGCGTGATAGATTCCGCTTCAGCATGGAGTTCGACGCGGTCGACCGCCGCATCCTCGACATACTCCTCAAGGACGGGCGCGCCACGCACGCCTCGGTGGCCAAGGCCGTCGGGCTGTCGGCGCCGGCGGTGGGCGAGCGCGTCAAGAAGCTCGAGCAGGCCGGCGTGATCCGCGGCTACCACGCCGAGATCGACCCGGCGGCGGTGGGTCTCACCATCACGGCGTTCGTGGCCATCGTGCCGCAGCCGCGCAAGCCCGCCCAGCGGTTGGTCGAGCGCCTCATCGAGTACCCGGAGATCGAGGAGCTGCACGCCGTGGCGGGCACCTACTCGTTCATCGCCAAGGTGCGGGTGCCCGACTCTGTGGCGCTGGACGCGTTCTTAGACAGGCTGTTCACTACGGAGGGCGTGGAGCGCACGGAGACGACCATGGTCCTGCGCACCAACCTGGAGCGGGCCACCGCCCTGCCGTTCGGCACCCGCTGAGGGCTTCAGCCGCCGTCGTCCTCGCTCAGGGCCTCGAGGAACCACGGCGGCAGGCGCCGCCGCTGCTTGCGGATGAAGGTCGGGAAGTCGGCGTCCAGGAGGTAGGTGACCGCGCGGTCGGTGTCGCTCCTCACGCTGCGACCGTACGCCTGCACCACCCCGAGGCTGGTGCGCCACTCGTACCAGTCGCGGTCGCGCTCCATGCGCGCGGCCACCTGCTTGTCGCCCAGGTACGGGTACGGCACCTTGCAGAGCACCTGCCAGCGCGCCAGGTCGTCGGCCAGGTCGATGCCCTCGGTCATGCTGGGGGTGAGCAGGATGGTGGGCGCGTCCGATGCGAGGTGCTGGGCCAGTGCGGCGTCGCGCCCGGCGGCGCTCTCGTGGGTCACCACGCGCCACCTCACCTCGTCGCTCAGGTGCTCGGCGATGTAAGCGGCGATCTTGTAGGAGTGCGCGTGCACCACGCCCTTCTCGTCGGCGTGCCTCAGCGCCAGGTCGTCGACGGCGCGGGCCAGCCGCGGCAGGTCGCGGTCGAGGTAATGGCGCGTGAGGCGCGCCACGGGCAACGCCACGATGGGTCGGTTCTCGGGTGGGAAGCTCGACGGCACCCCCACCACCTCCGCGACGTCGGGGTCGATCCCGAGGCTGCGCAGGAACGTGGCCGCGTCGAGGATAGTGGCCGAGAGCATGAGCACCCTGTCTGCATGGCGGAACAGGTAAGGCTCGGCCAGCGCGGCGACCTCCACCGGTTTGAAGACCAGGACGGCGCCTTCGGGTCCGCGGCGCCGCTCGACCACCCAGTCGACCTCGCCGGCTCCGTGGCTGTCGAGCAGGAGCGCCACGCGCTCCGACTGTGAGTCGAGCCACTGCTTGACCCGGAGCAGCTGAACGGCGGCGTCCTCGTCGGTGAGGTCCCGCATGACGCGCTCTATCTCGGCCGCGCGGCCGCGCATCTCCGGGAGGAGCAGCTCGGCGAACTCGAACGCCAGCTCGTCGCCCAGGTCGGGCGGCAGCGCCCGCGTGAGGCCCGCCCGCTGCAGGGCGCCCTCGGCGAAGGTGACCTGCACGAAGCTCATGAGCGCGCCCTCGGCGTTGTGAGCCTCGTCCAGCACGAGGAGCTCGCGGGAAGAGAAGCCGCCCGCGTAGTTGAGCTCCGCCAGGAAGTACGCGTAGTTGAGGGTGGCGACGTCGGCCGCCATGGCCACGTCCTTGGCCGTGAAGTAGGGGCACTCGTCGCACGCCGGGAACCGCAGCCCCACGGTGCAGGGAGCCGCGCCCGCGTGCGTGGGCGCCACCAGGCATTCGTAGTTGGCGCGCCCCTTGAGCAGGGCGAGGTCGGGGAAATCGCGCACGTACTGGTCCTGGAGGATCTTCTGGTTGGTGACCACGAAGGCCGAGCGGGCCTCCCGCGCCAGCGTGACCGCTATCGCGCTCTTGCCCGCACCGGTGGGCGCCTCGATCACCACGAAGCGCTTACCGCTCGCGAACGCCTCCCGGGCCCGCTCGAGGGCGTCGGCCTGACCGGGCCGGTAGCGCGGGAACGGGAACGAGGCCGGGGGCGCCTCCTCGCCCCTGCCGTCGGTGGCGGCGGGGCTGGGCTGGCGCAGGCGGGGCATGCGCCAAGCTATCACGGGCCTACCGCGCGCCCGGCGGCGGGGTAGGCGTAAGCACCGCCGGGCGGCCAAGGGCCTTCCCGGCGGTGCTCGCGGTGCTCCTGACTGTCTTCCTTCCGTGGTGCCGAGGAGGGGACTTGAACCCCTACAGCCTTGCGGCCACCAGCCCCTCAAGCTGGCGCGTCTACCTATTCCGCCACCTCGGCGAAGGTGTCATGAACGCTGGGTAAGCCGTTCACGAGGCGAAAAGGATGATATCGCCCGGATAGCGCGAGCGTCAAGCAAGGCGCCCGTATTGGCGGCGATGTTCAGATCCGGCCGGTCGCTAGCCAGGCACGCCATGAGTGTGGCCCTGGCGCGGCGGGCCAGTTCGGGTCATCCTTTAGTCAGATGATGCCACGGCACCGACACCACTTAGCGAGCGTACGCGGCCTGCGAGTACGCCGCCCGGCCCTCTCCACCCTGGCCCTGCTCACCGCCACCCTCGTCCTCTGCGCTTGCGAGGCCAACGTGAGCCCGACGCCTCCGGGCCCGCCGGGTCCACCGGGTCCACCGCGACCGCCCCTAGGCGCCATCAGACTCGAGGAGGTGGCCTCTGGCCTAACGAACCCGGTCGGCATCGCGAGCGCGGGTGACGACCGGCTCTTCGTGGTGGAGAAGGCAGGGCGCATCCGGATCCTGGAGGACGGGGCCCTCCTCGACGAACCGTTCCTGGATCTTTCGGCCCTGGTGAGCACCCAGGACGAGCGCGGGCTCCTCGGGCTTGCGTTCGCGCCGGACTACCCGTCGAGTCGAGAGTTCTACGTCTACTACACGCGCGCTGACGGCGCCGCCGTCCTGGCCAGGTACCGCACGCGGGCGGACGACGTCAACTCGGCGAACGCCGCCAGCGGGAACGTCATCCTCACGGTCGCGCGGCGGTCCTCGTGGCACGTCGGTGGTCAGTTGGCGTTCGGCCCCGACGGTTACCTATACGTGACGAGCGGTGACGACGCCACCAGCGGAAGCGCCAGCCAGGACACGGGTTCCCTCCTCGGCAAGGTCTGGCGGCTCGACGTCACCGGCCGTGCCTCCTACGTGATCCCGCCGGACAACCCGTTCGTCGGCGTCCCCGGCGCACGCGAGGAGGTCTGGGCGTATGGCCTGCGCAATCCGTGGCGCCTTTCGTTCGACCGCGCCTCGGGCGACATCTACCTGGGCGACGTCGGTGAGGACTCCTGGGAGGAGATCGATCATCAGGCGGCCGCTTCGAGGGGCGGGCAGAACTACGGTTGGCCTCACATGGAGGGTCTCAGTTGCTACGCGACGACCTACTGCGACCCGGCGCTGTACGTGTCCCCCGTGCTCACCTACGCCCAGGGAGCGCAGCGCGGCTCCGTCACCGGCGGTTACGTCTATAGGGGGAGCGCCATCCCGGGGCTGGTCGGCCGCTACGTGTTCGGTGACTTCATGACCGGGCAGGTGTGGCGCACCTCGCAGGGTGACGGGTGGCAGCCGACGCTGGTGCTAGAGACCGGCATGATGATAAGCACCTTCGGTGAGGACGCAGCCGGCGAGATCTACCTGGCTGATTACGCGCGCGGCAGGGTGTACAAGCTGGTCGAGTGAGGCCGCTCCTACTCCGTGGCGGCGTCCTCGCGCCACCCGTTGGTGACCTCCACCCAGCCGAGTGAACCCGATGCGGCCTCCAGTTCGTCGCAGGTGAGGGGCACGGCGGAGGCGCCGGTCCCGGCGGCCGGGTACACGACGTCGAAGCGCCTGAGCGACTCGTCGAGGTAGACGCGGGCGCCGGGCGGGTTCGCGAACGGACAGACTCCGCCGACCGGGTGACCGGTGAGGCGTTCCACGTCCTCGGGCGCGAGCATGCGGGCCTTGCCGCCGAACAGGCGCTTGAATGAGCCGTTGTGCAGCCGCGCGTCGCCGGCGGCCACCACCAGCACGGCCTTGGCCGGGCCCTGCGGGTCGTAGAAGGCGAGGGTCTTGGCGATGCGCGCCGGCTCCGTGCCGACCTTCTCGGCAGCGAGGGCCACCGTGGCGCTCGACTCGGCGAACTCCATGACAGCGCCGTCCTTGCCGAACGCGCGCAGGTGTGCTTTCACCGTTTCCAACGACATCCGCCGATCATACCCGAGGGGCGCCGGCGCCGCCGTCCAGGGTCGGTTATCCTCTCCCCCGTGACCCTTAGGCGGCGCCAACGAATCCACGACGTGCTCGCCAAGCGGCAGCCCGACCTCACGGTGCTGGCCGAGGAGGTGCACAAGCCGCACAACCTCTCCGCCGTCCTGAGGAGCTGCGACGCGGTGGGCATCGGCACCGTGCACGCGGTGAAACCGACGGGCGGCGTAGCCACCTTCAGCGCCACCAGCGCGAGCGCCGACAAGTGGGTCGACCTCGTCCTCCACGACACGGTCGAGGACGCGGTGGGCGCATTGAAGGCGGCGGGCATGCGTGTGTTCGCGGCCCACCTCTCCCAGCAGGCCGTGGACTACCGCACCGTCGACTACACCGTCCCTTGCGCGGTGCTGCTCGGGAACGAGAAGGAGGGCGTGAGCCCGGCGGCGGCGGCGCTGGCGGACGAGCACGTGGTGATCCCCATGCTCGGCATGGTCCAGTCGCTCAACGTGAGCGTGGCCGCGGCCGTGATCCTGTTCGAGGCCCAGCGGCAACGCCTGGCGGCAGGCCGCTACGACAGCCCGGCGCTGTCCGTTGAGGAGCTGGCCGCACTGACCGCGCGCTGGCTGCCCCGCTGGGCACAGGAGTGACCCGCGGCGCCCGCCACCACGGGCGTTTCGACTAACCTGTGGCCATGGTCAAGGCACCCGAACGGTCTAACCGGCATCCCGACGCCACGCGGCGAGGCGGCGCGAGCCCCCGCGGCCTAACCCTCGGCGCGCTCGCGCTGACCCTCATACTGGTGGCCTGCTCGCAGACCGCGTCCAGCCAACGGCTCGTGCCGGTGGCCGACGGGCTCAGGCAGCCCGTGAGCATCACCCACGCCGGCGACGCTCGCCTGTTCGTGGTGCAGCAAGGTGGCCAGGTCCGCATCGTCAAGGACGGCACGCTCCTCAAGGACCCGTTCCTGGACGTCTCGGACCGCCTGACCACGGGCGGAGAGCGCGGCCTGCTTGGCCTGGCCTTCCCGCCCGACTACGCCGCCAGCGGCCGGTTCTACGTGTACTACACGGGCGAGAACGGGCAGAGCGTGCTGTCGCGCTTCCGGGTCACCCCGGGCAACCCCGACCGCGCCGACGAGACCTCCGAGGAGGTCCTCCTCACCCAGGCGCAACCGTACTCGAACCACAACGGCGGTCAGCTCGCGTTCGGACCCGACGGCTACCTGTACCTGGGGCTCGGCGACGGCGGCAGCGGCGGCGACCCGAGCGGCAACGGCCAGAACCTCGGCACGCTCCTGGCCAAGCTCCTCAGGCTCGACGTGTCGCCCGCCACGGGCTACGCGGTGCCTACCGACAACCCGTTCGTGAGCACCGCCGGCGCCAGGCCCGAGATCTGGGCCTACGGCCTGCGCAACCCGTGGCGCTTCTCGTTCGACCGCGTCACGGGCGACCTCTACATCGCCGACGTGGGGCAGGACGCCTTCGAGGAGGTCGACCTGCAGCCGGCCGGCTCGACCGGCGGGGAGAACTACGGCTGGAAGATCATGGAGGCGAGCACCTGCTACAACGCGAGCGCCTGCGACGAGAGCGGGCTCACCCTCCCGATCATCGAGTACCCGCACGGCCCTCAGTGGGGCACCTCGATCAGCGGCGGGTACGTCTACCGCGGCGAGGCCGTTCCGGCCCTCGAGGGGCGTTACGTCTTCGCCGACTTCACCTCGGGCCGCGTCTGGAGCGCCGGCGCTACCGACGGCTGGCAGGTCACGCCGCTGCTCGAGACCGGGTTCAACGTGAGCACCTTCGGGGAGGGCGTCGACGGCGAACTGTACGTGGCCGACTACAGCGGGGGCCTGATCTACAGGCTGGCGCGCTGAACGTACGCCGCCATGGCCGCGCGGATCAGGTCGTGCGTGGCGTCCATGCCGTGCCAGTCCTCCACCACGGTCTTCTTCCCCTCGAGTTCCTTGTAGATGCGGAAGAAGTGTTCTATCTCCCGCAGGCGGTGGCGCGAGATGGAGTCCAGGTGGCGGTTGCCGTCGTAGCGCGGGTCGTCGACGGGCACGGCCAGGACCTTCTGGTCGCGCCCCTTCTCGTCGCTCATCTCCAGGTAGCCGAGCGGCCGGGCACGTAGGACGGCGCCCGTGAAGGTGGGGCGGTTCATGAGCACCAGGATGTCCAGCGGGTCGCCGTCCTCGGCGTAGGTGCTCGGCACGAAGCCGTAGTCGCCCGGGTAGTGCATGGGGCTATAGAGCACCCTGTCGAGCCGGAAGATCCCCAGCTCCGGGTCGTACTCGTACTTGTTGGAGGAGCCGACGGGCACCTCTATGACCGCGTTGACCAGGTCTGGTGCGGCGTCGCCCGGCGGCAGGTGGTAGAGGTTCGTCACCCGCGCGCCCCGGCCCGCACCCCCGCGAGGAGCGCGGCGGCCACGACCTCCTGCACCGCCACCGACAGGGCCGCCAGCGGCACGTTGGGGCCGGTACCGGTGGAGAGCACGAAGGCCGAGTCGCCGTCGAAGACCGTGTGAGACGGCCGCGTGACGCGCGCGATGCCGATGTGCGCGCTGGTGGCCAGGGCGTTGGCCTCGGCCTTGGTCAGCGGCGCGTCGGTGGCCGCCACCACTAGCGTGGTGTTGGCGCCAGGCATGGCCGCGAAGCCCTCGGCCGCGGCGATGCCGTGAGCCTCCGCCAGGCCAGCCACGAGCCGACCCGTGTCGGGGTCCACTATGTTGCCCACGGCGTTGCTTATGGCCACGGCCGCGACCGTGGCGCCGCCTACGCGGACGGCGTGGCTCCCGAGGCCGCTGTCGGTGGCGAGGTGGGGACCGCGCAGCTTGCCGACGGTGGCGCCGGTGCCGGCCCCTACCCGTCCCTGGACCACCAGGTCGGCGCTGGCCGCCTCGGCGGCCGCGCGCCCGGCTGCGGCATCGGGACGCACGTTGGCGGAGCCGACGGCCAGGTCGAAGAGCACGGCGGCGGGCACGATGGGCACGCGAGCGACACCGGTGTCGAAGCCGCGGCCGCGCTCCTCCAGCCACGTCATCACGCCGTCGGCCGCGGCGAGGCCGAACGCGCTGCCGCCCGCCAGCACGATGGCGTCGACCCGGGAGACGGTCTTGTCGGGCTGGAGCAGCACGTACTCGCGTGAGCCGGGCGCCGGGCCCAGCACCACGCCGGACGCCACGCAGCCGCCTTCGGGCGCGAGGACGACCGTGCAGCCCGTGCGGGCCGCGAGGTCCGTGTGATGGCCAACCAGTAGCCCGTCGATCGCAGTCAGGGTGAGGTTCTCGCCCGCGCTCGCCATCAGCCGGCTCCGCCCAGGTACTGCGCCACGTCCGCGGGGTCGACCTCGATGATCTGCACGCGATCGGGCGGAGTGTCGGCCGTGGCCCTCAGCCCCGTAGCCGTGTCGACGGGGAGCTGGAGCTTCACGGCGGTGCCGATGCCTGTGGTCGAGAGCGCGTCCGACTCGCGGAACGCGGCCCTGACCCCGCCGCCGTCGACCGCTCCCGTCTTGAGATCGAGCGTGTGGAACTCGATGCCGGCGGGCACCGGGAAGCCGTCGGGCGCGGCGGGCCGGCCGCGCAGCGCGGCGGCTACGAAGTCGTTCCAGGCGTAGATGGGCTGGCGCGAGCTGTTGACCTGGTCGCGGGTGCCGTCGGACAGCGTCATGGAGGAGGGCAGGCTGGTCGAGTCGTCGTTACCGATCCACACGGAGGCAACGATACCCGGAGTCATGCCCACGAACCAGATGTCGACCTCGTCGTTGGTGGTGCCAGTCTTGCCGGCGATCCAGCGGCCGGGGATCACGGCCCTGTTCGACAGGCCGTACGCGGGGTCGCGGTCGACGACGTTGCCGTGCAGGATGTCGAGCATGATGTAGGCCGTCTGCTCGCTCCACACGCGCGCCGACCTGGGGGCCGCCTGGTAGAGCACGTTGCCGTCGGCGTCCTCCACCCGCTCGATGAAGTAAGGCTCCGTGTACACGCCGCCGTTGGCGAAGGCGGCCATGGCTGCCGTGTGCTGCAGCGGGGTGGTCTCGAAGGTGCCCAGCGCCATGGAGTAGTACGGCTCCACGTCGTAACCGAGCTCGCGCGCCTTCTCGGCCACCGCGTCGGCGCCCACGGCCTCCAGCGCCTTCACCGCCGGGATGTTGCGGCTGCGGTTCAGGCTGGCCCTGATCGTCTGGTAGCCGTCGAACAGCTTGTCGTGGTTGCCGGGCTCGTAGGGCGGTTGGCCGCGCGCGCGGAACTCGGTGGGCTCGTCCACGAGGATGGTCGATTGGTTCATGGCGCCCAGCTCTATGGCGGTGGCGAACACGATGGGCTTGAAGGAACTGCCCGGCTGCCTGAGCGCCTTGGTGGCGCGGTTGAACTCACCCACCGACCCGCCCTCGGTGAGCTTCTGACCCACCATGGCGAGCACGGCGCCCGTGCCAGGGTCGATACCGACGATGGCCATCTGGGCGCCGGAGGGAAGCTCGGCGTGGACGCTGGCCTCGTTGGCCGCCACCTGCGCCTGCACGTCGATGGTGGTCACGACCCGCAGGCCACCCCGGCCGAACACGACGCTCTCGCCGTACACGTCGGTCAGCCAGTTCCTGACGGCGATGAGCACCGCCCGCGAGAGGTCGGAGCTGATGCTCGACTGCACCACGACCTCGGCGCCGGTGCGCACGGCCGAGACGATGTTGCCGCTACCGTCGTAGGTCACGTCCCAACCGACCGGCTCGAGCGGGTACCGCCAGGCACGCTCGGCCATGTCGGAGCTGATCGTGCCCTGGCGCACCATCTTGTCGAGCACCTCGCGCATGCTGCGGCGCGTGGTGGCGAGGTCGTCGTGGCGGGCGTTGGGGGCCGGGATGAGGCGTGCGAGGTAGAGCCCCTCGGCGAGGTTCAGCTCGATGGGGTCCTTGCCGAAGTAGGTCTGGGCCGCGGAGCGGATGCCGTAGACGTTCCCACCCCAGAACACCATGTTCACGTAGCGCTGCAAGATCTCGGGCTTGGTGAGGCGCCGCTCCAGCTCGAGCGCCAGCATGACCTCCTTGACCTTGCGCTCCAGCGAGCGCTCGGAGCGGATGTCCTGCAACAGCGTGTTCTTGATCACCTGGGTGGTGATGGTGGAGCCGCCGCGCGAGGAGTCGCCCAGGAACTCCTCGTAGATGGCGCGCATTATGGCGGCGACGTCCATGCCGTAGTGGCGAAAGAACTGGTCGTCCTCGTAGGCGACGATGGCCTGAAGCGCGGCGGGCGACACCTCGTCGAGGCTGACGGGGATGCGGTTCGTGGACTCGCGCTCCTCGCCCACCACGGGCACGATGATGCCGATGCGCGTCTCGCCGTCACGGGCGTACACCTGCGAGGTGGCGGAGAACTCGAGCGCGTCGAGCTTCTCGAGCGAAGGGAGCTCCTGCGCCCACTTGAGCCCCGACGCCGCCAGCAGCGCACCGACCGACAGCACGGCCGCCAGGATGAGCAGGAACAGGCCTTGTACGAGCTTCACGCGCACCATGCTAGCAACAGGAGATGAGGGGGCGCCTTAGCGCCACTACCTGGACCGCGCACCCTCAGGCTTCGCTCCGGCCGGCGAAGCGGAGGTACTCCTCCAGCTTGCGCGCCGCGGCGCCGCTCTCGAGCAGCTCGCGCGCGAGCTCGACGCCCTCGGCCACGCTCTCGGCGACCTCCGCCAGGTAGAGGGTGGCGCCGGCGTTGAAGAGTGTCACGTCGCGCATGGCGCCGTTCGCCTCGTTGGCGAGCACTGCCCTCAGCAAGCGGGCGTTGGAGGCGGCGTCGCCGCCGGCAAGCTCGCTGACGGGGTGACGCCCCAGCCCCACCTGCTCCGGGGTCAGCACGTAGGTGGTGAGCGTGCCGTCCTCGTGGAGCTCGGTGACCTTGCTGGGTCCGGTGACGGTGAAGTCGTCGATCACGTCGCCGTGCACGACGAGCGCCCGCGCCAGGCCGAGCCCGCGCAGAACCGCCGCGAGGGTCTCCGTGAGGCGCGGGTCGTAGACACCCATGAGCTGCCTATCGGCCCCCGCGGGGTTCGTGAGTGGCCCCAGGTTGTTGAAGATGGTGCGCGCCTGCAGGTCGGCGCGGATGGGCGCCACGAACCCCATGGCGGGGTGGAAGCGGCGCGCGTACACGAACGCCAGGCCCGTGACGTCCACGCCCTCGGCCAGCCGCTCCGGGCTCGCAGACAGGTCGACGCCGAGCTCCTCGAGCACGTTGGCGGAGCCCGACTTGCGCGTCACCCCGACGTTGCCGTGCTTGGCGATGCGGGCGCCTCCCGCGGCAGCCACGAACATGGCCGTGGTGCTGATGTTGATGGTGTCGACCCCCGTGCCGCCCGTGCCGCACGTGTCGACCAGCGGTCCGGCGTGCCGCACCGGCACCTTGATGGCGCGCTCGCGCATGGCCTCGGCGAACCCGGTGATCTCGTCCACCGTCTCACCGCGCATGCGTAGCGCCGCCAGCAGCGCCGCCGCCTGCACCTGCGAGAGCTGACCGTCCATCAGCCGACCGAGCACCTCGCGGGCGTCTTTGCGGCTGAGCGTTTGCCCCTCGAAGATCCGGTTCAGGAACTTGCCGATCTCGAACTCGCTCATCTCTCAAGCACCTTCCTTGAGGGCCGTGCGTGCGCCCTGCGCGTACGCGGCCTCGTAACGGTAACGCTCGTCGCCCCACAGGGGCTTGAACGGGGGGGCGAGCAGCAGCCGCTTTGCCGCCAGGGCGACCGGGTGGACGCCCAGCGCCCACGCCACCTCGGGCCGGCCGTGCTTGCGCCAGACGCGCACGTGCGCGGCGCCGGCGGCCCGCGCCTTAGCCTCCAGGTCGACGTCGCGGTCCTCGTCCCAGTGCTCCACCACCGCGTCGGGAAGGAAGCGGAACTCCGCGCCGGCCAGCTTGAGGCGGTAGCCGAGGTCGGCGTCCTCGCCGCCGTACCCCTTGAACGAGTCGTCGTAGCCGCCCACGCCGGCGAAGAGCTCGGCGCGCATGCTCAGGGACCCGCCCACGGCGTTCCACCACCCGGAAACCCGGCTCAAGGTGGCGCCCCTGGCGAGGTGGGGCGGCAGGACCTGGCGGCTGACCCCGACCCTGTCGGGGAGCTCGTGGAGGGCGAGGTTGCGCGCCAGCCAGCCGGGTCTGGGGACCATGTCGTCGTCGCTGAAGAGGAGCACCCCGCCGCGCGCCATGCGCGCCCCCTTGTTGCGCGCGTGGGCCGCGTGCAGCCCGGGAGTGGTGGCCCACGAGAGCGGGTAGCCGGGCTGGTAGCGGGCGAGGAACCTCTCCGTGTCGTCGGTGCAGGCGTCCGCCACCACCACGACCTCGAAGGCCGTCTCCTCTCCCTCCAAGGCGCGCAGCTTGCGTTCGAGGAGCTGGCGCCGGTCGTGGGTCGGGACGACGACCGATATGGCGGGGCGGGCGCCGCTCACCCCCGGTCGGTCCCGGTGACGCCGTCGGCGAAGGCGAGGAAGTTGGCGAACATCTCGCTGCCATGTTCGGTCAGGACGCTCTCCGGATGGAACTGGACGCCCCACACGGGGTGCTGAGCGTGCCGGACGCCCATCACGACGCGGCCGCCCTCGGCGGGCTCGTCGGTCCAGGCGTTGGCGACGAGCGTGTCCGGCAGGTCGACGACGACCAGCGAGTGGTACCTGGTGGCCGTGACGCTGGCGGGCAGCCCGGCGAACACGCCGGTGCCGTCGTTGTCGATGCGCGCCGTCTTTCCGTGCACCAGGCGCTCGGCCCTCACCACCCGCGCGCCGTACGCCTCTCCGATGACCTGGTGACCGAGGCATACGCCGAGGATGGGAAGCGTCGGACCCAGGCGGCGGACGAGCTCGAGGGACACGCCGGCCTCGGCCGGGGTGCAGGGGCCGGGCGAGACGACGACGGCCCGGGGGGCCAGCTCCGCCACGGCCTGCAGGTCGAACGTGTCGTTGCGCCACACCACGACGTCGGCGCCGAGCGTCCTCAGGTACTGCACGATGTTGTAGGTGAACGAGTCGTAGTTGTCGACCACCAGCACCTTGCCGGGCGCGCCCATCAGGCGAGACCCGCCGTGGCCATCTCGACCGCGCGCCTGAGGGCAGCCAGCTTGTTCATGCACTCCTGCCACTCGCTGGCCGGGTCGGAGTCGGCCACGACGCCGGCACCTGCCTGCAGGTGCATGCGGCCGTCCTTGACGACCACCGTCCTGAGCGTGAGGGCCATGTCCATGGCCCCGTTAGGCGCGAGGTAGCCGAACGCGCCAGCGTACGGGCCACGGCGCACGTTCTCCAGTTCATCGATGATCTCCATGGCCCGCACCTTGGGCGCGCCGGATGCCGTGCCCATGGGCAGGGTGGCCGCCAACGCGTCTAGCGGCGTGCGGCCCGCCTCGAGCCGCCCCTCCACCTGTGACACGATGTGCATGACGTGGCTGTAACGCTCCACGCGCATCAGGTCGGTGACCTTCACGCTGCCCGGGGCGCAGACGCGGCCCAGGTCGTTGCGGCCGAGGTCGACGAGCATGACGTGCTCCGAGCGCTCCTTCTCGTCGGCCAGTAGCTCCTCCGCCAGACGCGCGTCCTCGGCCGCGTCGGCTCCGCGCGGCCTGGTGCCGGCGATGGGCAGGGTCTCGACCCGTGTCCCGTCGGAGCGGAGCAGGCTCTCGGGGCTGCTGGAGACGAGGGTGATGCCGCCAAGGTCGAGGTAGCCGAGGTAGGGGCTCGGGTTGACGGTCCTGAGAGCGCGGTAGATGGCGAACGGGTGCGCCGCCAGGTCGGCCGAGAGTCGCAGGCTGGGAACGACCTGGAACACGTCGCCGGCCTGGATGTACTCCACGGCGCGGGCCACGGCGGCCATGTACTCCTCGCGCGTGACGCTCGCCACGAACTCCGTCAGGCGCCCGGCACGGTCGCCCGGCACGCCCGGGAGGGGGCCGCGTAGCCGCTCGTAGGCGGCGTCCACGAGGGCCCGGGCACGGGCCTCGTCGGCGGCGTCACCGACCGCCGCGGGCGCGATTATGAAGAGCTTGCGCTTCAGGTGGTCGAAGACCACCACCAGTTCCGGCTCGACGAACAGCAGGTCGGGCGCTCCTATGGCGTCCGGGTTGTCGTCGGGCAGGCGCTCGTAGCACCTCACCAGGTCGTAGGCCGCGTAGCCGACGGCGCCCGTCCAGAACGCCGGCAGGCCGGGAGCGGCGTCGCTGCCGCTCACCACCAGGTCCCAGAGCACCTTCAGCGGGTCGTCGGCCTCGAACGTGTCGGCCCCGGTCGGGGTCGTGACCGTCATGGCGCGACCGCGCGCCTCGATGCGGCGCCGCTGGCCGGTGCCGATGAAGGAGTAGCGCGCCACCCTCTCGCCTTGCTCGACGCTCTCGAGCAGGAAGGACGGGTGACCAGCGATCTTCAGGTAGGCGGTCAGGGGCGTCTCGAGGTCGGCCAGGACCTCCCTGTAGACGGGCCTGACTCGGGGTGCGGCCGACTGGGGCGCACCGCGGTTCGGGTGTGGCATGGGGTCTCTCCTCGGTGGACTGGCTTCGGGGGTGGGGGGCGCGCCCGGTGAGGGCCGCTCCCCGGGCCTCGGGCGGTATGCGCGCGTCAGGCGCGCAGGCCGGAGCGCCGCCATCGCCCGAGGGCTCCGGTCCGACGTGGGAGTGGTTCCATGACGGGGAGTATAGCCCTACCGCGGCGCGGCGCGGCGGTAGGGCGTGGGCGGACCAACCCGCCCTGGCCGCGCCGGCCGGCGCGGCGGGATCAGCCCTGCTTGGCCTGCGGCAGGAAGAGCCCTATGGCGTGGAAGCCCGCGTCGACGTAGACGGTCTCGCCGGTCACGCCTCCGCCCAGCTGTTCCACGAGGAGCGACATGCCGAGACCCCCGACCTCTTCCTGGGTGATGTTGCGCTTCAGCATCGACATCTCACCCGCCTGGGAGTAGAGGTCCCCGAAGCCCGCGATGGAGCGTGCCGCGATGGTCCTGACGGCGCCGGCGGAGATGGCGTTGACACGGACACCCTTGGGGCCGAGGTCGTACGCAAGGTAGCGCACGCTGGCCTCCAGCGCGGCCTTGGCCACGCCCATCATGTTGTAGTGCGGCACCACCCGTTCGGCGGCGAGGTACGTGAGCGTGACCATGCTGCCGCCGACCGGCATCAGAGGCGCGGCGCGACGCGCGGCCGCCACGAGCGAGTAGGCGCTCACGTCCATGGCCGTCTGCCAGTCCTGGCGCGACGTCTGGACGAACGGGTTATCGAACGTGGCGCTCGGCGCGAACGCCAGCGCATGGACGAGGTAGTCGAGGTGGCCGAACTCCGCGGCTACGGCCGCGAACATGGTGTCCAGCGCGGCGTCGTCCCCCACGTCGCACTCGAGGAGGAGCGGCGATTCCAGGTCCTCGGTCAGCTTCTCCAGCGTGGGGCGCAGCCGATCGGCCTGGTAGCTGAAGGCCAGACGAGCGCCGGCCTGCGCGAGAGGCTGCGCGATGGCCCATGCCAGCGAGCGCTGGTTGGCGACTCCCATGATCAGACCGGTCTTGCCGCTGAGGTCGATGCTGTACATGAAAGCTCCTTCTCCCGTGGCCCCTTACGGCCGGCGTGGCAGTCTACCCCGCCCGGCGGGAGCCTCAGCCTTCCTCCATGAGGCGCTCGAAGCGCTCTCGCGCCTCGGCCGCGCGCGAGCGCTCGCCCCGCGCCTCCCAGGAGTCGGCGAGCCCCTCCCAGGCCGTCTCGCTGTACGGCTCGTGCTCCGTCATGAGCTGGAACAGCATCGTGGCCTGCGGCAGGTCGCCGGCCTCGCGGGCCAGTTCGGCGGCGGCCTCCAGTAGCGACAGGTGTGACGCCTGCAGGTGCAGCCGGATGTTGTCGACCCAGCTCGAGTCGAACCCGGCCAGGAAGTGACCGGAGTAGAGGCGGACCGCGGACTGGTAGTCGCGCAGCTCGCCCGACTCCCGCGCCTTTCGCGCCAGCCGGCGGTACGCCTCGACGTCGTAGTCGATCTCGAACTTGTCGTGCAGGTAGTAGCGGCGGTTGGCGCTCTCCACCAGCTCGCCGCCCATCACCTTGCGGAGCCGGTAGAGGGTGGTGTGGAAGCTGCTCGAGGCCTTCGACTCCGTCTTGCCTGGCCACAGCGCCTCGGCCACCTCGAAGGTGGTCACGCCGGAGCGGTGCTCGAGCAGGTAGAAGAGGAGCTCGAGCGCCTTGAGGGAATCCCAGTCGAGCCGCTCGCCCTCCCGCACGACCATGGGGTGGCCGAACCCGCGGGCCGCGACCTTGCCGGTCACGGGGCGGCGCAGCTCCTCGACGCGCCTGAGGCGCACGCTCACGGCCTGCAGCAGCTCGTCCTTCTGGACGGGCTTCGTAAGGTAGTCGTCGGCGCCGAGCCCCATGCCCTTGCGCATGGAGGCGCGGTCCTCGAGGGCGGTCAGGAAGAGGAACGGCACGGCGCGCAGTTCGGCGATCTCGCGCACGCGGCCGTAGAACTCGAAGCCGTCCATGGGCGGCATGGAGACGTCGGAGACGACCACGTCGGGCCGCAGCCCGTCACGCAGCTCCTCGAGCGCCTCGCGTGGGTCGTCGAACGCGATCACGGCGTAACCGGCCGACGTGAGCGCCAGTTCGCTGACCTTCAGCATCGACGGTTCGTCGTCGACGACTAGGACTAGTGTTGCCGTCACGAGCAGAGTCTACCAGCGGCCCCGTCGGAGCGATTATGAAGTTCACTACCCTTAGAGGTGACGTGCAGGGCGCGCCTTAGGCCCTGCCCGCGCGCCCTGCACGTCACTCGTGCCACCCGCTCGTCGTCAAGTTCTCCACCGCCAGCTACGGCACGGGCGTCGAGTTCAGCGCCCTGGTG
>CAYNNL010000019.1:0-26406 GCA_964398765.1 uncultured bacterium | reverse complement strand
GGAACTCGAGGATGCGCTCCTTGGGCTCCTCGAGGGCGTAGTGGTCCTCGTCGAGGACCTCCTGACTGTGCTTGATTTCGAGCCGTTCCTCGTCGACCTCGCTCCAGGGCAGGTCGACGAGCGTGTCGACGTAGGTGCGCACCACGGTGGCCTCGGGCGAGCCGCCGGCCATCTTCTCCAGCCGGTCAATCTCCTTGAGGGCCCGCTCCTTGGCGTGCTCGGGCATGTTCTTGGCCTCGACCTTGGCGCGCAGCTCCTCGGTCTCGCTCTCCTCGCTGGCGCCCAGCTCCTTCTGGATGGCCTTCATCTTCTCGCGCAGGTAGTACTCGCGCTGGTTGGAGTCCATCTGCTGCTTGACGCGGGCGCTGATCTCCTTCTCCGTGTCGAACCGCTCGAGGTCGCGCGTGAGGAAGCCGTACACGAGCTCGAGCCGCTTGACGGCGGACGCCTCCTCGAGGGCGGCCTGCTTGTCGGCCACGTCCCAGGTGGCGAACTTGGCCACCACGTCGGCCAGCGAGCCGGGCTCCTTCATGGCCTTGAGGTTCTCGAGGTGGAACGAGTCGAGCCGCATGTTCTTGTTCTGCTGGGCGTACTCGCCGAAGGCCACCTTCACCTGCTCGGCGAGGGCCTGCACCGTCTCGTCCTGACGGTCGCCCGCCAGCTCGTTGATGGTGGCCACGCGGGCGCGCAGCGTGCCGCCCGCCACGTACTCCTCGATGCGGGCGCGGTCGCGGCCCTCGACGAGCACCTGCAGCGTGTCGTTGGGCAGGCGGATGACCTGCTTGACGACGGCCAGCGTGCCGACGGAGTAGAGGTCGTCCTCGCCCGGGTCGTCGATGCGGGAGTCCCGCTGGACGACGAGCAGGACACGGTTATCGCCGGCCTGCGCCTCTTCGAGCGCCCTCTTGGACTTCGGCCTACCGACGTCCACGTTCTCGAGCGTGCGCGGCAACACGACCTGGCTGCGCAGCGCTATGACAGGAAGTTCCCAATCCATGCCGCCATTCAACCCCCTGACGCGGCAGGTGCTCCGTAAGGTGGCTGACGACGCCTGGGCTACGCGGGGAGCGGCCCGGCGGGAGTAGGCCGCCGCCTAGAGGTCGATCGGGACGCCGAGCTCGGGGGTCACCACCCGGTCCAGGCGAGGCGCGAGCTCGGCGGCGAAGGCGTCCATGACCTCCGGTTCGCCGTGCACTAGCGCGAGCGTCGGGGCTTTGGCGGCCTCGAGGAAGCCGAGGAGGTCGCCCCGATCCGCGTGGGCGGAGAAGCCCTTTATGTTCTCGATGTGCGCCCTGACGACGATCTCCTCCCCGAAGAGCCTCACGCGCTGAGCGCCCTCGAGGAGGGCGCGGCCGAGCGTGCCTCGTCCCTGGTAGCCGACGATGACGAGGCTCGCCTCCTCGCGCCACAGGTTGTGCTTGAGGTGGTGCTGGATGCGGCCGCCGGTCATCATGCCCGACCCCGCGATGATCACGGCGCCGCCCTCCACCCCGTTGATGGCCTTGGACTCGTCGGCCGTGACGGTGAAGGCCAGGCTGGGCGGGGCGAACGGGTCGCCGCCCGCCGCCAGTTCCTCCATGATCTCGGGGTGGAACTCGTTGCGGCAGCGCCGGTAGAGGCTGGTCATGCGCGCGGCCATCGGCGAATCGAGGTAGACGGGCAGCTGAGGCACCACCCCCGAGGTCATGAACCGGTCGAGGAGGTACAGCACCTGCTGGGCGCGCTCCGTGGCGAAGGTGGGGATCATCACCTTGCCCCCGCGCGCGAACGAGCGCTCCAGCACCGCCAGGAAATGCGCCTCGGTGGCCTCGCGACCAGGGTGGGTCTGGTCCGCGTACGTGCTCTCGAGCACGAGCACGTCGCACTCGTCCGGCGTGGCGGCGGGCGCCTGGATGGTGCTCTCGAGGTTGCCGAGGTCGCCGGAGAAGGTGATACGCGCCTCCTGCGTGACGAGCTCGATGTAGGTGCTGCCGAGGATGTGACCGGCCGGCCTGAACCTGGCCGTGACGCCGGGGGCCACGTCGACCGGCTCGCCCAAGTCCACGCTCCTGAAGCGAGAGACGGTCTCCCCGACGTCGGCCGCGGTGTAGAGGGGTGGCGCCACCTCGGCCTCGCGCCCGGCACGCCGGGCCTTGCGCATCGTGCGGTCGAAGTCCTCCTCCTGCAGCTTGGCCGAGTCGCGCAGGATCACGCCGGCCACCTCGGCGGTGGCCTCGGTTGCCAGGAAGGCGCCCCCGTACCCCTGCCTCACGAGGAGCGGTAGGCGGCCGACGTGGTCGAGGTGGCCGTGCGTGACGAGCACCGCGTCGAGGGCGGCCGGCTCGAACGGGAACGGTCGCCGGTTACCGGCCTCGAGCTCGGTGCCGCCCTGGAACATCCCGCAATCGATGAGCACGCGCGAGCCGCCGACCTCGAGGTGGTGGCAGCTGCCCGTGACGGTGCGGGCAGCGCCCGCGCTGGTGAGCCTCACGCCCGCACCCAGCGCAGCCGCGCGTCCGCCAGCTCGCACGCAACCAGCCCCAGCTCCCGCGCCCGTGCCAGGTGCGCGGACACGACGCAGACGTCCAGATGGTAGCGGGCAAGGTCGTCGACCACCATCCCCAGCGCGGCGGCCGCGCGGGCCATGACCTCCTCGGTCGAGGCGCCGTCGCACTGGGCCACGACGGCGTCGGCGGCGGTCAGCACGGCGCGCCGGTTGGCGGCGGCTGCGCCCGCCAGGTCGTCGGTCACCGCCCCGTGACCGGGCAGGAGCAGGCGCGCGGCCTGGCGCTCGACCACATCGAACGTGGCCAGCTGACCCGCGACGTCCTGCGCGAAGGGGATGGGGTACTTGAGCAGCGTCTCGGCCCCGAACACGGCGTCGGCGGCCAGCAGCACGTCGTCGACCAGCACGGCCAGTTGCCGGTGGGCGTGGCCCCGCACGTCGAGGAGGGTCAGCGTGGCGTCGCCGACCTCGACCGCGCCCGGCGCCACCACCCTGTGGACGGGGGAGGGGTCCGCCAGTATCCACCTGCCCGTCAGCTCGGGCAGGGGCTTGGCGCCGTGGAAGAGGTAGACGGGCTCCAGGTAGGGGGTCCGGATCAGCTCGGCCTCAACCTCGGGCGCCCACACCTCGGCGGCGGGGTACTGCCGCAGCAGGTAGGCGTTGCCGCCGTGGTGGTCGGCGTGGCTGTGGGTGTTGAGTATGACGGTGAGGTCGAGCCGCAGTGCCTCGAGCGCCCTGCGGATCTTCCTGCCGTACTCCTTGTCGAGCCCGGTGTCGACCAGTAGCGCCTTCCCGCCCCCGACATCGACTATGGCGCAGTTGACACCGCCCGGCAGGGCGTGAACCCGCGGCGACAACTGCTGGGTGGCGCCGGTCGTTACGTTGACGTTGGAGCCTGGCATGCGCCAGCCTAACGGTTGGCCGAGCGCGGCGCGCCTCGCGAGTGCCGGTTGGGCCTCACGCCTCGGCGCGGCGGAGGCGCGCCACGAAGAAGCCGTCCGCGCCGTCCTCCGGCAAGATGAACGACCCGGGCCCTACGTCGGCGGAGGGGAGGGGCAGTTCCACGCGCACCGCCTGGAAGCCCGGCGCGCCGGCCAGGAAGGCGGCCACCACGTCGGGCCCCTCGTCCGGCGTCAGCGAACAGACCGCGTAGAGCACAGCCCCACCTGGCGCGGTGACGGTCGCGGCCGTGGCGAGCATGCGGGCCTGGGCCCGCGCCGCCGCCGCGACGTCCTCCTCGGTGAGGCGGAGCTTGATCTCGGGGTGGCCGCGCAGCGTGCCCGTGCCCGTGCAGGGGGCGTCCAGGAGCACGAGGGGCGCGCTCGGGAGAGGGAGGGGGCGGAGCAGGTCGCCGGTCACGTGGGTGGCGCGCAACCCGAGGCGGGTGAGGTTCGCGGACGCCGCGGCGGAGCGCCGCTCGTCCAACTCGACGGCCGTGACGTCCGCGCCGACCGCGGCCAGCACGGCCGTCTTCACCCCGCGCCCGCTGGCCAGGTCGAGCACCCGGTCGCCCGGGCCCGCGCCGAGGGCCAACGCCACCGCCAACGATGCCGGGTTCTGCGGCTGCACGAGGCCCCGGCGGAACGCCGTGAGCTGCGCGACGGGAACGGGCGAGCGGACCCTGAGCGGCCTCACCGGGCCCGCGCCGGGCCAGGCGAGGGGCGAGACGGTGGCGCCGTCGGCGGCGAGCACCTCCTCCGCCCCCTCCCCCAGGGCCGTGAGCCAGAGCGGTTCGGGCTCGAGCATGGCGGCCGCGGCCCCCGCCGCCCGCGACCCGAGGCCCGCCGCGATGCGCGCGAACAACCAGCCCGGCAGCGCGGCGGCGAGCGCCGGGTCGGCGCTCACGTCTGCCGGCCCGACGCGCCTCAGCACAGCGTTGACCAGACCCGCCAGCCGCGGCTCCGCGGCCTTCACGACGTCCACCCAGGCGCTCACCGCCGCGTAACGCGGGGTGCCGCGGTGAAGGACCTCGAAGGTGCCGAGGCGCAGGGCGTCGAGCGTGGCGGGCGGCAGGCGCCCGGGGCGCGTGAGCAGGGGCGCCAGCGCGGCGTCCAGCTGCGGGAGGCGGCGCAGGGCGCCGTACGCCAGGTCCGTGACGAGGGCGCGGTCCTCCCGCGCGAGGCCCGAACCGTTCAGCAGCTCGTCGAGGGTGGGCGCCAGGAACGCCCCGTGATGCACCCGCGCCAAGGCGGCCAGCGCCAGGTGCCGCGCCGGTTCCGGCGCGGGGGACTCGGGCGTGCCGTGGCGGCGAGGCGGGCGGTTCACCTCGCCGAACTTACCCCGTGCCGGTGCCGGTGGGGCGGCTACTCGGCCTCGGTGGGCCCCGCGTCAGGCACTTCCATCGCCTCGATGAGGAAGCGGACGGCGGTGCGCTCCTCGTCGTGAAGCTCGAGCTTCACGAACGAGGGGACGGTGCGGAGATCCAGTCCCTCCGCCTCGATGTAGGAGCGCGCGATGGCGATCGCCTTCACCGCCTGGTTGACGGCGTGCGGGCCTATGGCCTGCACCTCGACCTCGCGGGCGCTCCTCAGAAGCGCGGCGATGGCGCCGGCGACCGAGTTCGGCCGCGAGGTTCCGGAGACGCGAAGGATTTCGATGTCCGACCTCCAAGACGCTAGGGTTACCTGGATTATGTACCGTCAGGGGACGCGGGGCGCAACGGCCATCACGCTCAACTCGCCTTGACACCCGTTCCGCGCCGCTCGTATAGTGCCCACCAATGACGGTTTCGCGCAACGGGACTACGATCAGCTGGGGCCTAATTACCAGCTCGTGGGGTCGTGCCGGCTAACCGTCACTTAGCCTGCTCATGAGCCCCGCCGAGACCACGGCGGGGTTTCTTATTTAGAGCGGTCGGAAGACAACTCAGGTGAGGGTGCGGAGGTCACAGATGACGGGTTCGGAAGTCGTGATGAAGATGCTCGAACGACAGGGCGTGGAGGTGATATTCGGTCACCCGGGCGGCGCCATCATGCCCATCTACGACGCCCTCTACGATTCGCCCATCAAGCACGTGTTGGTGAGGCACGAGCAGGGCGGCGCTCACATGGCCGACGCCTACTACCGGGCGAGCGGCAAGACCGGCGTCTGCTTCGCCACCTCCGGGCCCGGGGCCACCAACCTGGTTACCGGCCTGGCGACGGCCATGATGGACTCGTCGGCACTCGTGGCGATCACGGGCAACGTGCCCAGCGGCCTGATCGGCACGGACGCGTTCCAGGAGGCCGACGTCTACGGCATCACCGGACCCGTCACCAAGCACAACTACCTCGTCAAGGACGTGGCCGACCTGCCTCGCGTTATGGCGGAGGCGTTCCACATCGCCTCCACCGGGCGCCCCGGCCCCGTGCTGATCGACGTCCCCAAGAACGTGCAGCTCGCCAAGTTCGAGGGTAGCCTCGACGTGGTGGTCGACCTGCCGGGTTACCGCCCGACCGTGGTGGGCCACGCCGGCCAGGTGGCCAAGGCCGTCGAGGCCATCCGGGCCGCCAAGAGGCCCGTGATGATGGTGGGCGGCGGCGCACAGGTGGCGACCGCCGAGGTGGCCGAACTGGTCGAACGCACCGGCATCCCGGTGATAACCACCCTTATGGGCATCGGTGCCTTCCCGCCGGCCGCGGAGGAGACGCTCGGCATGCCCGGGATGCACGGCACCGTCACCGCCAACAAGGCCATCAGCCACTGCGACCTGATCCTCGGCGCGGGCGTCCGGTTCGACGACCGCGTGACCGGCAAGATCAGCCGCTTCGCGCCGAACGCGACCGTCGTGCACATCGATATCGACCCGGCGGAGATAAGCAAGCTCGTCAAGGCGCACGTGCCGGTCGTGGGCGATCTGCGCGACGTGCTGCCCCGCCTCACCAAGGAGCTGGGCCGCCTCGACATAGACGCCTGGCGCGAGACGCTCGCCGACTGGAAGGACACCTACCCGGAGAAGTACCAGCTCGACAAGCCGCTGGTCTCCCAGGAGATCCTGGCCATGCTCCGCGACGCCACCGCCGGCGACTGCATCGTGGCGACCGAGGTCGGGCAGCACCAGATGTTCGCGGCCCGCATGCTCCCTTCCACCAAGGCACGCTCGTTCATCACGTCCGGCGGGCTCGGGACCATGGGCTTCGGGTTGCCCTCCGCCATCGGTGCCGCCATCGCGCGGCCCGGTGAGACCGTGGTGCTCATCGCGGGTGACGGCAGCATCCAGATGAACATCCAGGAGCTGGCCACGCTCTACAAGCAGAACGTGCCGGTCATCATCTGCATCCTCAACAACGGGATGCTGGGGATGGTCAGGCAGTGGCAGGAGCTCTTCCACGCCCAGCGCTACAGCGAGGTGTACCTCGCCGACTCGAACCCGGACTTCGCCAAGGTCGCCGAGGCGTACGGCATCGAGGGGCACAACATCTTCGACCGCGAGACCGCGCGCCAGGCGATCGACGCGGCGGTGGCAGCCAAGAAGCCGGTCCTCCTCAACTTCTTCGTGTACGAGGCCGAGAAGGTATTCCCGATGGTGCCGTCGGGCGCGGGCGTCGACGAGATGATCCTCGGCGACCAGGCCCCGGCCGAGCCTGAGGCCGAGGCGGTGACCCGGTGAACAACCAGTACGTGCTGAGCGTCGTGGTTCGGGACCAGCCGGGGGTGCTGGTGCGCATCGCGAGCCTCTTCGCTCGCCGCGGCTTCAACATCGAGTCGCTGTCCGTGGCACAGACGGAGCGGGCCGGGATCAGCCGCACCACGTTCGTCGTGTCCGGCTCGGACGACACGGTGGAGCAGGTCGAGAAGCAGCTCCAGAAGCTCATCGACGTCCTCACCGTCGTCGACCACAGCAGGAGCCGCTCCGTGGACCGCGAGCTGATGCTCCTCAAGGTGAGGGTCAAGAACCCAGACGAACGCGTCGAGATCCGTCAGATCGCGCAGGACTTCCGCGCCCACATCGTCGACGTGGCGCGCACCGCCCTCGTCTTCGAGGTGACGGGCGACGCGGCCAAGATGGACGCGTTCATCGAGCAGATGCGGCCGTTCGGCATCATCGAGCTGATCCGCACTGGCCGCGTGGCCCTCGAGCGCACCCCGGCCGCCGCGGTCGCGTGAGGCGCGTCTCCGCCACCTGAGAACGTGGGGAGCGGCCGGCCGCGCCGCCCCCGCCCGACCTTCACTACCACCCCGTCACCCCAGACAGCGTCCGCCCGGAGCGGGCCGACGACCAAGGAGAACTACCCAGCATGGCCAACATCTATTACGACGCCGACGCCAACCTCCAGCACCTCGCGGGCAAGACCATCGCCGTCATCGGCTACGGGTCGCAGGGCCACGCGCACGCCCTGAACGCCAAGGAGTCGGGCTGCGACGTGGTCGTGGGGCTGAGGCGCGGTTCCCCGTCCTGGACGGAGGCGGAGGCGGCCGGGCTCAAGGTCATGGAGGTCGACGAGGCCGCCAAGGCCGGCGACCTCGTCATGATCCTGCTGCCCGACGAGGTGCAGAAGAGCGTCTACGAGAAGCAGATCCGCCCGCACCTCGAGCCCGGCAACGCGCTCCTCTTCGCGCACGGCTTCAACGTTCACTTCGGTCAGGTCGTCGCGCCGGAAGGCGTGGACGTCTTCATGATCGCGCCGAAGGGCCCTGGCCACCTGGTGCGGCGCGTCTACACCGAGGGTGGCGGCGTGCCCTGCCTCCTGGCCATCCACGCCGACGCCACCGGCACGGCCAAGAACCTCGGCCTGGCCTACGCGAAGGCCATCGGCGGCACGCGCGCCGGCGTGCTGGAGACCTCGTTCCGCGAGGAGACGGAGACCGACCTGTTCGGCGAGCAGGCCGTGCTCTGCGGCGGCGTGTCGCACCTCATGCAGGCGGGCTTCGAGACGCTGGTCGAGGCCGGCTACGACCCCGAGATCGCCTACTTCGAGTGCGTGCACGAGATGAAGCTCATCGTCGACCTCATCTACGAGGGCGGCATGGAGCGCATGCGCTACTCGGTCAGCAACACGGCGGAGTTCGGCGACTACCGGACCGGGCCCCGCATCGTGACCGACGCCACCAAGGCCGAGATGAAGCGCGTGCTGGCCGAGATCAGGAACGGTAGCTTCGCGGCCGACTTCCTCAGCGAGAACGTGACCGGCCAGCCGCGCCTCAAGGCGGGCCGCAAGAACACCGAGATGCACCTTCTGGCGCGCACCGGCGCGCGCCTCCGCAAGATGATGCCGTTCATCGGCGGCAAGCGCTGACGGGCGAGGGGTAGGAGCAAGGGAGGTCAGGAACATGGCGTACATCAAGTTCTTCGACACCACGCTGCGCGACGGTGAGCAGAGCCCGGGCGTGGCGCTGAACACCCAACAGAAGCTCGACATCGCCCAGGCTCTCGCCAAGCTCGGGGTCGACATCATCGAGGCCGGTTTCCCCATCACCTCCAGCGGCGACTTCGACTGCGTCCAGCGCATCGCCAAGGAGGTCAGGGGTCCGGTGATCGCGGCCCTCGCCCGCACGCACAAACTCGACATCGAGCGGGCCGCCGAGGCGATCGCTCCCGCCGAGCGGGGCCGGATCCACCTCTTCACGAGCGCCAGCGACGTGCAGCTCGAGTACATGCTCCGCAAGACGCGCGACGAGGTGCTGGCCATCTCGGACGAGACGGTGAGGTACGCGCGCCAGTTCACGGACGACGTGGAGTTCTCGGCGCAGGACTGCATGCGCGCCGACCCGGCCTTCGTGTACGAACTCGTGCGGGTCGCCATCGCCGCCGGCGCCACCACCGTCAACATCCCCGACACCACCGGCTACGGCACGCCCGTCGACTACGGGGCGCTCATCAAGAGCATCTTCGAGAACGTGCCCGAGGCGCGCGGCGTGGCCATCTCCACCCACTGCCACGACGACCTCGGCATGGCCACCGCCAACACCCTGGCGGCCGTCGAGAACGGCGCCACCCAGGTGGAGGTCACCATCAACGGCATCGGCGAGCGCGCCGGCAACACGTCGCTCGAGGAGGTCGCCATGGCGCTCTACACCCGCCGCGACCACTACGGTCACGACATCGGCATCAACACGCGCGAGATCTACCGCGTGTCGCGCCTCGTGTCGCGCTACACGGGCATGATGGTGCAGCCGAACAAGGCCATCGTGGGCCAGAACGCCTTCGCGCACGAGTCCGGCATCCACCAGGACGGAGTCATCAAGAACCTCAGCACCTACGAGATCATGAACGCCGAGCTGGTCGGCCGCGAGGCCGGCGTGCTCGTCATGGGCAAGCACTCCGGGCGCAACGCGTTCAGGCGCCGGCTCGGCGAGCTCGGCTACGAGGACCTCACCCAGGACCAGCTGAACGACCTCTTCAGGCAGTTCAAGGAGCTGGCCGACGTCAAGCAGTCCGTGACAACGGAGGACATCAGGGCGCTCGTCGAGAACGAGATCGTCAAGGTGGCCGAGACTTACAAACTCGAGCACGTGCAGTTCCAGTCGGGCATGGGCGGCATGACGCCCCAGGCCCTGGTGCGGCTCCGCTCGCCCGACGAGCTGCTCGAGGCCACGGCCACCGGCTCGGGCCCCGTCGACGCCGCCTTCAAGGCGCTCGCCAGCCTCACACCCATCCCGTTGGTGCTCGAGAGCTACGACCTCAAGGCCATCGGCAGCGGCACCGACGCGCTCGGCGAGGTGACGATCCGCGTCACGGCGGGCGGCCAGACGCTCTTCGGGCGCGCCATCTCGACGGACGTGGTGCACTCCTCGGTGCTCGCCTACGTCGACGTGATGAACAAGCTGGCGGCGGGGGTGGGCAGGGCGAAGGCGGAGGGCGCTACCCTCACCATGACGCTACCGTGAGCCGGCCGGTGCCGGCCGGCGGCGGCGCCGCGGTCGAGATCTACGACACGACGCTGCGCGACGGCACCCAGGCGCAAGACGTCCAGTTCACCAGCGACGACAAGGTGGCCATCGCCAAGCGCCTCGACGCCTTCGGCATCGACTTCATCGAGGGCGGCTGGCCGGGCTCCAACCCGAAGGACGCGCGCTTCTTCGAGGCCATGCAGGGCGTGGAGCTCTCGCACGCGAAGCTGACGGCATTCGGCAGCACGCGCCACAAGGACGCGCTGCCGGAGGCCGACCCCAACCTGCGCGCCCTGCTCGACGCGCGCACCGAGGTGGTCGCGATCTTCGGCAAGTCGTGGACGCTCCACGTCGAGCACGCGCTCGGCGCCACCCTGGACGCCAACCTCGAGATGATCCGCTCCTCCGTAGAGTACCTGCGGTCGCAGGGGCGACGGGTCTTCTACCTGGCCGAACACTTCTTCGACGGCCACGCGGCCGACGGCGACTACGCGCTCGCCACGCTGCGGGCCGCGCTGGCGGGGGGCGCCGAGCGGCTCGTGCTCTGCGACACGAACGGCGGATCGTTGCCCGGCGCCGTCTACGACCTGACGCGCGCCGTGGTGGCCTTCAGCCCGGTGACGGTCGGCGTCCACGCCCACAACGACGGCGAGCTCGCCGTGGCCAACAGCCTGGCGGCCGTTCAGGCGGGCGCCGGTCACGTGCAGGGCACCATCAACGGCTACGGCGAGCGCTGCGGCAACGCCAACCTGGTGAGCATCGTCGCCAACCTGAGCCTCAAGCTGGGGCGACCGCAGCCGCAGCGGCTGGCGGACCTCAAGGCCCTGTCGCGCTACGTCGACGAGCGCGCCAACCTGGCGCCCAACGTGCGCGCCGCGTACGTGGGCGACGGCGCCTTCGCGCACAAGGGCGGCATCCACGTGTCCGCCGTCAACAAGCTGCCGGAGACGTACGAGCACGTGCGGCCGGAGAGCGTGGGCAACCGCCGCCGGGTGCTCGTCTCCGACCTCTCGGGGCGCGCCAACGTGGTGGCCAAGCTGGCTGAGTGGGCCGCCGAGACGGGGCAAGGGGACCACGAGGGGTCCGCCGCCGTCGGGGCGCACGCGCCCGGCGCCGACGCGCGCGAGGTGGTCACCCACATCAAGGAGTTGGAGGCGCGCGGCTACGCCTTCGAGGGCGCCGAGGCGAGCTTCCAGCTGCTGACGCGCAGGGTGCAAGGCGGCTTCGACCCGTACTTCCACATGGACGGCTTCACGGTGATGATCGACAAGACCGTCGGCGCGCCGCGCTGCGAGGCCACCGTGAGGTTGCGGGTCGGGGAGCACGCCGAGCACAGCGCCGCGTCCGGCGACGGGCCGGTGAACGCGCTCGACCGCTGCCTGCTCAAGGCGCTCGGGTCGTTCTACCCGTCGCTCCTCACCCTGCAGCTGCGTGACTACAAGGTGCGCGTCCTGTCGGGGCCCGAGACGGGCACCTCCAGCGTGGTTCGGGTGCAGGTCGAGATGGGTGACGGCAACACCACCTGGACCACCGTCGGGGCCAGCACGAACATCATCGAGGCCTCCTACGAGGCGCTCATAGACGCCTACGAGTACAAGCTCGTGACCGACGGGGTGGTGCCGCCGGCGGCGGACAGGGAGCTGCGCGCCAGCGCCTGAGGCGCGCGGGCTAGAGCGGGGCGGGACCGGCGACGGTCCCGCCTCAGCCGTAGGCGACCACGGTGCCGTCGAGCGCGGCGACGATCACGCGGTCGCCCATAGGTAGCGCCGGCGCCTGGATGGCGGCGTTGGCGACCTTATCGAGGAGCAGGACCCGGCCGCTGCGCGCGTCGAGGACGATGAGGTCGCCCCCTTCGGTGACCACGTAGAGCGCGCCCGCCGCCACGGCGGGCGCGGCAGTCACGGGGGCGGGCAGTGGCCGCGTCCAGACGTCGTCGCCGCTCCTGAGGGCCAGGCAGTGCAGCCGCTGGCCCCACGACACCACGTACACGTACTGCTGCCACACCACGGGCGTGCTCCACTGCTCGCCCTCCAGGTCGTAGCTCCACAGCACCGAACGCTTGGCCAGGTCGAAGGCGTGCACCTCGCCCTCCCGCACGGGGATGAGCAGCACGCCTCCCGCCGCTGCCGGCGGCGTCGTCACGGCGCCGACCTCCACCTTGAAGGCCGGCCCGCCCGTCTGGGCGCGCACTGCGTGCAGCCAGCCGTCGCGCGTGGGCACCAGTGCCAACCCGGCGTGCACGGTGGGAGCCGTGGCGGGCGAGGCGCCGAGGTCGGCGCGCCACCGCTCCTCGCCGCCCTGCGACCAGCGGGCGACACCGCCCTCCAGCGAGACGACCAGTTCGTCGCCGTAGGCGGCCGCGCCCACGACCTCGTCATCGAGACGCTGCCAAGCAAGGTCGCCGCGCGGCCAATGCAGCGCGCTGAGCGCACCATCGCGCGAGGCCATGAACAGCATGTCGTTCACGACCAGTGGCGGCTGGCTGGCCTCGTCGTGCAGGGCGAAGGTGGCGTGGAGGCCGCCGTCGGCCGGCCTGACCACCGCCAGCGCGTCCGAGCGCTGGCCCACCAGCAGGAAGCCGCCGGCGGAGGAGAGGCCGGAGGGGAACTGCGGGCCCTCGTCGAGCTCCAGGCTCCAGCGGCGCTCGAGCCTGGCGGGGTTGGCGGGGCCCGTCGGGTAGGCGCCGGTGCGACCAGGCCCCGCGTGGGCCTGCTGAGGCGCCCTGGCGGCGACGGCGGCGCGGATCGCTCGCAGCGCGTCGGCGACGGCCCAGCCGGAGGACGGTCGCTTGCCGGGGTCCTTCTCGAGCAGCGCCAGGATGAGCCGCGCCAACGGCGTGGGCACCTGCGGGTTGACCTCCTGCGGGTGCGTCGGCGTGCCGTAGACGTGCTGGTAGAGGACGGCCTGGTCGTTGTCGGCGTCGAAGGCGGCGACGCCCGTGGCCGCACGGTAGAGCACGGCCCCGAAGGCGTACAGGTCGGTGGCGGCGCCGGTGGGCTCACCCGTTGCCTGCTCGGGCGCCATGTACTGCGGCGTGCCGAGCGTGAAGCCCGTGCGGGTGAGCGCGCGCGAGCTCTCGGTGAGTTGGACCAGCCCGAAGTCCATCACCTTGGGCGTGCCCTGGGCGGTCACCAGGATGTTGCGGGGGGTCAGGTCGCGGTGGACCATGCCCAGGCGGTGCACGTACCCCAGGGCCTCCGCCACCGTCGTGGCGGCAGAAAGTAGGCGCTCCGACCCCTCCGGATCGCCCTCGTACGGCCCCAGGTCGGTGATGGGCCCGCCATCGATGAGCTCCATGGCGAAGTAGACGTACTGCCCGAGCCCCAGGTCGTAGATGGTGACGATGCCCGGGTGGTTGAGGCGCGCCAGCGTGCGGATCTCGCGCCGGAAGCGCTCGCTATCGGCCTCGGTGAGGTGGGGCCGCAGCGCTTTGAGCGCCACGGTGCGCTCGAGGTGGGTGTCGCGGGCGCGGAACACGTGCGCCATCCCGCCGACCCCGAGGGGCCCCAGGATCTCGTACCGGTCGTCGACCTTGTCGCCGGTCTCGAACATGGACCCCAGACCCTAGGCTTCGTCGAGCGCTCTGAGGATGTCTGGGTCCAGGTCGCCCTGTTCGACGGCACGGTTGAGCATCTCGATCCCCAACCGGACGACCTCGGACTTCGACACGAGGCGTTCCGGGTTCGAGAGCTGGTAGGCGGTCTTGGTCAACAGGGAGTCCTGCTCCTCCGTGATCACGACCTGCAGACGCTTGCTCTTCTCGCGCTTGGCCAAGGCCATCCCTCCGGGGTGGCGCGCGCCCCCGGCCGCGGAGGCCGCGGGCGGCGGAGTGAGGTGCGCCACATGCTCTGAGCACCGATCATAGCAGGATGAGCATGTCCTTGACGCGTATGATGTGACGTCTTAGACTCTACCTGAGACACGTGTGTAAGTTGCACATCGTACTCGGGACCGCGCGGATCGTCGCGCCTTTGGAGTTGGGGATGGAGAACCACGACCTTCTGCTCGTGCGAGGCGGCACGCCCCTCAGGGGCGAGCTCACCGCCTACCGCGCGAAGAACTCCGCGCTCTACCTCATGCTCGCGGCGCTGCTGACGGACGAGCCCGTCGTCCTACACGACGTGCCGCGGCTCTCCGACGTCCTCGTCAGCGAGGAGATCCTGCAGCACGTCGGCGTGACCACCCGCTGGGACGGGCACGACCTCCACCTTCACGCCGCCAACCTAAAGACCCACCACGCGCCCTACTCGCTCGTCAGCAAGATGCGGGCGTCGTTCGTCGTGATGGGAGCGCTCCTCGCCCGGGCGGGCGAGGCCCGCGTGAGCATGCCCGGGGGCTGCGCCTTCGGTCCCCGGCCCGTGGACCGTCACCTCGAGGCGTTCGAGGCGCTCGGCGCCACCATCATCGAGGAGGACGGCGACTTCTACGCCAAGCGCACCGGCAGGCTGGAAGGCACCGTCAGGTTCGAGGCACCCACGGTCGGCGGCACCCAGAACGTCCTGCTCGCGGCCGCGCTCGGCGCCGGCGAGGTCGTGATCGAGAACGCCGCCAGGGAGCCAGAGGTCCCCGACCTCGCCGACATGCTCAACGCCATGGGAGCCGACGTGCAGGGCGCCGGCACCTCCGTCATCACCGTCAGGGGCGCGGACAAGCTCCGCGGCGTCCACCACCGCCCGATCGCCGACCGGATCGAGGCCGGCACCTACCTGCTGGCGGCGGCGGCCACCCGTGGCGCCATCACCATCTCCGACCTCGAACCCGCGCACCTGACCGCCGTCCTCGACACGCTCGAGCGCACGGGGGTGGAGGTCACGCGCGGCGCAGACAGCGTGAGCATCGATGCCACGGGACCGCTGCGCCCGGTCGACGTCGAGGCGCGCGAGTACCCGGGCGTGCCAACCGACCTGCAGGCGCCGTTCACCGCCTACCTGGCCACGCTGCCAGGTCTCAGCCACGTCCGCGACCACGTGTACCCCGACCGCTTCACCCACGTGGAGGAGCTGGTGCGGGCCGGCGCGCGCATGTCTCTCGAGGACGGCACGTTGGAGATCAGGGGCGGGCCCCTGCGCGGCGCCGCCATGTACGCGGCCGACATCCGGGCCGGCGGCGCCCTGGTGGTGGCCGCGCTGGCGGCCGAGGGCCTGAGCGAGGTGGGCGGCATGCGCTTCGTCGACCGGGGCTACGAGGGCTTGGCCGAACGCCTACGCTGCCTGGGCGGCCGCGTGGAGCGCGCCGTCACCCCGACGCTCCCAGCCACCGGCACGTACGGGGGCTGAGCGACCGACCGACGAGTCCCGATCGATCACGAGACCGAGCCCCCCGGCCGGGTCAGTCCGCCGGGGGTTCTTCGTCGTGGGAGCCGGCCTCGTCCTCCGCCGTAGCGGGCGCGTCGTGCTCCGAGGCGCCCCCCTCCGGCGCCGCGGCCCCCGCGGGCGGCCTCACTTGGGACTTGCGCGAGCGGGGGTGCCAGAAGCTCTCCTCGTCGTCGAACTCTCCCAGGAACGTGTCCACGGCCTCGGGGTCGTCGAGGTCGAGGAGGTAGTCGTCGAACGCCGTGGCGAAGCGGGCGGCGCCCCCCTCCAGGGGCGGGGCCTCGGGCGGCTCGGCGGCACCAGTCGCCCCTTCCAACGCCACCGTCGGCCCGAGCACGAGCGGCGCTGGGCCCGCGACGCCCTCGGCGGGGCCTCCCGCTTCGCCCACCTCGGGGGCCAGCGTGACGCCGGCGTCGTCCTGGGGCTGTGAGGGAGGCTCGGCCGCCTGCTCCGCGGCCTCCCGCTCGCCCGTGTCGAGGAGGAACTCCTCGTGCCCGTCGACCAGCAGGTCCTGGTCCGCCGCGCCCGCCGCCTCGGCCACGGCCACCTCGCGGGCCAGCACGTCGGCGGCCGAGGCGCGCGGGTCTATGAGCTCGTCGTCCAGGTCCTCGTCGTTCAGGTCGTCTTCATCCAGGTCTTCGGCCAGGTCGCCGTCCGGCGCCGCGTCAGGGTCTCCCGCGAGGTCGTCGCCATGCTCGCCGGCCGAGGCATCGCCCGGCCGCCCGCCAGGATCGGCCGGGGCGAGCAGCTCGGTGTCCCCGTCCACCCCCGCCTCGGGCGGCTCACCGGCGCCGGTGGCGGCTGCGGACGCCGCCGACTCGCTGGCCGCTGCCGACGCGGGCCGTGGCACCCTGGCGCGTAACACGAGGCCGGTCGCGGCGATCAGTAGGCCGCCCACGACGAGCCACAGCCACGGGACGGTCCACATGGCGGCGGGTGCCGACCGCCGCGGCAGCACGCCGCTCTGGAGCGCGTCGCGTTGCGCCGCGGCGTCGCGAGCGAGCAGGTCCACGACGGGGCTCGCCTGGGTGCCGGGGCCCGAGAAGGCCCACGGCGAGCGGGTAGCGGCGAGCGGCCGCCAACCGGTGGAGGAGAACGGGTCGTAGACACCGACGAGGGCCTGGACCGCCACGTCCTCGGGCAGCTCGAACGGCAGGTAGACGACGAGGCTCGTGCCGGTGCTGAACACCTCAAGCGGGTGCCTGACCAGCGCGTCGACGCCACCACCGTCGGGGGTAGGCTCGGCCTCCTCGTCGGGTGGCGGCACCGTCGCTGCCCCGCCGCCCTCGTGGTCCACGAAGAAGGCGCCGTCCCCGGTCAGGCGCACCGCGTAGCGCCAACCCGCCCCCTGAGGGAACAGCAGGTCAGGGCCCGCCAGCGTCCGGTCCGGTCCGTCCTCGGCCTCACCCAGGTAGACGTCGACGATGCTGGGCAGGAAGCCGGTGAGTGGCGCCTCCGGTTCCGTCTCGGTGGCGTCGAGTCCGGGCGCGGCTTGAGCCGGGTCACCGGGCTCCTCGTCCGCGCCGGCGGTCCCGGCGGCCGGCCCGAGTGACCCCAGCGTGACCGTGAGCCGTGTGCCGCCCTCCGTGGCCTCCAGGTCGACGCTCTGGAGGTCGAACACGGCCGTCTCGGCGTAGACGGGGGCGGTGGGCGGCGTCAGGCCGCCGTCGCCGAAGGCGTCGCCGCTCGGGTCCGCGAGGCTCAGTGCCACGAGCGCCAGGACGACGGGGAGGGTCACGTGGGCACCCCCTGGCCGGCGCGCGCCCGCTGCCCCTGCTGGGCCGAGCGCGCACCGGCGGAGGCCATGTCGGCCAGCACGGCCGCGAGCTTGTCGCTGTCGTGCTGCGCCACCGGCCCTGCACCGAGCAGCGGCGCCTCCAGCACGCTGATCCCCGCCTCGGCGAAGCGGGCGGCGGCGGGCTCCACCACCGTGGCCGCCTCGCCCCGGTACGACTCCAGCCTTGCCCGGTCGATGGCCGCCGAGTTGAGCAAGACGAGGTCGGGCGCGCGCACGCCGTGGCGCTGGAGCGCGGCGACGTGATCGAAGGCGTCGAAGTCGTCGGTCTCGCCGGCCTCCGTCATGATGTTGCAGACGTACACCAGCTTCGACGCGCTCCGGTTCACGGCCGCCAGGACCGAGGGCACGAGCAGCGGGGGGATCGTGCTCGAGAAGAGGCTGCCTGGGCCGAGCACGATCAGGTCGGCCAGCAGGACCGCCCGCTCGACCTCGGGGAGCCCCTCCGGGTCGGCGGGCTCGGTGCTGAGGGCCCGCACGGCGCCGGGGACGGTACGCAGGTTCGTCTCGCCGCGCACCCGTGCGCCGCTCTCCTTCTCGACCACGAGCGTCACCGGTTCTGCGGTCGCGGGGTAGACGCTGCCGGAGAGGGCGAGGAGGCGGTTCATGGACCGCAGGGCGTTGCCGAAATCGCCCTCGACCTCCGTCACGGTGGTGATGAGCAGGTTCCCGAAGGTGTGGCCGTCGAGCTCGCGGCCGCGCGCGAAGCGGTACTGGAGCAGGCGGGCGAGGTCCGACTCGTTGTCGGACAGGGCGGCAAGGCAGTCGGTGAGGTCGCCGGGGGCCGGCATGTCGAACGCCTGCCGCAGCCTGCCGGAGCTGCCGCCGTCGTCGCTCACGGCGACCACGGCCGTCAGGTTGGAGGTGTGCTTGCGCAGGCCCCTCAGCAGGTTGGAGAGCCCCGTGCCGCCGCCGATGGCGACCACGCGTGGACCCTTCGCCAGCGCGACCTTGCGGTGAAGCAGCCTGACCGCGTCGTCCGGGTGCGGGAGCCAGTTGGAGAGCAGGGAACGGTTCAGGCGGCCCACGGCGACGACCAAGAGCGCCAGGCCGAGCAGGGCCACGGCCGTGGTGGCCCAACCGCCGAAGCGGCCCCACGGGTCCGAGCGGAGGGCGGCCTCGATGGGCTGAGCAAGCTGGGCGCGGTTGGCATCGAACGCCCATAGTCCCCAGCCCACGGCCCCCAGGACGAGCAACATCCCGCCGGTGGTCGCTAGGAGCAGGTGGCGCTTCACCCCCATGCCGGGGGCCAGCCATAGCGCCATGCGCTTGACGCCGTCGAGGTCGCGGTTCACCCTTGTCGCTCCCGCTCCGGGTGGTGCTCGCCCAGGGCGGCCTCCAGGTCGCGGTGCTGCGCTTGGGTCCTGTAGGCGCCGGCCAGGTCGTGGCTGAGGCGCTCCACCACGGCGACGGAGCGGTGTTGGCCGCCGGTGCAGCCGATCGCCACCGCGTAGTTGCTGCGACCGGTGCTCTCGGCGAGGTAGGTGAGCGACCTCACCAGCACGCGGATCTGGTGGTAGAGCTCGAGGGCCTCCGGCGTGAAGACGTAGCGCTGGACCTCGGCGTCCGTCCCCGGCAGGGACCGCAGCGCCTCCGAGTAGTACGGGTTAGGCATGCCGCGCACGTCCAGCACGACGTCGACGTCGGTCGGGATGCCGCGCTTGAAGCCGAACGACACGAGCCTGAGGAGTGGGCCGGCGCCGCCGGAGAAACGGTCCCACAAGAGCTGCGTTAGCGCCCGGGCGCTGGTCGCGGTCGTGTCGATGACGTCGTCCGCCAGGGCGCGCAGCGGCTGCAGGACCTGACGCTCGGCGGCCAGGTCGGCGGTGAGCGTGCCGGTTGACACCGGGTGCGCCCGCCTAGTGAAGTTGTAGCGCTTGACGAGGACCTCGTCCGACGCGTCGAGGAACAGCAGGCGCGGCGCGAGGCCGCCGGCCACCAGGCGGTGCAGCGCCTCGGGGGCGTCGCCAAGGTAGGAGCGCGCCCTGATGTCGATGCTGATGCAGATGCCCTTCCACTCCCCGGCCACGCTGGCCACGAACTCGGGCCAGAGGGAGGGCGGCAGGTTGTCGACCGTGTAGAAGCCGATGTCCTCGAGGGCGTGCAGCGCGGTCGTCTTGCCGGCGCCGCTCAGCCCGGTGAGTACCACCAGCGGCATCGGCTGCTCGGGCTTGAGCGGCGACGGGGTGGTCACGGCGCTGCCTCCACGAACTCGCACGACACCAGCAGGTCGCCCTGCTCGACGATCGCCACGGCACCGACGCTGGTCAGGAGCTTGCCGGGGCAGACGACGTAGCGGGTCGCGCCCACCACCTTGGCCACGAACGGCACCCCGCCTAGTCGTACCTCCTCGAACCTGACGGTCGGGGTGACGGTCAGCTGCGGGATGGGGCCGAGCCCCTGGATCACCCGCCAGCGCGTGCCGTCATGCACCACGCGGGCGTCGCTTCCGGCCACCTTGACGTTGAAGGCGGGAACGGAGCCGGCGTCGTTGACGGGCTGCCATTCCGACGGCTTCAGGAAGCCGACGACGCTCGAGGCGCAGGCGTGCACGAGCGCGCCGGGCGTGAGCTCGACGACGGCGGCCTCCTTGACCACCGTCCTGACGAGGGCCGCCGCCATCGCCTCGGCAGCCGCCCTGTCCGTGTAGCAGCCCACGCGCACCCGCACGAACTGCAAGCCGTCCTGCATGGCGAACTCCGTGTAGGCGTCGAACGAGCGGTCCACAAGGTCCTCGACCACGACCTGAGCCTCGCGGTAGTCGCGGAGGGCGACGGTCTGCACGGTCCAGGCATCGGCCGCGGCGGCCCACGAGGCGAGCAGGAGAGCTGCTGCCAAGACGAGCGGGGGCGCTCCGCGCGTCACGCGGCCGCCTGTCTCACCAGCGGCACCAGGTTGCCGAGGATGCGCAGTCCCACCGCCTGGCTCTTCTCCGGGTGGAACTGGGTGGCGTGCAGGTTGCCGACAGAGAGCGCGGAGACGAACTCGACGCCCGCGTAGGTGGTGGTGGCGCCGTCGAGGCCCGCCGCGCCGGTCGCTGGGTCGGCGTAGTACGAGTTCGCGAAGTAGACGTAGGAGCCGGGCCGGACACCCCTGAGGAGGGGAGAGTCGCCGCGCGGCGTCAGGGCGTTCCAGCCCATCTGCGGCACGGGCGCGGTGCCGGTAGGGAAGCGCCTGACCCAGCCGCTCAGCAGGCCGAGCCCGGGCTCGTCCGGCGCCTCGTCGGACCCGTCGAGCAGCAGCTGCAGGCCAACGCAGATGCCGAGGAAGGCGCGACCGGCGGCCACGTGGGCGCGGACGAGCCCCTCGAAACCCGAGGTCCTGAATGCCCTCGCCACTTGGCCGAAGTGCCCCTGGCCGGGCAGGACCAGGAGGTCGGGCGTGCCCGCCGCGGTCGGGTCGTCCACGATCGTCGGCGCCAACCCGGCGGCCGCGAGCGCGCGCTCGATGCTGCGGATGTTGCCGGCCCCGTAGTCGATGACCACGCTCGTCACAGAAGGCCCTTAGTAGAGGGCAGGTCCTCGTGCGTGACGCGGGTGGCGTCTCGCAGGGCCCGCGCGAAGGCCTTCATGATCGCCTCGCAGGCGTGGTGGGTCTCGTCGGCCGCGAGGAGCCTGACGTGCATGGTGGCGCCCGCGTGGTTGGCGAAGCCGCGCAGAAGCTCACGCAGGTGGTAGGCGTTGAAGCCACCGGAGTCGCCCGCGAGGCCGCCCGGTTCGAAGGAGAGGTGAGGGCGACCGGACAGGTCCACCACCACGTGGGCGAGGGTCTCGTCCATCGGCACGAACGCGCTGCCGTAGCGCTCCACCCCGCGCCTGTCCGTCAGCGCCTGGTTGACGGCCTGCCCCAACACGATGCCGCAGTCCTCGGCCAGGTGGTGGACGTCCACGTGCAGGTCGCCGCTAGCCCTCACGCCGAGCGCGAGACGGCCGTGCCGCACGAGCATGTCGAGCAGGTGGTCGAGGAAGCCGTGACCGGTCGCGGCCCCGCTGCCGGCGCCAGGGGCTGAGTCGAGGTCGATGGTGACCTCGATGTTGGTCTCGCTGGTCTCACGCTTGACGTGCGCTGTGCGGCTCACCTTGGTCCTCCTGTCGGTCGCGGCGCTGCGCCCGCCTCGGCAACCAACGCCGACCGGCAGGCGGCCAGGAACGCGGTGTTCTCCTCGGTCGTCCCGACGCTGACCCGCAGGCAGCCCTGCGCGCCGGGCAGGTGGTCCTGTCGCCGGATGACGATGCCTGCCTCCAGCAGGCGCCCATAGATGGCGCCAGGGTCGGGCGCGCGGAAGAGGATGAAGTTGGCGCTGGACGGGAACACCTCGAGGCCCGGCAGCAGGGCCAGCTCGGCGCTCATGCGCGTGCGCTCCCGCATGACGTGCGCCGTCCGGTCCCTCACCAGCTCGGGTTCGTCGAGGAGCGCCTCGGCGACGCCGAGCTGCCAGAGGTCGATGCTGAAGGGCATGAGCGCCTTCCTGAGCTCGCTGGCAACCTCCGGCCGGGCCAGCGCGTAGCCGACCCGCGCCCCGGCCAGACCCAGCGCCTTGCTGAACGTGCGCAGGCTGACCGCGTTCGGGTGACGCCTCACGACCTCGCTGAGGTCGGCGCCGGCGAACTCGGCGTACGCCTCGTCGACCACTGCGAGCATGCCGTCGCCGGCGGCGACGACGAGCTCCTCGACCTCGTCCGGGCGGAACAGGTTGCCGGTGGGAGCGGCGGGGTTGGCGAGGAACAGCACGCCCTCGTGGCCGGTGACGGCCGCTCGCAGGCCGGCCACGGGCAGCGCGAAGCCTGGACCGAGGGGCACCTCCACCAGCTCCGCGCCCATGAGCCTGGCTTGGGTTGCGTAGACGGCGAAGGTGGGGGCCACCGTCACCACACGTCTGCCCAGACCGGCCACCACCGTGAGGGCCTGGATGAGGGTGTTCGAGCCGTTACCGACCACCACCCCCTCCGGGTCCCACCCCGCGCGGGCGGCGAGGCGCGCCTCCAGCCTGGTGGGCGTGAGGTCCGGGTAGCGGTTCCACGGCCCACGCAGGAGGCGCTCCACGACGCGCTCCTTGACCGCGCGCGGCACGTCGTCCGGGCTCTCGTTCTGATCAAGCTTCACGGGTTCCGGGTGGGGCGTGAAGTGGTACGGCGCGAGCGCCTTGACGGCGTCCCTGATCGTCATGTGGCTCATGCTAGCGCGCCCGGCCCGGCGCCTCGCCGGGGCCGGGGCCCGGCGAGGCCACGCGGGCGCAGCGACTCCCTAGCCGCGCGGGGCAGCGTGGTTCACTGCCCCATGCGGGCGCGCACGTCGGCGATGAGCCCGTCAGTCATGGCCTGCAGGCTGGCGTCCAGGCGTCCCGCCTCGGTGAACTCCGCTATCGAGTCGTCGTAACGCTGGATGGCGTAGTAGACGATGCCGAGGTTGAGATGCGCCTGCGCGTTGGCCGGGTTACCGGCGACGGCGCGCCTGAGGTACTCGAGCGCACGGTCGAACCGCCCGAGCTCGATCTGCGCGTAGCCCATGTTGTTGAGGACGATGTCGGAGTCCGGGTAGGTGGCCAGCGCCACCTCGTAACCCTCGATCGCGCCGCGCGTGTCGCCCACGAACTGGCGGGAGTAGCCGAGGTAGAAGGCGGCCAGCCCGGTGGCCTGTGCGTCGAGGGACCGCTGGAAGGCGCTGACGGCCGCGGCGTAGTCCCTCACGTCGAGAGCGTAGAGGCCCTGCTGGAACGCGACGCCGGCCTCTTCCTCGAACGCGACGTCGGCGCCGCCCGTCAACTGCTGCTGCTCGGCGAGGAGCTCGAGGCTGCGCTTGGCGAGCGGCTGGTCGGCCTCCAGCGCGAGGGCGCGCTCGAGGGCCTGACGCCCGTCGCCCTGACGGCCGACGCGCACGAGCGCCGTGCCGTAGAGGGCCTGCAGCTCGGCGTCGTCGGGTTGCGCTTCCACCATGGGTTCGATGAGCGCCAGCGCCCCGCCGGCGCGGCCGGCCGCGAGGTAGAGCTCGGCGAGGCTCCTGTCCACGTCGGCGCCCGTGCCGCGGAGCGCCTCGAACGTGCGTCGAGCCGCCTCCAGGTCACCCCGGCGCGCCTGGGCCACTGCGAGGAGGTTGCCTATCCCGGCGTCGCCCTGGTGTTGCGTGTAGAGGGGCCCCAAGAGCGCCTCGGCCTCCTCGGCCTCGCCGCTCTGCAGGAGCAGGTCGGCCTGGGCGACCACGAGGTCCGTGCTGTCCGGGTAGATGGCCCTGCCATCGGCCACGAGCGCCAGCGCCTGGGTGGCGTAGGCGGACGGCAGAAGCCGCGCGAGCGAGTAGAGGCCCGCGGACCGCGCGAGCGGCTCCGCCACGGCCTGTTGCAGGTAGGCGAGGGCGTCGCCCGCCGCGCCGCCGTCGATCAGGAGCTGCATGACGGAGCGCCTGAGCAGCACCGATTCGGGGGCGTAGCTCTCCGCGCGCCTGAGCGTCTGCAGCGTGCGCTGCGAGTCGGGTTGGCGGTCGCTGAGGCGGACGTAGGCGTCGACGAAGCGCGGGTAGGCGGCGATGGCGGCCTGGAGGTCGGCGGTCGGGTCGCTGCCGGGGGAGGCGGCGTCGGAGGCCACGGCGGCCCTGCCGGCCAGAGCGACGGCGTGGGTCGGGTTGAGGGCCAGCGCGGCGTCGAACGCCGCCGCGGCCTGGTCGGCCTGGCCGGCCGCGTCGAAGACCACGCCGGCCGTGGCCTGCACCTCGACGTCGGTGGGGGCCAGCGAGACGGCCTCCTGCGCGGCGCCGGCGGCACCCGCCAGGTCGCCCGCGAGCGCCAGTACCCGGGCGTACTCGACGCGCACCCAGCCGGACGCGGGGTCGAGGTCGGCGGCGGTCTGCAGGTCGGCGGGCCTGGCGCCCGGCAACCCGGAGGCCGCGAGGCCGGTGGGGCCGAGGCTGGCCACGGAAGGCGTGGCGCCCGCCGCGGCCACGACCCGCGCCAACGCCTCCGCGCTTGTGTCGGGGAGCACCGTCCGCGCGACCGCCTCGGCGGCCGCGGCCGCGAGCTCCGCCGGGGTGGCGCCCTGCACGGTGAGCGGCTTGACGGCGCCGCCGATGGCGACGTTGATGGTGGCGGTCACCCCGCCGCCGCCCGTGCCCACCCGCCCGGTGATCACGGCGTTGGCGTCGAACAGGCGGCCGACCGTGACCTGGGCGTCGGCCTGTGCGGTGGCCGCCTTGTTAGCGACTAGCGCGGCGTCACCGATAGGGGGGACGTACACGCCGGGAAGCTGGTTGAGCGCGTGCTGCAGCGCGGTGGGCAGCCCGAGCTGGTACGGCGACACCGCCGCGTCGGTGTCGAACGGCAGGATCACCAGGCGAGTCACCGCCCCGGTGCCCTGGGCCGCTACGGGAGCTTGGAGCAGCATGAATGCCGCTGCCAGCGCGGTGAACGTGGCGATGAGGCGTCGAGACATCACGGCGGAGTATACCCACGGCCGCGTGAGAATGCCCAACGGCACCGGTCCTGGGCGGCGGTCGTCAGAGCCTGAACCCGCTGGGCAGCAACGCCGCGACGGTGGTCCTGATGACCCCGCCCGAGCGGTTCACCAGGTAGACGCTCGCGTCCGGCGAGAACTCGAACAGGATCTGGCGGCAGGCGCCGCACGGGGAAGCCGGTTCAGGGGAGGAGGAGACGACCACCAGCTCGGTGAACTGCCGCTCGCCGGCGCTGACCATCGCCTGGACGGCCGACTGCTCGGCGCAGCGGGTGAGGCCGTAGCTGGCGTTCTCGACGTTCGCACCGGAGTAGACGCGCCCGGCGACCGTCCGCAGAGCGGCGCCGACGGGGAAGGACGAGTAGGGCACGTAGGCGTTGGCGTGGGCTGCCCAGGCCGCCTCGAGCAGGTCGGGAGGCACGCCCAGGCGCGCAGTCGGCGCTTCCGTCACGGTTCAACCACCTCCCGCAAGCCGCGCGAGCAGCGGCGGGCCGATCACGACGAGGCCGACCACCAGCGCCGCGCCGGCCGCGACGAGGACGGCGCCGGCCGCCATGTCCTTGACCGCAGCTGCGAGGGCGTGGCGGTCCGGGTGGACGAGGTCGACGAGGCCCTCCACGGCGCTGTTCACCAGCTCCAGCGCCAACACGAGCCCGGTCATGACCAGCACAGGCACGGCGTCCGCTCCGGTCCACCAGCAGAGCGCCAGGGCGAGGGCGGCCAGCGCCACCTCCACCCTGAAGTTCGTCTGCTCGCGCCAGGCGAGCCTCAGGCCGGCCGCCGCGAAGGCGAACGAGCGCGTGACCTTGGCGGCGCTCACAGCGCCACCCCGTGAGCGGCCGCCAGCTCGAGCACGCGCGTCTGCGCCGCCAGGAACGGCGCCCAGGCGGCCTCGTCGACGTGATCCAGTCCCGTCAGGTGGGTGATGCCGTGAGCGCCTAGGACCAGCACCTCGGCGAAGGCGGAGTGCCCGTGCTCGATCGCCTGCCTCTCCGCCGTGTCCAGGCCGATCAGCACGTCGCCGAGCTGCGGCACCGCAGGGAACCAGGCTCCTTCCGGCTCGTACGTGGGGTAGGAGAGGACGTCCGTCGCGCCCGCCACGCCCCGGTCGGCCAGGTTGTGAGCCGCGATCTCCGCGTCGCCCAGGAGGACCAGCGTGAGCTCGCGTCCTCCGAGGCCGGCGCCCTGCAGGTAGGCCTCCAGCACGCGCCGGAGGTCGTCAGTTCGAGGGAACCGCCTGGTCTCGTCCAAGACCTCTACTGTTGCCACCCTTGCCGCCCTCCGTCTCGCCGGCCCCGCTCGCCCGTGCCCCCTTGAGGCTCCGGACCTCCTCGGCGCTGGGGTAGTTGATGCGCCTATGGAGGATCGCCGTCAGCATGCGTTGGAACGTCGCAGCGATCACCTCCAGGTCGTTGAACGTGAGCGGCGTCTCGTCGAGCTGCCCGTCCTGCAGCCGCTGCTGGATGAGGCGGTCTACGAGCGAGCGGATGCTCGTGGGCGTCGGGTCCGTGAGGGTCCGCGAGGCCGACTCGACCGCGTCGGCGAGCATGAGGATGCCCGTCTCCT
>CAYNNL010000018.1:0-26562 GCA_964398765.1 uncultured bacterium | reverse complement strand
TCGAGCGCCTCCACGTCTGGCTGGGCGACGACCTGCGGCGCCGGGTGGTGGGAGAGGGCGTGGACGACGAGACGACCTACGCCGTGATGCGGTCGACCTACGAGGCGAGCGGGCGGCTGGTGTGCCCGCATACCGCCGTCGGTCTCGCCGCCCTGGCGCGTTCCAGGGCGCGCTCGTCGGCCGACCGGCGCGCGCCGGCGCTCGTCCTCGCCACGGCGCACCCCGCCAAGTTCGAGGACGTCGTGCTGCGCGCCACGGGTCGGTCGCCGGAACCGCCGCCGGCTTTGCGGCGCCTGGCGGAGGCGCCCAAGCGCATGGAGGGGTTGGCCGCCGACAACGCCGCGCTGCGCGCCGCCCTCCTCGCCTGGCCGCGCTAGCCGCGCCGCCCTCCGGCCTCAGCGCCGCAGCGCGAACGGGCCGCGCTCGTCCTCGCCGAGGTGGACCACCTTCATCTCGCGCATCAGCTTGACGAGGTGCGCGAGCACCGATTGCTCGGCGAGCGCAAGCACCGCCTCGGGGTGGCCGGGGTAGACGCGGCGCGTGATCTCGGTGGCGTCCAGACTGTCCGGCCCGAGCGCCGCCAGGACCTGCGACTCGCGCTCGAGGCGGTGGGCGGCCAGTTCCTCGAGCCGCCGGCGCGGCTCGACGATCAAGTCACCGTGCCCCGGGCCGAGGAGCGGCGCGCCCAACGCCTCCAGGCGGGCGAGGGTGTCCAGGTAGGCGCCGACGTCGCCCTCGGGCAACCCGACCCAGACCGACCCGTCGGCCACCGCCAGGTCACCGACGAGCGCCACCTCCGTGTCGCCGCCGCTACCCCTGACGTCGAACGTGAGGTGTCCCGGGCTGTGGCCGGGGGTGTGCAGGGCCGTGACCGTGACGTCGCCGACCGTCAGCACGCGCCCGTCGGCAAGGTAGGTGACGTTCGCCTCGCCCGGCAGCCTGGCGGCCTCGGCGGCGTGCGCCAACACGCGCGGGGCGGAGCCGTTGCGCTCCCCCTCGAAGGCCGCCAACAGAGGGATGCCGTCCACGTGGTCGGGGTGTGTGTGGGTGAGGGCGATGCCCTTCACGAGCCGCGCCCTGGCGGCGTCCAGCGCCTCCCTGAGTAGGTCCAGAGCCTCCTGCCGGTCTGACCCCGGGTCGACGACGATAGCGACCCCGCCGTCGGCGACGACGTAGGCGTTGACGTGATCGTAGGGAGGGAGGGTGTCACACGGCAGGCGCACGCGCCACACGTGTCCCGAGACCTGCGCCACGGGCGCGCCTGCCCCGCCGCTCATTCCGCGGCCTCGCGCTTAGCCAGGTAGGCGAGCGCCGCCCTGAGGGCAGAGGTGGAGGCGGTGACGACGTCTGGCTCCACACCACGCCCCTCCCACGTCGGGCCGCCGATGGGGGCGAGGACGCCCGAGGCGATCCACGCTTGTGAACCGTCGCGCAAGCAGAACGGCAGGAGGGCCTCGACGTTGCCGGCGCTCCGCTCGCCCACCACCACGGCCCGGCCGGTGTGCTGGAGGGCGCCGGCCAGCCCCTCGGCGGCGCTGTTGACCCCGCCGTCGATGAGCACGACCAGCGGCAGGTCGGTGTGGGTCAGCCCGATGGCGGGGTACGGCAGCGGCAGGGCCCAGCTGGTGATCGTTCGCCACAGGAAGCCGGAGGTGAACACGCCGGCGACCTGCATCATGGTCACGAGCCTGCCGCCGGGGTTGCCCCTCAGGTCGAGCACGAGTGCCGCCGCGCCGGCACCCTCCAGCTCCGTCACGGCCGTGCGGACGGCCGCGGCGGCGCCACCTGACGCCAGGTCGGGGAGACGCACGTAACCCACGCCGTCGGCCGCGAACCCGTAACGCACGTTCGCGAGCCTCCGTTCAGCGGTCAGCGTCGGGCGCGTCGCCTGGCCCAGCCCGAACCGGGGCAGGAGCGCGGGACCGACGCCCGCGGCTCCCAACACCATCACGCACGGCAGGTCACCGTACTCGGCGCGGACCTCGGCGACCCGACCCGGCGGCACGAACACCGAGTGCTGGTCGCCAAGCAGCTCGTACATCTCCTCGAGAAGTGGGTAGACGGCGGCGACGTCCTCCGCCGCCAGCGCGAGCGGGCGGTACTCGCTCCTCACGGCGTCCCAGTCGACGCCCGTGCGCTCCAGGTGCCAGTAGCGGTTCGCCACCAGCTCCCAGGCGGTGTCGAACAGCTGCGCGTTGGCGCCGGCCTGCGCCCACGCCGCTCCGACCGTGGCCAGGCCGGCCAGGGTCACTAGCAGGACGAGGGGCCTGAGGCGACGCTGGCGGTCAGGCCGGCGCATCTGACAGGACGGCAGCGTGGCGTCTGAGCGTTGCCTCGTCAAGCACGAGGCTCTGGGCGCCGACCCTGGTGGTGTTGAGGGCGCCCGCGACGTTACCGAGGCGGGCCGCCTCGTGGATGTCGCTCCCGGCCATGACGGCGTGCGCGAACGCGGCGGTGAAGTAGTCACCGGCGCCGGTGGAGTCGACGACCACGTCGATCTCGTGTGCCTCCACCAGCTCGTTCGTCTCGGCGTTGATGACGATGGAACCCATGGCGCCGACCTTGACGACGAGCTGCTCGACGCCGGCGCTGCGCAGGTCGTGCACCGCTTCGGAGATCGACGACCTGCCCGTCAGCAGGTAGAGCTCGTGCTCGTTCATCAGCCAGTAGTCGACGTCGCGCAACGTCGAGACGAGACGGCGCTGCATGGCCTTGACGGCGCCGGTGCCAAGGTCGACGAAAGTGGTGAGCCTGTGCTTGTGGGCGTACGCGAGGGCCTGCAGGGCGTACTCCTTCTGCGGACCGCCGATGAGGCTGTAGGCGCTCATCACCAGCGCGTCGCACTCCGCGACCGCGCTCTCCGTGAGCTCCGCCGAGTCCAACTGCCGGCTCGCCCCGGCGGCGCTGATCATCGTGCGCTGGGCGTCGGGCGTGATGATGAGCATGATCGAGCTGGTCTGCAGGTCGGGGTCCTTCTGGATGAGGGAGGTGTCCACCCCCGCCTCAACGATGTTGCGTAGGGCCAGCGCCGAGAACGGACCGGTTCCCACGCGTGTCGCGATGCGTGTGGGGTTGCCGAGGCGGGCCAGGACCGTGGCCACGGTGCCGCCCGAGCCGCCGGGCTCCATGACGGCGCGGACGGCCGGGACCTCGCCGCCGTGCTCGGGGAAATCGTTCACGAAGTACATCTGGTCGACGGTGGCGTCGCCGACCACGAAGAAATGCGCCATTCGCTCTCTGCTCCTACCGGCGCAGCCGGGCTTGGTGGGCCGGGGCCGGAAGATGTTGTCGCTTAGGGCAGTATACTCGGCGCTTCATGAGGGAGGTGGGACGCCAGCTCCACCCTCAGGCGCCGGAACGCCCCCAAGTCGAGCTGCTCGGCGCGCACGGTCTGACCCAGTCCCAGCACGGCGACCGCCGCCTCGGCCACACCCCGCTCGTGCCCCGCGTACTGCAGGTTCTTCACGAGAGTCTTGCGGCGGTGGGCGAACGCGGAGTGGATCAGCGTGAACAGCGCCGGGTCGGGCCGCGCGGCGGGGTCGACGTCCAGGCGGACGACGGCCGAGGTCACCTTGGGGGGCGGAACGAACGCGCCCGGCGGCACCAGCCTGACCACCCGCGCGCTGCCGAAGTGGGCCACCAGCAGCGACAACGCCCCGAAGGCCTTCGATCCCGGCCCCGCGCACAGGCGCTCCCCGACCTCGCGTTGGACCAAGAACACCAGGCGGGAGAAACGGCCCGACTCCAGGAGCCGCGCCACGATGGGGGTGGCCACGTTGTAGGGCAGGTTGGCGACCAGCTTGACCGGGGCGGGTAGCGACGCCAGGTCGAAGCGGAGCGCGTCGCCCCTGACCAGCCTGAGGCTTCCGGCGCCTGCGCCGCTCAGTTCGGCCGCGAACTCCTCCTCCAGGACCGGTATGAGCCTGTCGTCGAGCTCCACGCTCGTCACGGCGGCGCCCGCGGCGGTGAGGGCCCTGGTCAGCACGCCAAGGCCGGGCCCAACCTCGAGCACGCGTTCACCACGGGCTATCTCGGCCGCCGCCACTATCGCCCGGAGGGCGGAGGTGTCTACCAGGAAGTTCTGGCCGAACCCCTTGTCGGCCGCCAGGCCGTGGCGCTCGAGCAGCGCCCGGACGCGCGCCCGCTCGCTCGACGCCGGCCCTACAGCATGGGCGGTCCCGGGACCGCGCGTCACACGGTGTGGTGGGCCATGGCCTCGCGGAGCAGCGCGTCTGCCTCGTCCAGCCCGACGCTCAAAACGACCGCGAGCTCGCTGCCCAACATCGTGACGGCGTTGTCGAGCACCTCCCGCTCGGTGGCCGCGAGGCCCTTCTCTGCGTCGCGCTTGGCGAGCACACCCACCAGTCGGGCGAGGTCGTAGGCGCTGCCACCGGAGAGTATCTCCTGCTCCGCGCGGAAGCGTGGCGGCCACTGAGCGGGGAGCGCCAGGTCGGCGGTCCGCACCGAATCCAGCAGGCGCGGTACCTCGTCCTCGCCGACCGTGTGCCTGAGCCCGACCTCCTGGCCCCGGCTGGCCGGTACGAGGACCTCCATGTCACCCCGCACGAAGACGACCTTGAGGTACTCCTGTTCCTCCCCGAGGACCACACGCGACGTGCGTTCCGCCACCACCCCAGCGCCCTGGGAAGGGTAAACCACGTGGTCGCCCACTTCGAAAGTCATGCTGCGCCAGCCTAACACACGTCCCTGTCGCCTCATCCGCGCGTGGCGCCTTGGGCTCAGGTGAGACCGACGAGGGGAGCCCAGGCCGGGTAGCTGACGAACGACCAGGTGGCCACGCTGGCGAAGACCGTCGTCGCGGCGGCGAGCAGCACCGTCGCCTGCACCTCGCGGTCGCCGCCCCGCACGGCGAGCTCGCCCGCGAGGAGCCCGAGCGCGAGTGCCACCGCTACCCCGCCTGCGGCGGCACCCGAGGCGCCAGGCCCGTGCACCCCCGTCGCGGCGAGCGTCGTCGCGGCGGCCAGGACCGGGAGGGCACCCAGAGCCAGGCCCGCCCTGCGCGCTCCGGCGCGGCGGGCGCCACGCAGGGCCCTGGCCGTCAGCGGCGCGGTCAGCAGGAGGTACGGCACGGCCGCCAGCACCCCGAGCACGCCGACGAGGAGCGACGTGAGCGCCTGACCTATCGCCTGCTCGGCCGCGAACCACGGGTTCCACCCCATCAGGCCGGAGAGCCGGTCGGCCAACGTCAGGCGCATCGGCTCCGTGTCGTCGGAAGCGTAGAGCTCCACGCCGCCACCCTGTGCCCGCCCGTACCAGGTCATGACCCCCCCGCCCGGCGTTCCGTTCGCGGCGACCGGGGCGAACGCGGCGCCCTCGACGGTGGTGGGCGACCAGAGGACGTTGCGAGGGCCCGCGGTGACCGGATCGGCGCCGGCCGTGGCGGCGGCCGTGGCATCGATCCGCACGAAGCTCGTGCCGGTCGTCCAGTAGAAGTAGGGCCAGCTCGCAGCGACGGGCCGGCCGGCCCCGGACACCGCGGTCACGCCGAGCAGCACGGGCGGTCCGCCTTCCGCGCCCGGCCGCAGCTCGCTCAGCATGAGCCCGCCCTCCTCGTCGGTCCACATCACCGTCGCCGCGCCGCCGGGATCGGCGGCGATCACCGCCCGCTGCCTCTCGTCGCTGACCTCCGCGCTCCCCAACGCCACGGTGGTCGCCTCGCCCGGGTCCTCGGGGGACAAGGTCGCCGCGTACGGGTGCCACTCCGCCTGGACCCCGAACTCGGTGCGCTCCGACTTGCCCTCCAGCCAGGCCGCCCACAGCCCGCCACCCTCCGCTGGGGCGAGCGTGAGCCCGCGGACCGACAGCGGCGTCCGGTGGAAGACGCGCGCCTCACCGCCATCAAGCGGGATCAGCGTCAGCTCCGCGGCGCCGCCGCGGCGCAGCGTGGCCGCCAGGTAGCCGGCGCCCCCAAGGGTGACGACGCCGAACTCCACGGCGATGGGGTCGGTGAACAGCTCGGTCACCACCCCCCGCCGCCAGACCAGGTGGTGGTTGAGGCCGGTGTTCCGGTCTCGTCGGGCCCAGGCGACGACCAGCTCGCCGTCGACGCTGCCTGCGCTGAGGCTCCGCACGTCGGCCGCGCCGGCCAGGCGCACGCCCGCGGCCCCGACCGGCGCCGCCCAGACGGCACCCTGGTCTGCCCACACCACCGTGGGCCCGCTGGTGACGCCCGTGGTTGGCCACGCCGCGGCCACGGTCGCCGCCGCCGTCTCGGCTCCCGGCACGCGCACCGGCCGGGCCCAGCCCTCGGCCGCCGCGTACGGCTGCGCCTCGGCGGTGACCGGCGCCGCGAACGCGAACAGGGCGAGCAGCACACCGGCGACCCGCCGGCCGGGCCAGGCCCCCCTCAAGCTCGCCTCGGCTCCGTCAAGCTCGCGCCTTCCCGCCCTTGGGCGCGAACCTCGCCTTGACGCCGCCGGCCGCGCCCCGCGCCGCGGCGGGCTTGGGTCTGGCGCCAGGCAGCGTCGTGGTGGCGATCTCTCGTCCCTGGAGGCGCGCCTCCAGCTCGTGGATCCGGTCGCGCACCGCAGCCGCGCGCTCGAAGTCGAGTTCCTCGGAGGCCTGCCACATCTCGTTCTCGAGTAGCGCCAGCTCCTGGCGAGCGTCGTCGAAGACGAGTTCGCGTTCCCAGGGGTCGAGCTTGGCGGGCGCCTCGTCCTGGCCCGAGGGCTCGTCGCCGCGGATGACGTCGTGCACGCGCTTGCGCACGGACTCCGGGGTGATGCCGTGAAGCTCGTTGTAGGCGAGCTGCTTGCCGCGGCGCCTGTTCGTCTCGTCTATGGCGGCGCGCATGGCGTCGGACGTCTCGTCGGCGTAGAGGAACACCTCGCCGTTCACGTTGCGGGCCGCCCTGCCGATCGTCTGGATGAGCGACCGTTCGCTCCTGAGGAAGCCCGTCTTGTCGGCGTCCAGGATGGCCACCAGGCTGACCTCGGGGAGGTCCAGGCCCTCCCTCAGGAGGTTGATGCCGACCAGGACGTCGAAGTGTCCGAGCCGCAGGTCGCGGATGATGACCTGGCGCTCCACGGCGTCGATGTCCGAGTGCATGTAGCGCACCCGCAGGCCCTGCGTGGCCAGGTACTCCGTCAGGTCCTCGGCCATGCGCTTCGTGAGCGTCGTCACGAGCACCCGTTCCCCCTTCGTCGCGCGGTCTCGAGCAGCGAAGAGCAGGTCGTCGATCTGCCCCCTGCTGGGCTTCACGGTGACGCCCGGGTCGACGAGGCCCGTGGGGCGGATCACCTGCTCCACGACCTGGTCGGACATGCCCGTCTCGCGCTCCGTCGGGGTGGCGCTGACGAACACGACCTGCCCGACCTTGCCGAGGAACTCCTCCTCGGTCAAGGGGCGGTTGTCGAGCGCGGCCGGCAGCCTGAAGCCGTAATCGACCAGGGTCTGCTTGCGGGCCCTGTCGCCGTTGAACATGCCGCGCACCTGCGGCAACATCACGTGCGACTCGTCGAGGAAGGTGATGAAGTCGTCGGGGAAGTAGTCGAGGAGCGTGCCCGGGGTGCTGCCCGGCGGACGTCTCTCCAGGTAGCGCGAGTAGTTCTCGATGCCGGAGCAGTAACCGAGCGTGCGCAGCATCTCCAGGTCGTACTGGGTGCGCTCCTTCAGACGCTGCTTCTCGAGCAGCTTGCTCGTCGCCTCGAAGTAGGCGAGCCGCTCCGCCAGGTCGTGCTCGATGTCGGCGATGGCGGGTGCCAGCTTCTCGTAGGGCGTCACGTAGTGCTTGGCGGGGAAGACCATGGCGCTGTCGAGCTCCGCCACCTCCTCGCCCGTCACCGGGTCGATCATCGTCAGCCTGTCGACCTCGTCGCCCCACAACTCGATCCGGAGGGGCCGCTCCTCGTAGGCGGCCCACACCTCGACCACGTCGCCGCGCGCGCGGAACCTGCCCGCCGCCAGCTCCACGTCGTTGCGTTCGTACTGCTGCCTGACGAGCGTGGCCAGGATCTCGTCCCGCGGGAGTTCGCGGCCGACAGTCAGGAGTAGGTGGAGCTTCTCGTACTCCTCGGGCGAGCCCAAGCCGTAGATGGCACTCACGGACGCCACCACGATGACGTCGCTGCGGGTGAGGAGCGAGCGGGTGGTCGAGTGCCTCAACCGCTCGAGCTCCATGTTGATGTTGGCGTCCTTCTCGATGAACAGGTCTCGAGCGGGCACGTACGCCTCTGGCTGGTAGTAGTCGTAGTAGGAGATGAAGAACTCGACGGCCGCGTCCGGGAAGTAGTCGCGGAACTCGGCTGCCAGCTGCGCAGTCAGGACCTTGTTGGGCGCGAGCACCAGCGCCGGGCGCTGGGCCGCCTCGATCACCTTGGCCATCGTGTAGGTCTTGCCCGTGCCCGTGGCGCCGAGCAGCGTCTGGAAGCGGAGCCCGTCCTTGAGCCCGTCCACGAGGCCGGCGATCGCCTCGGGCTGGTCGCCCTTCGGCGTGTACGGCGCTTTCACGGTGAGCGACATGACCCGTCATTCTACGCGGCGGGGCTGGTGGGCCGACCCGCCGGCGCTACGGGGCGCCGCTCGCCGCTCGCTCCGCGAACTGCAACTGGTAGAGGTCGGCGTACACGCCCTTGGCGGCCAGCAACTCCTCGTGCGCCCCGCTCTCGACGATGCGCCCACCGGTCAGCACGAGGATGCGGTCCGCGCGCCGCACGGTGGCGAGGCGGTGCGCGATGACGAAGGTGGTGCGGCCCCGCATCAACACCTCGAGCGCGGCCTGCACGAGGGATTCGGACTCGCTGTCGAGCGAGCTGGTGGCCTCGTCGAGGATGAGGATGCGCGGGTCCTTGAGGAGGGCGCGGGCGATGGCGAGCCGTTGGCGCTGACCGCCCGACAGGAGCGCTCCGCGCTCGCCGACCTGGGTGGCGTAGCCCTCCGGAAGCGCCGAGACGAACCCGTCGGCGTTGGCGGCCACGCAGGCGTCCCTCACCTCTGCGTCGGTCGCGCTGGGCCGACCGTAGCGGACGTTCTCCAACACGGAACCCGAGAACAGCTGCGTCTCCTGCGGCACGAGACCGATGAGACCGCGTAGGTCCGCGGTGGGTAGGCGCCGAACGTCGATCCCGTCCAGCGTCACCCGCCCGGCGCTGACGTCGTAGAAGCGGGAGACGAGGCTGACGAGGGTGCTCTTGCCGGCACCGCTCGGGCCCACCAGCGCCACGACCTCGCCGGGGCGCGCCACCAGGTCCACCCCGTGCAGCACGTCGTCGGCGCCGCGGCCGTACCCGAACGACACGGCCTCGAAGCGGACCTCGCCCCTGGCGGCCTCGAGCCTGACGGGGGCCGTCGGCTCCGGGAGGTCGCTCGTCTCGTCGAGCAGCTCGAAGATGCGTCGCGAGGCGCCGATGGCCTGCTGCAGCTGCGCCCACAGGTCCGTGAAGGTGCCGATGCTGCCGGCGACGAATACGGTTATCAGTAAGAAGGCGACCAGGTCGCCGCTCTTGAGATCGCCCGCTACCGCCAGCCGACCGCCGTACCAGAGCACCAGCGCCATGCCTAGCGACATACCGAGGATGACCGCCGGCACGAAGTAGGCGCGCAGCGTCACCCGTTTGAGGGCGCTGGCGTAGGAGCGGTCGATGGCCTCGCCGTACCGCCGCGCCTCCAGCGGCTCCGCAGTGAACGACTTGACCACCCGGATCGACGTCACCGCCTCGTCGGCGGTGGCGTTGGCGGCGGCGAGGTCGTCCTGGAAGCGCGTGCTGTAGCGGCGCAGGCCGCGGCTGAAGGCGGCCGCCGCGACGACGAGGGGCGGGATCACGGCCAGCATCAGGAGCGTGAGCCGCCACTCGAGGACCAGGAGCACGGCGAGGCCGCCCAACAGAGTCACGCCCTGGTTGACGAACTGCGCCAGCTGCAGCGAGACGGCGCCCTGGAGGGTGGCGATGTCTGCCGTGAGGCGCGAGGTTATCTCGCCGGTGCGTCTGTCCTCGAAGAACCTGACGGAGAGGTCGAGCAAGTGGGCGAAGACCTTCTTGCGCATGTCGGCCACGACCGCCTCGCCGACCCGGCCGAGCAGGTACATGCGCAGGTAGTTGAACACCGCCTGCACGAGCATGAGCACGAGCAGCAGGAGCGCCACGCGGTTGAGTTCGCCGCGGGCCAGCGCCGGTGCCGCTCCGGGCGCGAACGCGGAGTTGAGGAGGTCGCGGATGAGAAGCGGGAAGACCAGCCCCAAGGCGCTGGCCACCGCCACGGCCGCGATGCCGCCGAAGAGAGCGCCGCGGTGGGGCCTGAGGAACGCCGCCGCGCGCCGCAGCTGGGTCCAGTCGGCCCGCGTCAAGGCTTGGCGGCCGTTGGTCATGGACGCGCGCCCGCCTCGAGGTTGCATGCCCAAGGGTACACTCACGGCGAGAGAGCCAGCGGTCGTGACCTCACCGGCGGGCGGGAAGTGGCCCCGCCTGGACGGGAGCCCGCCCGGCCCGCGCGAGGAGTTGACTTTGGTGCCAATGGAGCTGCCGCCGGGAGAGAGGCTCTGGACGCCGTCGGCGGAGCGCGTCCGCACCAGCGCGGTGGACGCCTTCAGGCGGATAGCCGAGGACGCCGCCGGCGGTCCCCTGCCCGACTACTTCGCGCTGCATGCGTGGAGCGTCGCCCACCCCGAGCGGTTCTGGGGCCTCTTGGCGACCGAGTTGGCCCTGCCGTTCCACCTGCGCGAGGACGCCGTGCTGTCGGCAGACGCCATGCCGCGCACGCGCTGGTTCGAGGGCAGCACCCTCAACTACGCGCGCGCCCTGCTCGAGCCGGCGGGCGTGACCCCTGTCGGCACCGCCATCGTGAGCGTGACGGAATCGGGAGCTGAACGCCACCTGACTTGGGAAGAGCTGAGGCGCCTCGTGGGAGCCGCCCGCGCCGCCCTGGCAGCCGCCGGCGTGGGGGAGGGCGACGCCGTGGCCGCCTTCGTCGCCAACCTGCCCGAGGCGGTGGTGCTGCTCCTCGCCGCCGCCTCGCTCGGTGCCGTCTTCACCTCCTGCTCGCCCGACTTCGGGGCCGACGCCGCGGGTGCACGCTTCGGCCAGGTGGCGCCCAAGGTCCTCCTCGTGAGCGGGGCCTACCGCTACGCCGGACGACTCCACGACACCACCACCACGGTGGCGGCGCTGCGCGACCGGCTCGGCGAGGCCGTCCTGCTGGTGGAGGTCGTGTACCCGCACGAGGCGCCGCGTGTGGCGGGGGCCGTGACGTGGGAGGCCTGGTTGTCGCCGCACGCGGGCGCACCCCTGGGGTTCGCGGAGCTGCCGTTCGACCACCCGCTCTACGTCCTGTACAGCTCGGGCACGACCGGGGCGCCGAAGGCGATGGTGCACCGCGCCGGGGGTGCCTTGCTCACGCACCGCAAGGAGCACGCGCTCCACTCCGGAGTGCGGCCCGGCGACGTCGTCTACTACTACACGACCACCGGCTGGATGATGTGGAACTGGCTGGTCTCGGCCCTGGCGTCGGGTGCCACGGTGGTCCTGTACGACGGCTCGCCCGCGCACCCCGACCCGCTGACCACCTGGCGCATGGCCGACCGCCTCGGGGTGACGTTCTTCGGCACCAGCGCCCGCTTCATCCAGGAGCTGCAACGCCAGGGCGTCAGCCCTGCCGCGGAGTGCCGGCTGGCCGAGCTGAGGACCGTGGCCTCGACGGGTTCGCCCCTGTCGCCGAGCGGCTTCGGCTACGTGTACGAGGAGGTGAAGGCCGACGTGCACCTCGCCTCCATCTCGGGCGGCACGGACATCGTGAGCTGCTTCATGCTCGGCGTCCCCACCCTGCCAGTGCACGCCGGCGAGATCCAGGCGCCCGGGCTGGGCGTCGACCTGAGGGTCCTCGCCGACGACGGCAGCGAGGTGACGGGGCGCCCCGGCGAGCTGGTATGCGCCGCGCCGCTCCCGTCCATGCCGCTCAGGTTCGTGGGGGACGTCGATCACCGGCGTTACGAGGCCGCCTACTTCGGCGTCTACCCTGGCATGTGGCGTCACGGCGACCTCGTGGAGCGGACCTCCCACGGCGGCCTGATCGTGTACGGCAGGTCCGACGCGACCCTCAACCCCGGTGGCGTGCGCATCGGCACGGCGGAGATCTACCGCCCTCTCGAGGAGGTTCCGGAGGTGGCGGAGGCGGTGGCCGTCGCGCGCCGCGTCCAGGGCGATCAGGAGGTCTGGCTGCTCGTCACCCTGCGTCAGGGTGCAGTGCTCGACGCGGACCTCGTGGCGAGGGTGAAGGCGGTCGTGCGCGCCGCGACGTCGCCGCGGCACGTGCCGAAGGTGGTGGTCGACGTGCCGGAGCTACCGCGCACGCGCTCCGGCAAGACGATGGAACTCGCGGTCACGCGGCTCGTGAACGGCGAGCCGGTGACCGGTCGCGAGGCCGTGGCGAACCCTGAGGCGCTGGACGCCATCGCGGCGCGCCTCCGCGACCTCGGGCTCCGCCACTAGCCGACCTCAACCCTTGACGGCCCCGGCCGTCAGCCCGGCCACGATGCGCTGCTGGAAGATAAGGACGAGCAGCACGAGCGGGATCGTGACAATCACGGCCGCGGCCATGATCTCGCCGAACGGCTCCTGGCGGGCAATCTCTCCCGTGAACAGCGCGATCGCGACGGGGACGGTGCGCGCAGGCGGGTCGATCACGGTGAAGGTGAGGGCGAACAGGTACTCGTTCCATGCCTGGATGAACGCCAGCAGGCCCGTGGTGACCAGGGCGGGGGCCGTGAGGGGCAGGAGCACGTACCGGAAGGCCTGCAGGAGCGTGGCCCCGTCAACCTGCGCGGCCTGTAGGAGCGAGTCGGGTAGCCCCCTGAAGAACGACGTGAGCACCCAGACGGTGAACGGCAGGGTGAACAGCATGTAGGAGAGGATCATGCTCGGGACCGCCGGCAGGCCCAGCAGGCGGATCACCGCGTACAGCCCGGCGAGCACGGCGATCTGCGGGAACATGGTCATGGCCAGGATCACGTAGAGGGAGGCGCCGCGGCCGGCGAAGCGCATCTTGCCGAGAGCGTAGCCGGCCACGGAGCCCACGAGCAGTGAGAGGAGCGTGACGCACGTCGCCACCAGCGTCGACACGCCGAGGGCGCGCACGAAGCGGTCGTTACCGAGCACGGCCCGGAAGTTCGCGAGCACCGGGTTCTCGGGCCACAGCGTGGCGGGCGTCTTGATCAGCTCCGTCTGCGTCTTGAGGGCGGAGACCAGTGCCCAGTAGAAAGGGAAGAGCAGGTAGACGAGCAGGACGGCGATGAGGAGCCAGAAGAGCACCCGGCCGGTGACCCGCAAGGTGGCTCTGCGCCGCCGCCGAGGAGCGGGCGAACGGGCGCTCACGTGTCGACCTTCATCGAGCGCACGTACAGCAGGGCGAACACGAAGATGATCGCGAAGATCGTGACGGAGGCGGCGGACGACAGCCCCATGTCGCGCCTGCTGATCAGCATGTCCTGCGCGAAGCTCGCCATCGAGTAGCGCTGGTTGCCCAGCACGACCTGGAAGATGTCGAAGACGCGCAAGGAGTCGAGCGTCCGGAAGATCAGCGCCACCGCGAGGGTCGGCATCAGGAGGGGCAACGTGATGCTGAAGAAGCGCCTCAAAGGCCCTGCGCCGTCGACCTTCGCGGCCTCCGCGTACTCCGCAGGGATGGTCGCCAGGCCCGCCAGGAGCAGCAGCGCCATGAACGGGGTCGTCTTCCAGACGTCCATCATGATCATGCTGGGCAGCTGGAGGGTCGGGTTGCCGAAGAAGTCGGTGCGACCCTCGCTGAGACCCAAGTACGAGCCCAGGGCGTTGAAGAGCCCGGCCCGGGTCGGCTGGAGCATCCACTCCCAGATCCGCGCGGACACGACCGTGATCACCGCCCACGGGACCAACATGGCGGCTCGCATGGCGCCGCGTCCACGGAACTCACTGGTGAGCGTGAGAGCGATCAACATGCCGAGCACCGTCTCGAGCGCCACGGCCACGACCGTGAAGACGAGCGTGTCCCACACGGCCCTCACGAAGTCGGCGCTCACCGCCCCGAGGACGTAGCGCTGCCCGAGCAGGCCGAACTGGAAGACCTGCCGGTAGCGCTTGGGTGAGCGGGGCAAGATCGACACGGCCGACTCGTACTGGACGACCCCGTCGACCGTGACGGGCGCGCCGCCTTCGTCGAGCTTGGGCGGCAGGCGTCTGATGGTCATGGCGAAGAGGGTCTTGTAGTTGTCTAGTCCCACGAAGCTGGTGGGCTGCGAGCTGGCGAACTTGGCGTCGGTTAGGCTGGAGTAGACGACCTGTCCGAACGGGTACGCCGCGATGACCGCGAGCACGAGGAAGGTGGGGATCAGGAGCAGGTAGGCGGTGCGCCGCTCGAGGCGCATCAGCCGCGATGCCCGAACCTTCCTGCCCGACCCGCCGCCCCTCCCGGGAAGGGGAGGGGCGGCGGCGTCCTTGGCCGGCGCGTCAGGCGCGCCCTGCATCCGCGCTCCAGCGACTCGGCGCGCGCGGCCGCCCTCGCCGGGGACGGTCGCTCACGGCTGGCCGGTGGGGAAGCCCGTGATGTCCTCGACGTCCGCCTCGACCTCGGCCACGGCGTCGGCTGCGGTCGCCTGGCCCGTCAGCACGCTGTGCACGGCGGTGAAGAAGGCCCGCGAGACGGCGGCGTAGTTCGGGGCCGTGGCGGTCGACGGGCGCGCGACCGCGTTGGTGAACACGTCGTAGAGCGATCCGAAGAACGGCACGGCTGCCAGGACGTCGGGGTCCTGGTAGAGGCTCATGATCGTCGGGTTGAGAGAGCCCTCGACCGCCCGGATCTTTTGCTCGTCGTAAGAGGCGAGGAACAGCGCGACGTCGGCCGCCGCGGCCGGGTTCTTGCTGTACTTGGACACGGCGAGCTGCCAGCCGCCGAGGGTGGCTGCGGGCGTGCCGCCCGGCCCCGCCGGGAGCGGGCTGACGTCGAACTTGCCGGCGATCACGCTGTCGGCCGCGTTGCCGAGGCTGTAGGCGTAGGGCCAGTTGCGCATGAAGGCCGCGTTGCCGGCCTGCCACATGTTCCTGGCCTCCTCCTCGCCGAAGCTGGTAACGCCGTTCGGCGAGATGGTCCCGACCCAGCTGGCCGCCTCCGTGATGGCGGCGATTGCCTTGTCGTTGTTGATCGTGATGGTGCCGTCGGGACTCACGATGGAGCCGCCGCCATAGGAGGCGACCCACTCGAGCGCGTCACAGGTGAGGCCCTCGTAGCTGTTGCCCTGCCAGACGAAACCCCAGAAGTCCGGGTTGCCGCCGGCGCGCTCCCCGTCCTGGATGGTCTTCGCCATGTCGGTCAGCTCGTCCCAGGTGGTCGGCGGCCCGCTGAAGCCGTACTTGGCCAACAGGTCCGTGCGGTAGTACAGGAGGCCGGCGTCTGTGAACCACGGGATGCCGATGAGGTGCCCGTCGACGGTGTTGTTCTCGATGATGGCCGGGAAGTGCTCGCCGGCCACCTCGCGAGCGCCGTAGTCGTAGAGGTCCACGAAGTGCTCGGCCAGGTCGCCGGGCCAGATCACGTCGATCTGGAACACGTCCACGTCCGAGGACTTGGCCTCGAACATCTGGAGGTAGAGCGCGAGCCGGTTGTCCGTCAGGTCCGGCGTCTCGAGGACGTTGACGGTCACGTCGGGGTGGAGGCTCATGTACCGCGCGGCGGCCGCGCGCGTCAGCTCGAGCTCCTGGCCGACTGCGCCCGCGGCTACGGTCACGACGGTCTGGGCGCTCGCGACCGCACCGGCAACCAGCAGGACGGCGATCAGGCTCAGTGTTCTCCTCACGAAGGTCACCTCTTCTCCTTCTCCGCGGGGATGGCCGCCGGGTTGCGGCCGGCCCCACGGAACGAGCGCCACCGCTCCGAGCGGGGCACGGCACCGCGCGAACCCTGAGGGCCCGGGGGCAGAGCGGTAACGCTACGTTTCGTGGGAAGGATAACAGCGGCCGGAGCCACACCCCGGGCGCGCGTCACGGCGGGGTCGGCGGGCATGTGCTTGCCGCGGCAGCGCGCCGTCGTTCAGTGCGCGCCCGGCGCACCCACGAGGTTGGCGACCTGCCGCTGGAGCTCGAGCTCGTCGAACGGCTTGACCAGCCACTCGGCCTTGGGCAACGGTCTGAACAGCCCGCCCCGGGGCGCCTTGTCGACCAGGACGAGCACCGGCAGGTGCCCCTGGGCGCCGCTCTTGCGCAGCTCGCGGATGAACTCCCACGCGTCACCGGCGTCGTCCATCACCAGGGCGCGTGGGTGATGCTCGTTGATGCCGGCGAAGACGTCGCCGGTGCTCCCGACCTGCGCGGCGCGGATGCCGCCGCGCCGCAGCGCGAGCTTGATCAGGCGCGTGAGCGCCCTGCTCGCCGACACGATGAGCACCAGCGGCTCGTCCGCCGGGTAGGGGGAGCGCTCCACCACGCCGAGCCGCTCCAGCCCGCCGAGGATGGCCAGCAGGCGCCGCTCGGGCATGTCGGATTCGGCCGCCAAGGTCCGCGCCGAGCGCCGACCGTCCACCAGCCCCAGGACCTCCCAGCCCCCTTCGGGCATGGTGACCAGAGTGGGGTCGCCGGAGCGCTTGAACACGGCGTCGGGCGGCGCGGCGCCACGCAGGTCCTCGATCCCCTCAGCGACGCGCATCATGAGCATCCCGGCGTCGATGCCGGGTCCCGAGGGCACCTGCGACGCGCCCGGGTCGACGTCGGTGAACTCGAACGCGCCGTCGGTCCAGCTCAGTAGCTCGCTCACGACGTCGAAGGCCTGCGCCTCGATGGCCCGCGCGAGGTCCTCCTCGGTCAACAGACCCCGGTCGACGGCCATGCGGCCGAGCTGCGTGCCGGGGCTCTCGCGCGCCTGGCTGGCGAGGATCTCCTGCACCTCCAGCGTGGTGAGGAGGTCCAGCCGCACGAGCACCTCGCCCAGGTGGGCCGTGGACGACAGGTGGGCGTACGCGACGCGGCCCTGCGAGAAGTAGACCCTGCCGCGGTCGCCGCTGCGCTCCACCGTCAGGATGCCCGACTTCTGGCTCAACGCGGCCAGCTGGAAGACGTCTGCCAGCGGGAAGGTCTTGAGGGTGCCGGAGATCACTGGCCCCTCAACCGATCCGCTCGGCGCCGGCACCGAAGAGTGGCGCCTGCTCCTGGCTCGCGCCGGGGACGGGCAGGCCCAGGTGACGGTAGGTGGCGGCGGTCGCGACCCGGCCCCGCTGGGTGCGCATGATGAGGCCCCGCTGGATCAGGAACGGCTCGTACACCTCCTCCAGGGTGGCCCTGTCCTCCGACACGGCCGTGGCAAGCGTGTCGAGCCCGACAGGCCCGCCGGCGAAGCGCTCCACGAGCGCCCCCAAGATGGCGCGGTCGCGCCGGTCGAGGCCGGCGTCGTCGATGTCGAGAGCGTCGAGCGCGTGCCGTGCCCGCGCGAGGTCGATGTCCTCGTCGCCCGCCACCTGCGCGTAGTCACGCACGCGCCTGAGCAGCCGCTTGGCGATGCGCATCGTGCCGCGCGAGCGGCGGCCGATCTCGACGGCCGCCTCGTCGGAGAGGTGGTAACCGAGCTCGGAGGCGTCGCGCCTGACCGAGGTGGCGAGTTCCGCGTCCGAGTAGAAGTCGAGGTGCTCGATGATCCCGAAGCGGCTGCGCAGGGGTCCGGTGATCAGGCCCGGACGCGTGGTCGCGCCGACCAGCGTGAAACGAGGAAGCTCCAGCCGGATCGAGCGGGCGGCGGGGCCCTGACCCAGGACGATGTCGATCTTGAACTCCTCCATGGCGGGGTAGAGGTGCTCCTCGGCCACGCGGCCGAGCCTATGGATCTCGTCGATGAAGAGGACGTCGCCCGGCTCGAGCGAGTTCGTGAGGATCGCGGCGAGGTCGCCGGGCTTCTCGATGGCCGGGCCGGAGGTGACCCGGATGCCCACGCCGAGCTCGGCGGCGATGATGTGCGCGAGGGTCGTCTTACCCAGCCCCGGCGGCCCGTACAGGAGCACGTGATCGAGCGCCTCCGCCCGGTCGCGCGCCGCCTCCAGGTACACTTCCAGCTTGCGCTTCAGGCGCGTCTGGCCGACGTAGGCGGCCAGCGACGCGGGCCTGAGCCGTACCTCATCCACGTCCCCGAGCGTACCACGGGGCCCCCGGCGGCCCCGGCCCGGCCGGGGCCGCCGGCAGGCGGCGGGGCTGCGGTAAGGTGGCTCGGCCATGAGTCGAGCGTCCAAGGTGGGCCCCAGGTCCGCCCGGCGCCAGCGCCTTGAGCAGGAGGGTCACACCATGCAGACTCACCGGGTTCGCGTCGGGGACCAGGAGCGCGAACTGAAGGTCGTCAACGTCGGGGCCGCGTCCGTCGCGCTCCTCAACCTACTGGGTGACACGGCGCTCACCGAGGCGGCCGCCGAGGAGCTCGTCAAGCGCCTCCCACACGGCGTGCAGACGTTGGTCACGCCGGAGGTGAAGGCCGTGCCGCTCGCTCACGCCATGAGCGTCAGGAGCGGCCTACCGTACGTGGTGGCGAGGAAGACCGAGAAGCCCTACATGGTGGGCGCCATCAAGAAGTCGGTGGTGTCCATCACGACCGGCAAGCCGCAGGTCCTCGTCATCGACGGCGCCGACGTCGAGAAGCTCCGGGGCAAGCGCGTGGCGATCGTGGACGACGTGGTGTCGACGGGGGGCACGCTCGGCGGCCTGGTCGAGATCCTCGGCGAGGTCGGAGCGACCGTGGTGGCGACAATGGTGGTCTTCACGGAGGGCGACGAGCGCGAGGGGGTGGTGGCCCTCGGCCACCTGCCGCTGTTCCCGGCGGAGGCCGGCGCGCACGACCGAGGCTGAGCGGGCGGCGGAGTAACGTGCGAGGAGGGCTCCAGGGAGTCGGGTAGATGGCCGCAGACGCCAAGGGACAGATCAAGGACCGCCTGAGCATCGCCGATGTCGTCGGCGAGGTGGTCGCGCTCAAGCCCGCAGGGCGCGGTCAACTGAAGGGCCTGTGCCCGTTCCATTCCGAGAAGACTCCGAGCTTCCACGTGCACGTGGACCGCGGGTTCTACTACTGCTTCGGGTGCCACGCCAAGGGCGACGTGTTCGACTTCGTCATGCAGACGCAGTCGCTGTCGTTCCCCGACGCCCTGCGGCTCCTTGGCGCGCGCGCGGGCGTGGAGGTGACGCTAGGTCAGCCCGAGGGACACCATCGGCGCGACCTCTACGACGTCAACCAGCTCGCCCTCGAGTACTTCCGCGCCAACCTGGCCGGCGGTCAGCTCGACTACCTGCTGGGCCGGGGGTTGTCGCCCGAGTCGGTGGCGGCCTTCGAGCTCGGTTACGCCCCTGCGGGTTGGGACGGACTCATGCGGCACGCCCTGAGCAAGGGGGTGCGCGAGGGCGACCTCGTCGACCTGGGCCTCGTGATCGACAACGAGAGGGGTCGGCGCTTCGATCGGTTCAGGGACCGGATCATTTTCCCCATCCGCGATGGGCTATCGAGGTTGGTCGGCTTCGCCGGGCGCGTGATGGACGACTCACAGCCGAAGTACATGAACAGTCCTGAATCGGAGCTGTTCCGCAAGGGGGAGCTGCTGTACGCCCTCGACAAGGCTCGCGCCGACATCAGGCGGACGGGCGAGGTGATCGTCGTCGAGGGCTACATGGACGTGATAGCTCTGCACCAGGTGGGTCTTCGCAACGCTGTGGCCGCCCTGGGCGCCACGCTCACGGCCGAGCAGGGGGACGCGCTCACGCGCCTGGACGCTCACGCGGTGAAGCTCGCGTTCGACGCCGACGAGGCCGGCCAGCGCGCCGTGCTCGCCGGCCTCGATCAGGCGGTCGGGCGCTCGTTCGTGGTGACCGCCGTCAAGGTGCCCTTCGGCAAGGACCCGGCAGAGACCGTCCTGAACGGCCACCTAGACGAGTTCCGGGTCGCGCTCGAGCGGGGCGTCAGCGAGGTCGAGTTCCGCTTCGAGCGCGTGGCGGAGCGTCACGACGTGAGCGAGGTGGCCGGGCAGCGCGCCGTGTTGGAGGAGTTGCAGGGAGTGCTCAGGCCGCGCGCCGTGTTCGACCCGGTCGCCGCGGAGATGCGGCGGTTGGTCATCGAGCACCTGGGGATAGACGGGGCGCGGCTCGACGACTGGCTGACGAGCCACGCGCGGCGCGCGCCGTCGGCGACCGAGATGCGAGGCATGAGGAGCCGACGGCTGGAGCTGGGGCAGGCAAGGCGGCTCGAGCTCGAGGTCGTGGCTCTGCTGCTGATGGAACCGCGCGCCCTTGCCGAGCGCCTCGAGCGCGTCCTCGGCGGGCTCCCCGGCAAGGAGGCCGGCTCGGCGTTGGCGGAGTTCGAGAGGCGCTGCCGTAGCCACCACTACGACGCGAGTGCGGTGCTGGCGGAGTACCAGGAGCTCGACGAGGGCGCGCTGGTGCTAGAGCGGCTGCTGAGAGCCGACGCTGAGGACGACGGCCGCATCGACGTCGAGGACCAACTCCTCAAGGCGGTGTCGCGCCTCCGCGAGCTCGACCTGGAGGAGCAGAAGGAGGAGGGGAGGACGCGGCTGCTCGCCCGCCGAGCGGAGCTCACGCGCGACCTGGCCGCGGCCGGGGCGGACGCGGCGGCGCTCGCGGGTCTGTACGAGGAGCTGCAGGAGATCCAGGGCGTGCTCACGGCGCGGGACGCGGAGCGGCGGCTGCGGGTTCAGGGGTCGTTCGCGAAACGGCGCAGACGGCGGGGGTGACGCACTACAGTATGAGTGGGTACGAAGCGCCTGTCGGGCGCTCCCGGGACGAATGTCCTTGATTGACACCCCTAAGATGCCTTGGTATGTTTGGGCAGAAACGCGTCAGGGGCGTCAATTGCCGTTCGACTGCGTTTTTTTGTGCACGAACTAGCAACGGACGATCCCGACGACATCAGGACCCGCCTTTTGGTGCCGGTGCTGGCGTGTGTGACGGAAGGAGGGCCGCTTGGAAGCTCAAGGTGAAAGGTTGCTCCAAGACCTGGTGACCCAGGAGAAGAACCTGGTGCGCAAGGTCGAGGAGGCGAAGGCCAAGGCCAAGGCCCAGCTCGATCAGGCCGCGGAGGACGCCGCGAAGCTGCTCGAGGAGGCGAAGGCGAAGGCGGAGGCCGCAGCCAAGCGCGACCTCGAGGCCGCCGCCAAGGAGGCCGACGCCGCGCGCGAGGAGATCGTCAAGGGCGCTCGTGACGGCGCCGAGCTGCTGCGGGAGAAGGCGCGCAACAACGCGGCCAGGGCCGTACAGCTGGTCATGGAGAAGGTCCTGCCGTGATCGCCACGATGGACCAGGTGGTGGTGGTCGGCAGGCGCAGCCGCGCCAAGGAAGTGCTGACCAGCCTCCAGAACCTGGGCGTGGTGCAGGTCGACACGCTCGACCCGGGCGCCACTCAGGAGTCCATCCGCCGACTGAAGCTCGCCGGCTCCGACCTGGAGGCCAAGGAGAGCTGGGACCGGCTCGTCGCCAAGTCGACGGCGCTGCTGTCGGAGCTCAAGATCGACGTCGAGCAGCAGCAACGCGTCGAGGTCGGCGCCGACCCGGTCGCCATCGAACGCGACCTCAAGCAGGTGGCCGAACAGGTGGAGCGGCTCGTGGCCGAGCGCGGCGAGCTCACGGACGAGTTGGAGCTCATCCGAGCCTTCCAGCCGCTTCTGCGAGAACTCGCGCCGCTGCAGGGCCCCCTCGACGACTCGCGCTACCTCCGCTCCGTCGCGTTCCTCATCGATGACGGCGGCCTCGACGCTGTCGCCCCCAAGCTCGAGGAGCAGCTCGGCGGCGCCGTGGAGTTCGCCAGCCGCCATCACAGGGGCGGGCACCTGGTGGTGGCCGTCACCCTCGCCACGCGCCTGGCCGACCTCAGGAGCGCCCTTACCAAGGAGGGACTCTCCGAGCTCGTCTTGCCAGACGGTTACGCGGGGTTGGGCGTGGCGAAGGCGGCTCACGTCATGGAGGAGCGCGCGCGGGTGCTACCGCAGCGGCTCGAGGCCATCGCCGCCGACCTCAAGAAGCTGGCGGGCCAGCAGGGGGCGCGCCTCGCGTCCCTGGACCGCGCCGCGCGCAACCAGCGCGAGCGTTACGACCGCCTGCAGGACCTCGCCGAGGGCCGCTACGGCTTCGCCCTGAGGGGCTGGGTGCCCAGCGCGGACCGCGACAACGTGGTCGCGTCCCTCACGAAGCAGTTCGGTCCCGACGTGGTCATGAGCACGCGCGAGGCCGACGCTCACCACGACGAGGGCGTGCCGGTCAAGTTCGAGAACCCCGCCTGGGTGCGGCCCTTCACGGGCCTGTTGGCGCTGTTCGCGCCGCCGAAGTACGGCAGCTTCGACCCGTCGTGGACGCTGGCCGTCTTCTTCCCGCTGTTCTTCGGTCTCGTCGTCGGCGACATGGGGTTCGGCGCGCTGTTCGCGCTCATCGCCTACTGGTTGCGCCGGCGCGGCGAGGCCGGCAAGAAGCTCGACCTCGGCCCCCTCAACATCGTCGTGCCGGCGGGGGCGCTCAAGCCCATCAGCACCGTGATCTACTGGTGCGCCGCCTGGTCCATCGTGTGGGGCTTCCTGTTCGGCGAGGTGTTCGGCAACTTCCTCGAGCGCTTCCCGGCCGGCCGGCCGATCTTCTACACGACGTTGCACCACGAGCCCGGCTACGGCCTGATCGACGTGCCGATCTTCCGCGTCGAGGTGTTCACCCCGCTCTTGCTCCTCAGCATCGGCTTCGGCGTGCTTCAGGTGATCGGCGGCTGGATCATCCGCGTCATCTACGGCGCCAGGCACGGCGACATGAAGCACGTCTACGAGGGCGCCGGCATGGCGTCGGGCCTGGCCGGCATCGTCGTGTTCGCTTGGGCGTACCTGAACGGCGCGCTCTCGCCCGCCCTCCTGGGCGGCGTGCTCGTCCTCATGCTCGTGTTCCTCGCCTGCGCCGTGCTCGCCAAGATGCCGCTGATGCTCGTCGAGCTCATCTCGAACTCCGGTAACATCCTGAGCTACCTCCGACTCTTCGCCGTCGGCCTCTCGGCCGCCCTCGTGGCCAACCTGGTCACGAGCCTGGGTTTCGCGGTCGCGGGCACCCTGCCCGTCATCGGTCCCATCCTGGGCATCGTCCTGGGAGCGGCCGTCCACCTCACCGCGATAACCCTCACGATCATCGGGCATACGCTGCAGCCCCTGCGACTGCAGTATGTCGAGTTCTTCACCAAGTTCGGCTACTACGACGCTAGCGGCCGACCATACAGACCGTTCAAGCTCCTAGGAGGAAAGTGATGAATAAGGTAGTCCGCGTTCTCTCGGCCGTCTCCGTCTTCGCCCTCGTCGGTGCCGTCGCCTTCGCCCAGTCCGCCGGCGGGCCCGGCATCGGTGCTGGTCTCATCGCCCTCGGCGCCGGCCTCGCCATCGGCCTCGCGGCCATCGCCGTGGCCATCGCCCAGGCCGCCATCGGCAGCGCCGGCGCCGGCCTGCTCGCCGAACGGCCCGAGGCCTTCGGTCAGATCCTGATCTACCTCGTCATCCCCGAGACGCTCATCATCTTCGGCTTCGTCATCGCGTTCTTCCTGAACAACCAGATCGGCGGGTAAGCGTGGCTGATCTTTCGGCTCTGCTCGAGAAAGAGGCGAGCACCGAGATCGAGGCCATCCTCTCCGAGGCGCGTCAGCGCGCCTCGGAGATCGCTGTCGGCGCCGGCTCCGAGGCCAAGGCGCTCGAGGCCAACCGGGCCCGTGCGGTCAAGGCGCAGAGCGAGGCCCTCCTCGTCCGCGCACGGTCCGCGGCGCAGCTCGAGGCGTCGTCGCTGCGGCTGAACGCGCAGCACGACGGCGTGCAGAGCGTGTTCGCCGCCGTCCGCGCCCAGGTCGATCAGCTGCTCGCAGACCCTGCCGGGTACGCCCCGGTGTTCGCCAAGCTCCTGACCGAGGCGGTCGCCGGCGCCGGCGGCCAGCCTCTCGAGGCCCTCGTGGTCGCCCCGGCCGACAAGCCGCTCGCGGAGAAGGCCGTCGCCGACGCCGGGCTGGGCCTAGCCGTCGAGACGGCGGACGACGTCAGTGGCGGCGTGCGCCTCCGTACCGTCAACCACAGCGTCATCGAGAACACCCTCTACGGTCGGCTCGAGTCGCTGCGCGGCGAGCTGGCCTCGGAGGTCTCGGCGGCGCTCTTCGGCGCCAAGGCGGGTTGAGGCCCCCATGTCTAGCGATTACGGGTACATCAACGCGCGCGTGCGCGGGATGAAGGCCAAGCTCTTGGGCCCCGGCTTCTACCAGGCGGCGCTCGACGCCAGCGATTTCCGGGCCTTCACCTCGAGCCTCTCCCAGACGCCCTACATGCGGGAGCTGGAGGAGGCCCAGGCGCGCGGCGAGGGGCTCGCCGCGGTGGATAGGGCCGTCGCCCGCAACGTCTACCGCACGTCGCACAGCCTGCTCTCCACCACGGACGGGCAGCCCCGCCAGCTGATCGGGCTGCTCCTCATGCGCTTCGACCTCGCCAACGTCAAGGCCATCGCCCGCGGCAAGCACGCCGGCAAGGGCCTCGACGAGATCCAGGCCTCGCTGTTCCCAGCCGGTGAGCTGAAGCCCACCCTGCTGGAACAGGCGGCCGCCACGAGCGACATGGCCGCCGCCGCGCAGGTGCTGGCGCTGGCCCGCACGGAGGTCACGGCGGCGTTCGTGAAGGCCGCCCGCCGGTACCAGAACGATCAGGACCTCTACGCGCTCGAGCTCGCCCTCGACAAGGCGTACTTCGCGGCCATGACGCAGCGGGCCGAGGACGTGAACGCTCCGGCCGGCCTGCTCAGGTACCTGCAACGCGAGATAGACGCCACCAACCTCCGCACGGCCCTGAAGGTGCGCGGCACCGGCGCCGTGGCGGCCGACCTGTTCGTGCCGGGCGGTCACGACATCAGGCAGGCCGCCTTCGAGGCGCTGGTCAACGATCCCGACGCGGGAGCGCTCTCGGCGCTTGCCGGCAGCGCCTTCTCCGCGGCCGCTTCCGCCGCCGCGGCCGGCGATCTCGGCACCGCCGAGGGCGAGATCCGCAAGGTGCTCGACGCGGACGCCCGGCGCCTGGCCCTCGACCCGCTCGACATCGGCGTCGTGGTGGATTTCCTGCGGCGCAAGGAGGCGGAAGCGGCGCAGCTGCGCCTGCTCGCTCGCGGCAAGTTCTACGGCGTGCCGCGCGAGGCCCTCGAACGGGAGCTCGCTCATGCCTAGCCTCTTGGTCCTCACCGACGCCGAGACGGCGATCGGTTACCGGCTGGCCGGCGTGGAGGTCCGCGTCAGCGTCCCGGCCGACGCGGTTCACGCGCTCGAGGAGATCATCCACGAGGACGCGTACGGGCTCGTCGTGGTCGACGAGGGTCTGATCCGCGACCCGGTCAAGGCCGCCGAGCGGGCCATGCGCGGGCGCGACCTGCCCGTGCTCTTGAGCGTCCCCAGCCTCGGCGCCGCCTTCGGGAGCGGCGACGATGCGGTCACCTACATGAAGGAGTTGGTGCGAAGCGCCATCGGCTTCGACATCAAGCTCGAGTAGCAGGAGAGTATAGATAATGGCCATCGAAGGCAAGATCCAACGCATCGCCGGCCCGGCCGTCATCGCCGAGGGCATGATGGGCGCGCGCATGTACGACATCGTGCGCGTGGGCGACGAGAACCTGATCGGCGAGATCATCCGCCTGGACGGCAACACGGCCTTCGTCCAGGTCTACGAGGACACGGCCGGCCTCACCGTCGGCGAGCACGTCGTATCGACCGGTCTACCTCTCGCGGTCGAGATGGGCCCGGGGATGCTCAACGGCATCTTCGACGGCATCCAGCGCCCGCTCGACAAGATCCGCGAGGCGTCCGGCACGTACATCGACCGCGGCATCACCGTCAACTCGCTGTCGCGCGAGGCCAAGTGGCAGTTCACGCCTAAGGTCAAGCCGGGCGACAGGCTCGAGCCGGGCCACGTCATCGGCACCGTGCCCGAGTTCCAGTTCGTCCACAAGATCCTCGTGCCGCCGACCGTGTCGGGCGTGGTCAAGAGCGTCGTCGGCGCCGGCGAGTACACCATCGACACGGCCGTGGCCACCTTGGAAGACGGCACCGAGCTGAAGATGTACCACCCCTGGCCCGTGCGTCAACCGCGGCCCGTGGCGAAGAAGCTCGACCCCGTCACGCCGTTCCTCACCGGCATGCGCATCCTCGACGTGCTGTTCCCCCTCACCATGGGCGGCACCGCGGCCATCCCGGGCCCGTTCGGCTCCGGCAAGACGGTCACGCAGCAGTCGATCGCCAAGTTCGGCAACGCCGACATCGTCGTGTACGTGGGTTGCGGCGAGCGCGGCAACGAGATGACGGACGTGCTGGTCGAGTTCCCGGAGCTCGAGGACCCCAAGAGCGGCGACCCGCTCATGCACCGCACGGTGCTCATCGCCAACACCTCCAACATGCCGGTGGCGGCGCGTGAGGCGTCCATCTACACGGGCATCACGCTCGCCGAGTACTTCCGCGACCAGGGCTACTCCGTCTCGATCATGGCCGACTCCACGAGCCGCTGGGCCGAGGCCCTGCGCGAGATCTCGTCGCGACTCGAGGAGATGCCCGCCGAGGAGGGCTACCCGCCCTACCTCGCGTCGCGCCTCG
>CAYNNL010000017.1:0-29629 GCA_964398765.1 uncultured bacterium | reverse complement strand
GCGATGCGGTCGACAGCGTCGCCGGCCCAGTGGTTCGCCGGGATGTCCGGGAACGAGGACTGAGCGAAGGCTCCGCTGACGAAGGCTGCCGCCAGGAGCGTGATGAGTAGCTTCTTCATTTGTTGTTACCCCTTGAACTCTATGAAGTCTGCCTATCGCAATGCACTTCGGGGCCCAGGAGCACCTTTGCCGAGAGTTTCCGAGTTTCCTCTTCGGTTTGGTATCCGGGAACCGCGTCGTACACTGGGTTCCTGCGCTTCCCTGACCGGTTCAAAAGGTAGCACCTCCCTCCCATGCGGCCACGGACGACACAGGTCCAAGGGGATTAGACCATGCCCGGCGCGGGCATGTCAAGGCGCATGAACCCCGCGTGAGAGGCGATACTGCCCTTGCTGACGGGCTAAACGACCCGGCGTGAACAGCTTCACTCATCGTGTTCTAATGAGAGCCACGGCCCGGCGTCGCCTGGCACCGCATCGCCGACGCCGCCCCGCCGACGCCACCCGGAGCGCCGCGGCTCACCAAGCCGTCCCCCGACCCGGGCCCACTCCGCCGGGCCCTGCTATCCTCGGGCCCATGGCTCGGACCTCGGTGCCCGCTGCGGACGCCCTCCTCGACGTTGAGATCCCCGTGCTCGACCACGGTTTCGTGCGCCTTGTCGACTACCTCGGCGGCGACGCCCGCATCGTCCAGTCCGCCCGCGTGTCGTACGGCGACGGCACGAAGACCTTGCGGGAGGACGGCGCCCTCATCGACTACCTGCTACGCAACCGGCACACCAGCCCCTTCGAGCAGGTGATCCTCACGTTCCACGTGAAGATGCCGATCTTCGTCGCTCGGCAGTGGGTGCGCCACCGCACGGCTCGCCTGAACGAGATAAGCGGCCGCTACTCGGTCATGCGCGACGAGTTCTACGTGCCCGGGCCGGCGGAGGTCAGGTTCCAGGGGAAGCGCGACAAGCAGGGCGGCGACGATCGTGACGTGCCTCAGGAGCTGCGCGAACGCGTCATAGCGCTCCTCGCGGAGGGTCAGGAGCGCACCTACCGGGAGTACGAGGGGCTACTAGCGGACGACATCGCCCGCGAGCTGGCGCGGGTCAACCTCCCGCTGAGCCTCTACACGGAGATGTACTGGCAGATCGACCTCAACAACCTCTTCCACTTCCTGCGGCTGCGGCTCGACTGGCACGCTCAGTACGAGATCCGCGCCTATGGCGACGCCATGGCGCGCGCCGCGAGGGCGGTGGCGCCACTCGCTTACGGCGCCTTCGAGGAACACGAGCTCTTCGGAAGGTCGTTCTCCCGCACGGAGCTCGACGTCATCAGGGCCGCCGTCGACCCGGAGCGGCTGGAGGCGGCGCTTGGCGCCAGCGGTCTCCGGCCATCGCGGCAGGCCGAGCTCCGCGACAAGCTCGCCGCGCCGGAAGCGGCCCCCGAGACGACCGACGGCGCCGCCGAAGCCACACCAGCGACCGGCGCCTGACGCCCAGATGCGCTACCGCGTGGCGGCCGTTGGCAAGCTCAGGGAGGGCTTCTACCGGGACGCGTGCGGCCACTACCTCAAGCGCCTGTCACACCTGGCGCCGTCCGAGGTCGTGGAGGTGCGCGACGTTCGCGCGCACGGCGCCGAAGAAGCGCGCTCACTAGAGGGCAAGGCGCTCCTCTCTCACGTCCAGGGGTTGGCGGTCGCGCTGGACGAGCGGGGGCGCTCCTTCACGACGGAGGCGCTCGCTCGTCACCTCGACGACCTGGAGATCCGCGGCGTGAGCATGTTGACGCTACTCATTGGCGGCGCCGAGGGGCACGGCGATGCGCTCCGTGACACGGTGCAAGAGGCGTGGAGCCTCTCCCCCCTCACGCTGCCGCACGACCTAGCGAGGCTCGTCCTGCTGGAGCAGCTCTACCGGGTCGAGACGGTGCGGGCGGGACACCCGTACCACCGCGGCAACGGCTGAGCGGGCCCCTCAGGCCGCGGCGCCACGCCGGGAGGCGGCAGTGAGCGCGGCCTGCAGGCTGAGCAGGTCAACGATCGCGCCCGGCAGCGAACCGAGGTCGAACGGGTTCTCGGCCTCGAGCAAGAGATACAGGTTGCGGGGCCCTATCGCCACACTGGGCGCCGGGCCGGTCCCGTGACGGGGGATCCTCTCGCGAGCGCCCCGCGCGCCGGCGGACAGCACCTTGTCGGTGCTCGTGAGCAGGCGCGTGAGGGCCGTCTTCACGGGCCCGGTCAGGAGCGGGGCGGCGTCGGCGCCGTCGCGGGCGTAGACGCTGATGGCCGCATCGAAGTCCGGGTCGGCGGAGCAGTCGAGGCGCTCGGCGCCGGAGCGGCCGGCGGTGAGACCTTCGAGGACCGCGTGGCGCTTGGCGCTGGCCCGCAGGGAGACGGCGGCGTGCGCCTCCTGCGACCGCACCACCACGCCCGTCCGCCAGGACACGACCCGGCCGAGAGGGCCTCGACGCGCGCTCACGTGCTCGAACACCACGATCTGCGGTGGGCCGTCGTCGGCGCGGCGGTAGATCGGAGCGAGCTCCCCGTCACCCAGGTCGAACTGCTCCAGCAGGCGCTCAGCCAGCTCGGGTGCGGGCGCGAGGCCCAGCTCCGCGGCCACCGCCACCCACTGGCCCCCGCGCGGGTCCTCTCGCTTCGGTACCCAGAAAGGCATGCGCAAGTCTAACGGCCGGACGGCCGCGGCGGCGCGGCGCCGGGACGTCCCCGCCGGCGCGGCCCCCGCGGAGCACGCCTCAGACGTTGAAGCCGAACATGCGCATCTGCTTCTTGCCGTCGTCGGTCATCTTGGCCGTGCTCCACGGCGGCGACCACACGAACTCGACGCTCACGGAGTTCACGCCGTCGACCTTCATGGCGGCCATCTCCGCGTCGGCCTGGATCAGGTCCTGCACGGGGCAGCCCATGCTGGTGAGGGTCATCTCAATGTTCACGTTGCCGGCACCGTCTATGTCGAGGTCGTAGACGAGCCCCAGGTCGACGATGTTGATGGGGATCTCGGGGTCGTGCACGACCTTGAGCGCGTCCAGCACCTGAGCACGTAACGCGGCGCCGCCCCCACCCGCCGCGGTGGTCTCTTGCTTGTCGGTGTCCATGCCCGCGAAGTTATCAGAAACGCAGGCCCAGCAGGGTAGTCGAGGAGGTGCTCGCGAGGGTCACCGGCCGCGACCAGCTCACCAGTTCGCGAAACGGTCCCTGTAGATGACCCAGGTGAGCGCCAGCGCGGTGAGCGTGCTCACCAGGCTCGTGCCGCCGGCCGACACGAGCGGCAGTGTGATTCCCGTCACCGGCGCGACGCCGAGCGTGACGCCGATGTTCACGAGCACCTGGAAGCCGATCAAGACCACCACGCCCGTTATGAGCAACTGGTCCCGCTCGAACGGACACTCGGCGGCCATGGCGACCAGGCGCCAGAACAGCAGCCCGTAGAGGAGCAGGAGCGCCACCGACGCCACGAACCCGCCCTCCTCGGCCAGCACCGGGAAGATGAAATCCGTCTGCCGGAACGGGATGAAGCCGAGCTGCGACTGGGTGCCCGCCTTGTAACCCTTCCCCAGGAGGCCGCCGGACCCGACGGCGATGGTGGACTGGATGACCTGGTAACCGGTGCCCTGTGGGTCGCGGTACGGGTCGACGAACGACACGAGCCGCTCGATCTGGTGCGGCTTGAGGTTGGGCACCACCAGCGTGGGAACGGCCACGCCAACCAACAAGACGATGAGGACGAGGTGGCGCCACGGCACGCCCCGCACGAGCACAACGCCGGCAGTGATGGCGACGAGGACCAACGCGCTCCCGAGGTCGGGTTCCACGAGGACGAGGCCTATCGGTGGCAGCGCCACGAGGCCGACCCTGAGGTAGTCGACGATCCGTCGGATCGGCCGTTCGTTCAGCGTGGTGGCCAGGGCCAGTATCAGAGCGAGCTTGGCCAGTTCGGACGGCTGGAAGCCCGGGAGCGGACCCAGGTAGAGCCACGACTTGGCGCCGTTCACCTCGGTGCCCATCACGTAGGTGAGCGCGAGGAGCGCGATGCTCAGCCCGTAGACGTAAGGAGTCAACCGTAGGACCCGGTTCTTGCCCGCCCACAGCGTGGCGGCGATGAGCACGGCTCCGACTCCGAGGAAGGCCACCTGCCGCATGAACTCGCCGCTGGGAGCGGCGCTGTTGAGCGTGAAGAGCCCGGCGCAGAGGATCAGGAGCGTGACGAAAGGGAGTCCAAGATCTATCCGCGTCACGACGCTCAGCCTACCAACCGGTCGGCGCGGCGACCCGCGTACAGCAGCCACTCGGCGAGGAGAGCGGCGAGCGCCAGGAGGAGGAGCGTGAGAGCAAGCGAACCGAGGGGCTGCGCATCGTCCACTTGCGTGATGCTCGGCATGGCGGCGTCCGCGGCCGACCGAGCGGCGTCCGGCGAGCCCGGGCTCGTACCCGCGTCGGCCGGCTCACCGGCGCCGCCACCCACCCGGACCAGTCGGCTCTCCGGCGCGGCCAGAAGCGAGGCCAGGGCCACGGGATCCGACCTGAGCTCTGACGTGGCGACCGCGCCCGAGCCTGGCGACCACGGCTCCCCCGTGGCCAGGTCGTACACGCCGGGTGTGCGGGCCGGTGCCGCCCAGCCGGGCAGCGATCCGCCCAGTGCCAGCCGCGGTGTCTCGCCCAGGAGGGAGAGCCAGTTGGCGAGCAGCGCCGGGAAGGCCGGGCGCAGCACCAGGTCCGATTGGCTGGGGTGGAACGCGAACTGCAGCACGGTGCCGGAGTCGGTGCGGCCGAGGCGCAACAGGGGCACGAGGTCCTCGGAGCGGGCGAGGACCTGCCAGTCGACGGAGCCCCCGTCGGACCAGGGCTCCGCCTCCGGGTCGAGGCCGACCACGGACTCGCCGAGGTCGACGAAGCGCATCAGGGGCGCGACGCGGTCCTGGTCGCGCACGACGTGGTACTCGGGAGTCCGGGCGGGCGGTGGGAAGAGCAGGTAGTCACCGGGAGGCAGGTCGTCGACGCCCCCGACCGCCGGCAGCGAGCGCGTGACGACGCGCAGGTCGGCGTCGCGGCGGGTGGCGTCGGCGGCGCCGTACACGGCCACGCCGGGCGCGGCCTGCAGGGCGCGCAGGAGCGGCGCGTAGAGGTCGTCGGTGACGACCGACAGGACGCGGCGACCGGCGAACGCCACGTCGTCGAGGGCCAGGGCGTCCGGGGCAGGGTCGAGGATGCGCGCCTCGAGGACGCCGCTGGGGCCGGCGAGATCATCGAGCAAGGGGAACGTGGCGGTGCCCGCGCCGCCGGCCGGGACGAGCACGGTGGTGCGGGAGACCTCCCTACCTCCGTCGAACAGCCCGACCGTGGCCTGCGCCGGCAGCCGCCCGCTGGCGACGACCGCCACGAACGCCTGACCGACCCCGACGTCGAAGGCGCTGATGCCGAGGTTCTCGACCTCCTCCCCCACCACCACGACCTCCACCGGGCCAAGGTCTGCCTCGTGATCGGTTATCACGACCACGTCCGCGTCAGGCAGGAGGCTCCTGCCCAGGTCGACCGCGGCGAGGAGGTCCTCGCCCGCATCGAACGCCTCCAGCGAGGAGAGCGCCTGGGCGCGATCGGCGTACGACGCGTCGAGGGGCGCCAGGAGGCGCGGGGAGGCGCCCGCTCTCACGAGCGCCACCCTCGCGGCGCCCTCCAGGCGCTCGGCCGCTGCCGCCACCGCCAGGTCCATGCGGACGCCGTCGCCCGAACGGGCGGCCATGCTGGCCGACGCGTCCACCACGAGCACGAGCGAGCCGGCGTCAGGGCTACCCAACCGTGGGCCGGCCATGGCGAGGGCGGCTGCAGCCACGAAGAGCAGTTGCAGCGCCAGGAGCCAGCTGGGCGAGAAGCGCCGCCGCCGCGCGACGTTGGCGTGCGCGCGCCGCCACAGGAAGAGGGCGGCCACGTCTCGGCGCCGGCGTCTGGCCCGGAGGAAGTGCAGCGCCACGACCACCGGAAGGAGGGCCAGTAGCCATAACGCGTGTGGCGCGCCGAAGGTCATCGCGGGCAGTCTAGCGCCCCGGCGGGCACGTCCCCGAAGTCCGTAGGCGGCGACCGCGTGCCTGTTGTCTTCAGCCCGGGGGGCGGCACGCGGTCGCCACTAGCGGCCGAGCGTCACGTCTGGAACACGCCGAGCCGCATGGGGCCGGGCTCGGCGTCAAGCGCGCAGGCGTCAAGCGCCCGGATCAGCCGGCCCCGCAGCTCGGAGGGGAGGATCACCTCGTCCACCCACAGCCTCGCGGCGCCGTAGCGGATGTCGAGGGCGGCGGCGTAGTCGGCCGCGATGTCGGCGTGGAGCTTGGCGAGCGTCTCGTCGTCGGCCTTCTCGCCCCTGCGCTCGAGGGTGGCGGCCTGGATGTCGAGGATGGTCTTTGCCGCCTGCTGCGCGCCCATGACGCTGAAGCGCGCGCTCGGCAGCGCGAAGATGAAGCGCGGGGCGTACGCCTTGCCGCTCATCGCGTAGTGGCCCGCGCCGTAGGAGCCTCCAAGGACGACCGTGATGCGCGGCACCACGCTGTTGCTGACCGCGCTGACGAGCTTGGCGCCGCGGCGGATGATCCCTTGCTCCTCGCTCTCGCGCCCCACCATGAAGCCGTTCACGTCGTGCAGGAACAGTATCGGTACGCCGGTCTGGTTGCAGTCGAGGACGAAACGGGCCGCCTTGTCGGCGGCGTCGGCGTAGATGACCCCGCCGACCTGCAGGCGACCGCCGCGCTTGACCACCAGCTTCTGGTTCGCCACCACCCCGACCGGGTAGCCGCCCAGCCTTCCCCACCCAGCCACGAGCGTCTGGCCGTAGTCGCGCTTGTACTCGTCGAACTCCGAGGCGTCAAGGAGGCGCGCCAGCACGTGGCGGGCGTCGTACGGCTGGGTCCCGCCGTCGACCGGCAAGATGCCGTCCAGGTCGGCTTCCGGTGCTCGCGGGTCGACCGAGGGCGAGCGGCGGCGCGCCCAGGCGGCCACGGGCCGCTCGGAGTAGGTGGCGGCCAGCCTCCTCAGCCGCCAGATGGCATGCTCGTCATCGGGCTCCCTGTAATCGACCGTCCCGGAGAGCTCCGCGTGCATGGCGACGCCGCCGACCTCCTCGCTGGTCACCACTTGCCCGATGGCGGCCCTCACGAGGGCGGGCCCCGCTAGGTACAGACCCGAGCCCTCCGTCATGACGAGGGTGTCGCACATGACGGGCAGGTAGGCACCGCCGGCGACGCAGTTGCCCATGATGGCGGCCAGCTGCGGGATGCCGGCGGCGCTCATGCGGGCGTTGAGGTAGAAGACGCGGCCGAAGTCGTCCTGGTCCGGGAAGATCTCGTCCTGCATGGGCAGGTAGACCCCGGCGGAGTCGACGAGGTAGATGGTGGGAAGCCGGTTCTCGAAGGCGATCGTCTGGGCGCGGATGACCTTCTTGGCCGTGATCGGGAAGAACGCGCCGGCCTTGACGGTGGCGTCGTTGGCGATCACCATCCAGGTCTGGCCGCCAACCCGCCCGGTGCCGGCAACGACTCCCCCGGCGGGCGCGCCGCCCTCCGCCTCGTACATGCCGGCTCCCGCGAACGTCATGAGCTCGTCGAACGGGGAGCCCTCGTCCACCAGCGCCACCACGCGCTCGCGGGCGGTGAGCCGGCCCTTGGCGTGTTGCCGCTTCACGGCGGCCGGTCCCCCGCCCGCCGAGATCGTCTCGCGTTCCGCGGCGAGCCTCGCAGCCTCCGAGACCCATCCCCTACGGTTGACAGCGAACGGCGCCTCCCGCCGGCTCTCCAGCGGCACCCCGGGCTCGAGGCGCGCCGACTCGGCCGGCGGACGACGCTTGGCGGCGCTCACCTCGCTTGGGTAGCGAGCACCACCAGCAGGCCGCCGCCCGCGTTCTCGAGCGCGTGGGCCTCGCCGGCGCTCAGCGTCATGAGCCGGCCCTTGCCGAGGCGGTGCGTCTCGCCGCCGATCCGCACGAGCGCCTCGCCTTCCAGCACCTGGTAGACGACGCTGCCGCCCGGGCTGCCGACGTCGTCCCGCTGGCCCGCTTCGAAGCAGACCAGCTCCACGGTGATGTCGCCCTGTTCGACGAGGGGCCGCCGCTCCACTTCCTCTAACGAGAAGCGACGCGCGTCGCTGATGGTTACCGTCTTCACGTTGCCCTCCCGAGGCCCGGCGCAGTGCTATGGCTGTGCGTGACCCAAGCGTACATCGCGGGCGCCCCCGTGTGGGACGTGGTGCGGGACGGCGCATGTGGAGAAGAGCGCAAGGACTGTGGATAACCGGCGGGCCTTGACAGCCGGTGCTCCCGCCTGGTAGGAGCTCGCGTCCGCACCTGGGTACGCAGCGATGCCGTCCTGGACGCGAGTCATGAGAACGTCCCGTTCGCATCGGGCGGCTGCGACAACCGGCGTCGAGCGGCGCCCGCTTCTCCACAATCCTGTGGAGAACTCGCCCCGATTGTGGATAACCTCGTAAGGCCGATGCTCACGGTCGGATGGGCTCACCCACCTGTCAGCGGTCCGACCACTGGCGCCGGCAGCGCGCCGCGGGGTGCGGGGACGCGGCCGAGGCCGGTGGCTCCGGCGCGGCATCAAGGCCGCGCGGTGACCGCGGCCCGAGCGGCCGCGACGAACGCGGCAACGGCCGCCGCGTCCTTGATGCCAGGAGCCTTCTCCACCCCGCTGGCGACGTCGACGCCGTACGGCGCCAGCGTGGCGACCGCCTCGGCCACGTTGCCCTGGTCGAGTCCGCCCGCCAGGACGAGCCGCGGCTCCGCTCGCCAGGCCAGTGCTTCGGCCCAGGCGAACGGCACGCCGGAGCCCGGCCGCTGCGCGTCGAGGAGGAAGGCGTCGGCCGGGTAGTCGGCCACCGCGGCCGGCGTCAGTCCGGGCGCGAACCTGAGCGCGCGCACGACGCGCGCCTCTCGCCTCACGCGCCGGGCGTAGTCTGGGGACTCGCCGCCGTGGAGTTGCACGGCGTCGAGGCGCAGCGCGCGGACGAGGTCGAGGACCTCCGCGAGGTCGGCGTCCACGAAGACGCCAACGCGTGTCACGAAGGGGCCAACTGCGTCGACGATGGAGGCGGCGACCTGCGGCGTCACCCGCCGCTTCGACCCCGGCGCGAAGATCAGGCCGATCGCGTCGGCCCCGGCGCTCTCCGCCGCCAGCGCGTCCTCCGGTCTGGTGATGCCGCAGACCTTGACGCGCAGGTAGGGCGCCCCCTTAGGGCCACCGCTGGGCGTCCGGTCGGGGGTCTGACCCGGCGTCGGCATCAGGCTTGGGGACCGCCATCCCAGCCGACCGCGGCGAGGTGCTCCAGCCGGTGCGAGCCCTCTCGGCCGAGCACCGTCACCACGTCGAGGCGCACGGGCGCGTCGGGTCGCTCTATGGCGAAGGCGGTGAAGTGCCGCGCGGTGCGCCTCAGCCTGATCAGCTGCGCGCCTCGGAGGGTCTCGACGGGGTGTCCGAACCGGTCGTCCTTACGCTGCTTCACCTCGACGACCACGACGGTGGGGCCGTCGAGCATCACGAGGTCGAGCTCGCCGCCCCTGAGGCGGTAGTTGCTCGCGACGTGCGTGAACCCGCGCGCCTCGAGGAAGCGGCGCGCGGCGGTCTCCGCCCAGTGGCGCTCGGCGGGGCCGGACTCGCCCCCCACCGCGGAACCCACTGGGCCACGGTGGCTCGGCATCAGTTCGGCTTGACGTCGACGCGCTCGGCGTCGGCCCACAGCCCCTCGAGGTCGTAGAAGTCGCGGGCCTCCGGGCTCATGAGGTGCACCACGACCGGCCCGTAGTCGAGCAGCACCCACCGGTCGGACGGGCCCTCCACGCCGCGCGGGAGCCGGCCCTCGGCCTTCTGGCGCGCGTGGACCGATTCCTCCAAGGCCTTGAGCTGCAGGCTGGACTCGCCCGTGGCGACGATGAAGCAGTCGAGGGAGTCGGACACGCCGCGGAGGTCGAGCACCACGACGTCCACGGCGCGCTTGTCGTCGAGGGCGTCCACCACGCTCTGCACGCCCTCGGGGAGGTCGGTTAGGGCACCTGCGTGGCGCCGTTCCGAGCGGTTCGTTGCGTCGCTGGTCAAGTCAGGATCCTCCGTGCCGCTCATGGCGGCCGTTCAGTCGCCGCGCGCGGCCAAGGCCACCGTGTCGACGGTGAGGTGGGCGCTGCGCGCGAGGGCGTCGTCGCCCAGCACCAGCTCGAGCTTGACGGCTCGGCGCTGGACCGGGTCGAAGCGGTCGACCTGCTGCTTGCCGACGTTCAACAGGGCCGCGAAGTAGTCGGCGTCGCCCCACGTGTCCAGGGTGGCGAGCAGCCGCGTGGGCGTCGGGTCCACGGGACCGGAGCGGACGATGAGGTTCTCCTCCCTCACCCCGAGCGCGACGAGGTTATCCCGGTACCAGTCGAGTGCGCCTGGCACGCCGCTGTGATCCGTGATGAGTAGCGTCAGTTCGGGGGCCACGGCGAACTCCCTCGCCTCGCCACCGAAGGTGGCGGCCATGAACGCGTTGACGGTGGCGGGATCGTAGGTGACGGCGCCGCGCACGACCTCGCTCTCCTCGTTCGGCAGCGTGGCGGTGGTGGTGAGCTCGAGCCCGCCGACGCGCAGGGCCATCTCGCGGGCGAGCGCCGGGCTGACGTTGGTCTCGACGTCGGTGAAGAAGGTGTCGGCGAGTTCCGGCAGCTTGGTGACCGCCCGGACGTTGAGTTCCTTGACGCGCTGGAGCATGGCGTAGGCGAGCCGCTTCACGTTGTCGAGCCGGTCGATGTCGCCGCGGAGGGAATGGCGGTAGCGCACGAAGTCGCTGGCGGCCTTGCCGTCCATGAGCTGCGGGCCGGCCCGGAAGTGGATGTGGAGCCGCCCGGCGTTGTCGTCGTAGTCCATGTTGTAGGGGACGTCCACCTGCACGCCGCCCAGCGCGTCGACCAGGTTCTGGAAGATGTCGAGCTTGATGATCACGTAGTAGTCGATCGGCACGCCCAGGATGGCCTCGACCTGCTTCAGGAGCCCATCCGCGCCGCCCCTCGCGTACACCTCGTTGATCTTGCGGCGCTCGCCGACGAGCAGGTCGCGCGGGATGGCGATGACGGAGATGTCGTCGCCCTGGATGTCGACGTAGAGGATGGTGTCGGTGTTGGTACCCTCGGTACCGCGGTAACCGCGGAAGTCCCAGGCGACGATCGTGCCGTCGGCGCCGTAGATGGGGGTCGAGGGCGCGTCGCCGTACACGATGTCGCGTCCCGCCACCACGAAGCTGACGTGGAACTCGTCGGCCGCCAGCCCGAGCAGCCTGCGTTGGTCCTCCCCGAGCGTCTTGCGGTCGACGTCGCGCGTGAGCCAGTAACCGGCGAGCCCGGCGAGGGCCACAACGATCCCGAGGAGCGAGACGAGCCTGGCGGTGCGCCGGGTCACTCGCCGTCCTCGCCGACCAGGCTGCGGTACACGGCGCGCGTCTGTGGGTGGACGGGCTTGCCGTTCGCCTCAAGGTAATGGACCTTGGAGGCGACGGCCAGCCGGTACGCGGCGAGCAGGTCGTGCATGGCGAGTTCCCTCAGGTCCTGGTTCACGCCGCGACCCGGCTCGCACACGTCAGCCACGTAGACGCACATGCCGACGGCGTTGCTCGGCGCGACGCCGAAGACGTGCCCCTCGATGGCGTCCAGCACCACCTCATCGGTCACGCCCCACGACGCCGCCAGGGTGCGGGCAGCGCGCCCGTGCAGCGTGAGGGGGTGCTCGCGCTCCATCGGCCCTGCCGGGCCACCGAGGCGCAGGAGGTCCGCGGCGGGGAGATCGCGCGCGGCGTCGTGGAGGGCGGCGGCCAGCCTCACCTGGTGAAGCTGCGCCTCGTCCAGACCGTTGGCCTGGGCGATGGCGACGGCCGTCTCGGTCACGCGCTCTATGTGCTCCAGGCGCGCCCTGCTGACGAGTGCGCGCACCTGGCGGCAGTACGGCTCGAGCTCGGACCCGTCGCAGTAGGTCAGGGGGTGCCCAGGCAGGCCGCTACGGGGAGTTGGGGACAGCGCGGTGTCGTCAGTCATGGTCTCATGCCGTTCGTCCGGGTGGGGCCCGGGCCGGGTCCGGTCCGACCGCGGTGCCGCCTTGCGCGGCCCTCGCCGTGCGGCGCGCCGGCCGCTGGAGCCGCGCGGGCACGGCGTTGAGGAGAAGTTAGCACGCGCTCACACCCCCAGGTCGTCGTCCTCGGTCGCGGCCGACCCATCCTGGGCAGCCGCCTCGTCGCTCCCCTCCTCGTCGGCCCCGACCTCCTCGAGGTACCGCCGCCCGGCCCGCTCCGCGTCGGTCTGCGTGGGCGTGCTCGTGTCGGCGGCGGTGTCGTCGAAGTACTCGAACACGGCGGCGCCGATCTGGACCTCCTCCCCCGAACGCGCGCCGGCGCGCTTGAGGAGCTGGTTCACGCCGAAGCTCTTGAAATGGTGTTGGAGGTAGGAGACGGCCTCGGGGTTGGCGGCGTCGAAGCGAGCCACGATCTCCTCGAGCTCGCCGCCCGTGACCACCCAGCCCGTGCCCGCCATGTCGCGCCTCACCGCGATCGGTTCCACCGTCACCTTGCGTGGCCCCATCTCGCCCACAGGCTTGGGCTTAGGTGGCAGCAGGGCGAACAGGGTCCGCTTCAGTTCATCCGTTCCCAGACCTTCGAGGGCCGACACGGCCGCGACCGGCAGTCCCTCGCCGCTGAGCTCGCGCTCGCGCAGGGCAAGCTCGGCGGCGTCGACCAGGTCGATCTTGTTGAGGAGCAGCAGGGCGGGCCGTTCGAGGAGGTCCGGATCGTACTCGGAGAGCTCGAAGCGAAGGGCGTCGAACGTGGTCTTGGGTTCGTCCGACACGTCGAGCACGTAGACGAGCAGCCGCGTCCTGGAGATGTGGCGCAAGAACTCGAGACCCAGGCCCTTGCCCTTGTGGGCGTCCTCGATGATGCCGGGGATGTCGGCCATGGTCAGGCGCTCCATGTCCACCTCGACGACGCCCAGGTTGGGGCTGAGGGTCGTGAAGGGGTAGGAGGCGATCACGGGCCTGGAGTTGGAGAGTGCCGCCAGGAGGCTCGACTTGCCGGCGTTCGGGTAGCCGACGAGCCCCACGTCGGCGATGGTGCGCAGTTCCAGCCGCAACCGGCGCGACTCGCCCGGCATGCCCTTCTCCGCGAAGCGGGGCGCCCGCCGTGTGGAGGTCGCGAAGGTGGCGTTGCCGCGCCCGCCTACCCCGCCGGCGGCGACGATGGCGGTCTGGCCGACCTCAATCAGGTCCGCTACCACCTCGCCCGTGGCCAGGTCCGTGGCGATCGTCCCGACCGGGACCTCCACGTAGACGTCGTCGCCGCCCAGGCCGGCCTTGTTCCGCCCCTCGCCCTGCCTGCCGACCTGGGCGCGGTACTGCGCCCGGCCGACCAGCTTGTCCAGCGAGGTGATGTCGTCGATCGCGCGCAGGTAGACGGAGCCGCCCCGACCGCCGTGGCCGCCGTCGGGACCACCCTTCGGGATGTACTTGAGCCGCATGAAGGACAGGCCGCCGTCGCCGCCCTTGCCGCCTTGCACCTGGATGTCGAGCACGTCACGGAACGCCATGCAGTCGTCGCCTCAAAGGCGACGCGGCTCCGCCCGGAGCCGCGTCGGGGTGTCTAGGTTCTCCTCGGCCGCGCCGCGCGGCCCGGGGCCGGCGGCGGGAGCGACCGGCTTCAGTCGGCCGAGACGGCAGCCGGGGCAGCGTCGATGCTGACGAACCGGCCCTTCGCGCCTTTGTCATCGAAACGCACGACGCCGTCGCGCAGCGCGAACAACGTGAAGTCGGAGCCCAGGCCCACGTTGCGGCCGGGCTTGAAGCGCGTGCCGCGCTGCCGGACCAGGATGTTGCCGGCCAGGACGGTCTGACCGTCGAAACGCTTGACGCCGAGACGCTGCGAGTTCGAGTCGCGCCCGTTGCGGGTGCTGCCTACGCCTTTCTTATGAGCCATGGTGACCCTCTCCTCGTCGCCTCAGCCGCGGATGCTCGTGATCCGCACGCTGGTGAACTCTTGCCGGTGGCCGATGTGGCGACGGTAGTTGGCCTTGGCCTTGAACTTGTAGATGTGGATCTTCTCGCCGCGACCGTGACCGATCACCTCGGCCTGGACGCTGGCGCCGGCCACGTGGGGGGACCCGACCTGGACGGCCTCCCCGCTCACGAGCAGGACGGGCAGGTCGACCGTGGCGCCGGGCTCGACCGCCATCTTCTCGATCCTGAGCACGTCACCCTCCGCCACGCGGTACTGCTTGCCGCCAGCCTCAACGATTGCGAACATCTCTCGACCTCCGGTGCCTCATGTCGTGCGCGGGGCGGCGGCTACTCGGTGAACACCAACCACGCCGGAACGTCTCACGGGGTTACTACTGAGCACGCTTCGCGCCGCGCTCGGCTCTCGGCCGGGCCCGGCGTCAGAAGGTTGATTATACGGGGTCGGGGCGCCCTCTTTCAAGCAGCGCCCTAGCACCGCGCCCAGCGGTCACCACGGCGGCAGCCCCAACTCGCCGCCCCCGTCAGCTCGGGCGGTACCACGACTGCAGCTCCAGCACGTTCCCCTCCGGGTCGGTGACGTAGCACCACGTCACGCGCGCGCCGCTGGCTCGCTCGAGCGTGACGACCTCCCCCACCGGCCGACCGCCCTCGGCGAGCACAGCTCGACGCGCGTCCTCGACGGAGTCCACCTCGAACGCCACGTGCCCGTAGCCCGGCCTGTTGACGACGGCGGCGACACCGCCTGCCAAGGGCGTGTACGTGAAGATCTCGAGCGTCGGCCCCTGCGGCCCGTGCCCCGGCAACCGGAGGTGAACCCCGGCCATGGCCGCTCCAGGCACGCCGGTCCCCGCCTCGAGCGCCGGGCCGGCATCGTCGCGCTCAGGCGGCACGAACTCGCAGCCGAAGAGCCTCACGTAGAAGTCCGCCAGCGAGCGCCAATCGCGGGCCACCAGGTTCGTGTGAGCGTAGCGAGCACCTGTGATCACACGCTCATCCTATGACCGCCCGGGACTCGTCCGCGAGGTCGGGTGCTGCTAACATCGGCCTCGCCATGCGAGCCTCCGCGCCTGTTCCCGAGCTGATGAGCCCAGCGGGTCACTGGCCTCAACTGCGGGCGGCCGTCGAGGCCGGGGCCGACGCCGTCTACTTCGGGCTCTCCCGCTTCAGCGCCCGCGCCAAGGTCGGCTTCACGGCCGACGAGCTGCCGGACGCGGTCGCGGAGCTCCACGCCCGCGCGGTGCGCGCCTACGTGACCTTCAACACCCTCGTCTTCGGTTCCGAGCTGGCGGCGGCCAGACGCGCCCTTGAGGCGATCGGCGCCGCCGGGGTGGACGCCGTCATCGTGCAGGACGTGGCGGCCGCGGCGCTGGCGCGCGAGGTGGCGCCCGACGTGGAGGTCCACGGTTCCACGCAGATGTCTATCACCAGCGCGCAGGGCGCCGAGCTGGCGCGCTCGTTCGGCTGCAGCCGCGTGGTGCTGGGGCGGGAGTTGAGCTTGGGCGACATCGCCAAGGTGCGGCGCGGCACCGACGTGGAGCTGGAGGTGTTCGTGCACGGCGCGCTGTGCGTCTCCTACTCCGGCCAGTGCTTCTCGAGCGAGGCCTGGGGAGGGCGCAGCGCCAACCGGGGCCAGTGCGCCCAGGCCTGCCGCCTCCCTTACGAGCTGTACGTCGACGGCGCCAAGCGCGACCTGGGCGAGTACCGCTACCTCCTCTCCCCCGGCGACCTCTACGCGCTCCACCAGGTCCCGGACCTCGCGAGGATCGGCGTGGCATGCCTCAAGATCGAGGGGCGCTACAAGGACGCCGGTTACGTGGCCCTCACGACCGCCGCCTACCGCGAGGCGTTGGACGCGCTGGCGGAGGGCCGGGCCCCGCGGCTGACGGCCGACGACGAGCGCGACCTGGAGCAGGTCTACTCGCGCGGTCTCGGCCCGTGGTTCTTGCAGGGCACGGACCACCAGAAGGTGGTGGTTGGCCGCGCGCCGCGCCACCGCGGGGTGCTGCTGGGTCAGGTGGTGGAGGTCGGCCCCGACTCGGTGCTCCTGCGGCGGGCGGAGGACGCCCCGCACCCCAAGCCGGGCGACGGGGTCGTGTTCGACGCGGCGCAGCGCCGTAGCCCCGAGGAGCGCGAGGAGGGAGGCCCCCTCGTGAGCGTCCGCGACGAGCGGGGTGGCGTCCTGCGGGTCGCGCTGCTCCGCGGCGCCGCCGACCTCAGGCGGGTGGCGCCCGGCGACCTGCTGTGGCGCACCCACGACGCCGCCGTCGACGCGAAGGCGCGCCCGTACCTGGCGCCGCCGGAACCGCTGCGCACCACGCCGCTCGCTCTGCGGGTGGAGGCCCGCGTGGGCGAGCGGCTCAAGCTGGTGGGCGAGGCCGCGGGCGCCCGGCGCCTCGTGACCTTCTTCGTGGTCGGCGACGAGCCCCTCCAGGCCGCCACGCGTCACGGGCTGGACGCGGCCCAGCTCGCCCGGCAGCTCGGCCGGCTGGGCGGCACCCCCTTCCACCTGGGAGACCTGGACGTCGACATCGCCGGCGCGCCGTTCGTGCCCGTGAGCGAGCTGAACCGGTTGAGGCGGCGGCTCGTGGAGGGGCTGGTGGCGGCGCGGGTGGAACTGCCGCCGGCCGCGGCTCCCCGGCCGGAGCCGGCACCGCAGGCCGGGCACACGCACGGCCGCGCGTCCACGGGTCCCGGCAGACTGCACCTCCTGGTGCGCACGCCCGAGCAGCTCGATGCCGCCCTCGAGGTGGTCGCCGACCGGGCGGGCGGCTGGCCGGTGGCCAGCGTGACGCTCGACTACCTCGAGCTCTACGGCCTCAGGCCGTCGGTCGAGCGGGCGCAGGCCCTCGGGGTCGAGGTCAGGGTGGCGTCACCGCGCGTGCTCAAGCCAAGCGAACAGAACGTCGTCAGGTTCCTGCTCTCCCTCGGTGCCACGCTCCTGGTGCGCTCCGGCGGGTTGCTCCACGACCTGCTGCGCGTCCCGGCCGCGGAGCGCCCGTCGCTGGTGGGCGACTTCAGCCTGAACGCCACCAACGCCCGCTCCGCGCGGTCGTACCTGGAGCTCGGGCTGGCCGCCCTGACGCCCGGCCACGACCTCGACGCCGCCCAGGTGGCCGACCTGGCGGGCGAGGTGGGCGGCGCGCTGCTGGAGGTGATCGCTTACCAGCACCTACCCGTCTTCCACACCGAGCACTGCGTGTTCAGCCGGTTCCTGAGTGACGGGCGCGACTTCCGCGATTGCGGACACCCGTGCGAGAAGCACCGCCTGGCCCTGCGCGACGCCCGGGGGCGCGAGCACCCCGTCATGGCCGACGTGGGCTGCCGCAACACCGTCTTCAGCGGGGAGCCGCAGACGGCGGCGCGCCACCTCGGGCGTTGGTGGCAGGCGGGACTGCGCGACCTCAGGCTCGAGTTCGTTCATGAATCCGGGCGGGACGTACGGTCGGTGACGGCCGCGTTCACTGCGGCCCTCGCGGCGTTGGACCATGGGGAGTTCACACCTGGCCCGCTGCAGCGAGCCCTCGAGGCCGTGGTCGGGCCGATCACCGAGGGGAGCCTCCTCGTGCCCCGACCCGAGGCCGGCGCGGCGGCCCTCGAGGCCGCACCTGTCTTCCCGGGCGGCGCGACCTGATCGGCCGTCCGCGGCGCGGGCCGGCTCAGCTCGCGTAGAGCCAGGGGATCATCAGGAGACCGACGGCTCCCATCAGGAGCTGCAGCGGCAGCCCGACCCTCACGAAGTCCATGAACCGGTAATGGCCGGGGCCGACGACCAGCGTGTTCACGGGCGTCGACATCGGGGTGCAGAACGACGAGGCGGACGCCAGCGCCACCATCATGAGCACCCCCTCCGGCCTGAACCCGAGCAGCTGGGCGGCGCCGAGGGCGACGGGCGCCATCAGCACGGCTGTGGCGGTGTTCGACATGACCTGCCCCAGCCCGGCGGTCACCACGTAGACGCCGGCCAGTAGCACGACAGGGCCGGCGCCGCCGAAGACCCTGACGGCCGCGTCGGCGAGCAGCTTCACCCCGCCCGTGGACTCGAGGGCCGTGGCCAGCGGCAACATCCCCGCGATCAGCACGACGGATTGCCACTGTACTGACCGGTATGCCTCCTCAGGGGTCAGGCAGCCGGTGGCGACCAGGGCGAGCACCGCCAGGAGCACGGCCACGACCGGCGCCAGCCAACCGGCGGACATGCTCACGAGCATGGCCACCAGCACCGCCGCGGCCACCGGCGCCCGCCGGCGGCGCGGCGCCGGCCTCTCGCCGGCGGTCTCGCTCAACACCACGGCGTCGAGCCGCTCGCCGTCCAGCCGGTCGATGGCAGCCAGCGGCCCCTGCACCAGGAGCGTGTCGCCGAACCGCAGCCTCGTCTCGGCCAACCGCTGCTCGCCCCTACCCTCGGTGACCCGCTCGCCACCCCGCTGGAGCGCCACGACCTGCACCCCGAACCGTTCCCTGAAACGCAAACCCGCCAGGGTCCTCCCCAACCAACTCGACCTCGGCGTGAGCAGCACCTCGGCGAAGGCCAGGTTGGGGGGCACCAGGTCGTCACCCGCCACGTCGACGTCCTCGAGCGGCGCCCCCGCCAGACCCGCGGCCGCCGTCAGGGCCTCCCGGCTGCCCTGCAGCAGCAGCCTGTCGCCGACGCTGAGGCGCGTGTCGGGCCCCAGCCGCTTCGACCTGCCGAGGTGGCGCCTGGAACGCAGCCCGGACCGCACCGCCTCGGGCTCGGTGTCGACCGCCAGCGCCCGCACGCCCAGCCGCTCGGGCCACCGCAGCTCGCGCAGGGTGGTGCCCACCAGGGGTGACCCGCTCCCCAGCGTCACCCGCCCTAGCCGGACCGGGAGCCCGTAGCGCTCGGCCACCTCGGCCAGGTCGGCGCCCACAACGCCTGCCGCCACGCCGGGGGCGCTGGGCGCCGTGGCCGGCAGCAGGCGCCGGCCCACCAGCACCATGTAGGCGACGGTGACGAGGAGCATGACCAGACCGAACGGCGTGAACGCGAAGAACCCGAACGGCGCCCGCCCCGCCCCCTCCAACGCACCCGCCACGATCAGGTTGGGCGGCGTGGCGATGAGGGTGAGCATCCCACCGACCAACGCCGCGAAGGCCATTGGGAGCAGTATCTTGCTCGGGCTCACCTTGGCGCGCCACGCCATGGCCGTGGCGATCGGCATCATCACGGCCACCGTGCCCGTCGAGCTCATGAACGCCGACAGGAGCCCCGTGGCCACCATCACCGCCGCGATCATGCGCACCTCGCTCTCGCCGGCCAGGCGGCCGAGCGCGTGACCGACCGCGCCCGCCAGGCCGGTGTTGACGATGGCGAACCCCACGACGAACAACCCAGCGATCATGATGACGAGTGGGTCCGCGAAACCTGCGAGCGCCTGTTGCGGGCTCAGCACGCGGGTGAGGATCAGCGCCAGGACCACCAGGAGCGCCACGACGTCGAGGCGCACCCTGTCGGAGACGAACAGGACGGTGGCGCCACCGAGGATGCAGAACACGACGAGCATGGGGTCGGGCATGCCACACAAGTTACGCCGCAGCGCCCCCGCCGAGGGACGGCCTTTCGCCCCGCCGTCCCGGCGGCGGCCCCCGTCCACGACGGCCCCTAGTAAGTGTGGTTTCCCACTTCCGAGCCTTTTTCCCCTATCCCATCGACCCACCACGTGTTTTTCACGTGTCCCATGCCCTATACTCTCGGCGAGTTCACGAAAGGAGCTCGCTCATGGCAAGAGCCAAAGCAGCACCCAAGAAGGCAGACAAGACCGTCAGCAAGGCCGATCTCGTCGGGGAGGTCGCGGAAGCCACCGGTCAGTCCAAGAAGGCCGTCAAGGAGACGATGGACGCCCTACTCGCGTCCATGACCTCGAGCATCGCCAAGGGGAGCAAGGTCACGCTCACGGGCTTCGGCACCTTCGAGGTCCGCAAGCGCAAGGCGCGCACCGGCGTCAAGCCCGGCACGACCGAGAAGATCAAGATCCCGGCCAGCCAGTACCCCGCCTTCAAGGCCGGCAAGAGCCTGAAGGACACCGTCAGCGGCAAGAAGCCCGCCGCCAAGAAGGCCGCCAAGAAGTAAGGCGGCGCGCCGGCCCCGCCTCGCGGCGGCGGTCGGACCCAAGCAAGTCCATAGGGGCCGCCGGGTTCGGCGGCCCCGCGTCGTCTCGGCCGTCAGCCGGCGCGGCGCCCCGCCCGGGCGCCCAGCGCCACGAACGCGCGCTCGGCCTGCTCGGCGGGCGGTGCGGCGGGCGGCACGATCACGTCGGGCTCGAGCGCCGGGTCCGGTTCCTCGAGCGTGGCGAACTGCGACGCCACCAGGGCCGGCGGGAAGAAGTGCCCGCTGCGGCCGCTCACGCGCGCCAGCACGTCGGCCTCCTCGACGTGCAGGTGCACGAACCTCACGCCCTCGCCGGCACCCCTCAGCCGGTCGCGGTAGGCGCGGCGCAGCGCGCTGCACGCCACCACGACGCCGCCGCCGCCATCCTCGAGGCCACCCGCCAGCACCTCGCCCACGCGGTCGAGCCACGGCCACCTGTCGTCGTCGGTCAGGGGCTTCCCGGCGGCCATCTTGGCCCGGTTCGCCTCGGGGTGGAGGTCGTCGCCGTCGACGAACTCCGCCCCCAACAGCCGGGCAAGCTCGGAACCCACCGTGGTCTTGCCCGACCCCGACACGCCCATCACGACGACGGCCGCGCCCACTACTCGCTCCTGGCGCGGTAGAGGACCTCGCCCGCCTTGCGCACGAGCAGCACGCCCTCGTCCTCGCGCCCGGCCCACTCCTCCGGGTCGATCTCGTCGGGGTCCATGTAACCGAGAGCCAGCTGCTCGCACTCGGCGGGCGACAAGCGAGTGGCCAAGGTGACGCGGGCCCGCGGGTACTCGACCCCGTCCTCGAAGCGCCCGTCGCCCCGCACGTGCGTGGAGTGCGCCAGGACGCCCAGCGGGAAGCCCGAGAAGCGGTCCCACTGTTTCAGGAAGTACTCCAACACGTGGTAGCCGATGGCCCTGATGTGTTCGCCGTGCACCGCGCTCACCTCGCGCAGGTGCGGCGCGTAGATGATCAGCTCGCCGCCGGCCGCCAGCGCGGGCTCGAGCTTGTACATGGCCTTGCCGGCCGTCCACAGCTCCTCGTACATGGGCGGGGCGCACGACAGGATGCGCTGGTACGGCCTGTCGACCCAACGCACGTGCCGCTCGCTCGCCAGGTCGGCGGCGGCTGACCACGCCGCGACCACGTCCCCGATGAAGACCCCCGCCAGGCTCTCCCCTTCGACCACCACCGCGACCAGGGTGACCGGGGTCTGCAGCAGTTCGGCGGCCGCATGGACCATGGCCCGCACCGGCGTGTCCTTGATGCCGATGGTGCCGCGCACCCCCGCCAAGGCGCCCAGCCAGTGGGTCACGTTGATCATGTCGGAGCCGCTGATCCCGGGGAACAGGTACTTGGCGCCGCCCGAGTACCCCACCACCTCGTGCGGGAAGGTGGGCCCAAGGATCAGCACCTCGTCGTGCTCGAGCGCGGCGCGGTTGAGACGCACGTCTACGTCGCCGCCCAGCGTGGCGTGCCACCGGCTCCCCGCGATCTCCTGCACGCGCGCCTTCGGCAGCGTGCCGATGCTCGTCAGGGTGCCGTCCTCGTACCACGCGTGGTTGACGATGTTCACGTGCGGGTAGTCGCGCTCCTTGCTCTCGCGCGTGAGCCCCACGAGCCGCAGCAGGTGGTCCGGGTCGAGCGGCACGTGAGTGCCGAGCGCGACCATGAAGGTCACCGAACGCGCGTCGTCGAGGGCCCGCATGGCGCCACGGAAGAGGAGCGGCAGAGGCACCGTGCGCGTGTGATCTGGGATGAGCACGAGGACGCTGCGCCGCGCGAAGCGACCGGCAAGGCCGCGCTGCAGCGCCTCCAGGACCCGGGCCTCCGAGAGCACCTCCCCGCGCGGCGCCTCGACGGCCACGTCTATGCCGGCTGGGAGTGTCCTGACGGGGGGTTCCTGGTTCGGGTTCATCGCGTCACCTGCCTGATAAGTCGGAGCGCCGTGCCATCAGGATACCCGGTGACGACACGACCCCTTCAGCATGACGAAGGTCAACGTGCCTTCCGGCAACGCGGGGCTAGCATGGGTCCGTGACGAGCAGCACGCGGCCCCCCGCCGCCCCCCTCAAGATCATCGTGGTGTACGCCACCATGTTCGGCGCCACGGAGGCCGTGGCCGAGACGGTGGCGCACGCCCTGGCGGCCGAGTTCGGCGTGGACGTGGCCTGCCGTGACGCCGGCTGGCTGGATCTCGCCGAGCTCCCCGACTACGACCTAGTCGTCATCGGTTCCTCCACCTGGAACATCGGGCAGCTCCCCACCGACTGGGAGCTGCACCTAGACGAGCTGAGCGCCCTCGACCTGCGCGGCAAGCACGTGGCGCTGTTCGGGACCGGCGATCGGCGCGGCTACCCGGACACGTACCTCGACGCGCTGGACACGATCGCCACCGCGCTGGCGCCCACCGGCTGCAAGCTGATCGGCGAGTGGTCCACTGCCGGCTACGTCTTCACGGGCTCGCTCGCCCTTCGCGGCGGCAACTTCGTGGGCCTGGCGGTGGACGAGGACAACGACCCGGAGCTGACGGCGCCGCGCGTGGAGCTCTGGTGCGCGCAGCTGGCCAACGAGCTCCGGGCCGACGGCGTGCTCGGCGCCGCGCCCGTGTTGGATCAGGCGGTCTAGCCGACCGCAGGCGGGGCGGAACGCGGCTTCCCGTTGGGCCGACCCACGGCGGCGCCGGCCTGCGGCACCGGTTACAATCGTCGGTACGATGCAGGAAGACGTTGTCAGCGCGCGCAGCGTGCCGGGGCTGCTGCGGGCGAGAGCCACAGACACCGGCGTGGCGCTCAGGGTCAAGCGCTTCGGACTCTGGGAGAAGATCTCCTGGTCCGAGTACGCGCGGCGGGTCAACGCGCTGGCGCGCGAGATGATCCACCTGGGCCTCGAACGGGGCGAGCGCGTGGCCGTGCTGTGCGAGAACCGGCCCGAGTGGCTCATCGCCGACATAGCCATCCAGACGGCCGGCGCCGCCACGGTGGGCGTGTACACGACCAGCAGCCCCGAGCAGCTCGCCTACCACGTGAACCATTCCGACGCGGTCGGCCTCGTCCTGGAGGACGCCGAACAGCTCGAGAAGTGGCTCGCGGTCAGGCACCAGTGCGGAAGCGTCCGCTGGGTGATCGTCGTCGAGCCGGAGGACGTGTCCGACATCCTGGAGTGGGACGCGGTGCTGGCGAGCGGCGCCGAGCGTTACGCGGCCGACCCCGCGCCGGTCGACGAGCGCCTGGCGGCGATCGAGCCGGACGACACGGCGCTGTTCATCTACACGTCGGGCACGACGGGGAACCCCAAGGGCGCCATGCTCTCACACGACAACCTGCTGTGGGCCATCGACTCGCTCAACGGCGCGGCGCCCGTCAGGCGCTCGGACGAGCTGCTGTCGTTCCTCCCCCTCTCACACATCGTCGAGCGGCTCATCAGCGTGGCCGCGCCCCTGCGCTTCGGCTACACGGTGTCGTTCACGGAGAACCTCGACACGGTGCTCACCAACCTGCAGGAGATCCGCCCCACCGTGTTCTTCGCCGTGCCGCGCATCTGGGAGAAGCTCCACTCGCTCGTGGAGCTCAACATGAAGGACGCCAACGTCATCAAGCGGGTGGCGTACGGCGCGGCCGTCGGCGCGGCCAAGGGGGGCAACCCAGTGTTGGCCGGCCTGGCTCAGCTGGCGGTGTTGCGCCTCCTGCGCTACCGCCTGGGCCTCGACCGAGTGCGGGTGGCCATCTCCGGCGCCGCGCCAATCGCGCCGGAGGTCCTGGCGTACTTCCGGGCCATCGGCGTCGACGTGCGCGAGGGCTTCGGCCTCACCGAGTCCACGGGGCTCATCTGCATCCACCGCAGCGGCGGTCGCCTCGGCACCGTGGGATTCCCGTTCCCTGGCGTCGAGGTGAAGCTGGCGGACGACGGTGAGATCTTGAGCCGCAGCCCAGGCAACTTCCTCGGTTACCACAAGGACCCGGCCGCGACGGCCGAGGCGCTCGAGGGCGGCTGGCTGCACACGGGCGACGTCGGCGAGCTCGACCCCGACGGGCAGTTGCGGATCACCGACCGCAAGAAGGACATCCTCATCACGGCGGGCGGCAAGAACATCGCGCCGCAGAAGATCGAGAACCAACTCAAGTCGAGCCCCTACATCAACGACGCCGTCGTGATAGGCGACCGCCGCAAGTACCTGACGGCCCTCCTGGTGCTCGACGAGGACAACGTGACGCACTGGGCCATGGAGCGGCAGCTCGCCTACTCGACCTACACCGACCTGGCGGCCAACCCCGAGGTGCGCGAGCTCATCGAGGCCGAGGTCGAGCGCGTCAACGCCACGCTGGCCCGGGTCGAGACGGTGAAGAAGTTCGCCATCCTGCCCAAGCGGCTCTACCACGAGGACGGCGAGGTCACGGCCACGCTCAAGGTGAAGCGCTCGAGCATCGCCAAGAAGTACCAGCACCTGATCGAGGAGATGTATGCCTGACCGGCAGCTAGGCCGCGGGAGTCACAGTGCTGTTCCGTGAGCGTTACGAGAACGACCTCTGGCTGATCCGCGGGTCGCAGGCCTGGGTGATGGCCGGGCTGGCGGGGGCGCTGCTGATCGTGCTGCCGCTCCTCGTCAAGGGCTACCTCATCTACAACCTGACGCTCTTCTTCGTCTACGCGCTGGTGGCGCTGTCGCTGGCCGTGCTCGTCGGCCTCACGGGTCAGGTGTCGCTCGGTCACGCCGGCTTCCTCGCAGCGGGCGCCTACGTCACCACGGTCCTCAGCCAGCACGGGGTGCCGTTCGTGCTGTCGGTCCTGGCGGCGGTGGCCGTCACGGCCCTGCTGGGGGTCGTGATCGGCGTCCCGTCGCTCAGGCTCGAGGGCCCGTACCTCGCCATCGCCACACTAGGCTTCGGCCTGGCCATCCAGCAGATCCTCAACAACTGGAAGCTGGTCGGCGCCTCGACCGGCACCCTGGTCGACAGGCCGGTGCTGCTAGGCATCGACTTCTACGGCGACCGCGCCTACTACTGGCTAGTGCTCGCCGTGGTCGGGTTCGTGACCTGGCTGCTGCTCAACCTCGAGCGTTCGCACGTGGGCCGGGCTTTCCGCGCAACGCGCGACGCCGACCTGGCGGCCCAGATGAGCGGCGTGGGCCTGGCTCGCTACAAGACGCTGGCGTTCATCATCTCCGCCGGCGTGGCCGGCCTCGCGGGCGCGCTCTACGGTCCGCTGGTGGGCTACATCACCCCCGAGAGCTTCAACCTGATGCTCTCGATCAAGTTCCTCCTGATGATCATCGTGGGCGGGCTCGGCTTCCTGCCCGGCGCGCTGCTCGGCGCCGGGTTCATCACGGGTCTCGACCTCTACCTGTCCACCTTCCGCGCCTGGTCGCAGTTCGTGTTCGGGCTCGTCGTCATAGCCATCATGATGCTGGAACCGGCGGGCCTCTACGGGCGCTGGCTCAAGATCAAGCGCTTCTGGAAGTCGTGGCCGCTGTGACGGGAGCGAGCGGACGGTGACCCCTCTCGAGCACTTCCTGCAGGCCCTCGTCAGCGGCGCCAGCGTGGGGAGCGTCTACGCGCTAGTGGCGCTCGGCCTCGTGCTGCTCTACCGCACGACGCGCATCCTCAACTTCGCCCACGGCGACCTCGGCGTGGTCGGCACGTTCATCGCCTACACGCTGCTGACGCAGCTACGCGTGCCGTTCGGCGTGTCGTTCCTCCTCGCGCTCGTGGCCGCCGCGGTCATCGGCATCCTCGTCTACCTGCTGCTCGTCAGGCCGGCCAAGAACCAGAGCGAGCTCGGCCTGCTCATACTCACGTTGGGACTGGCGCTGGCGCTGGGCGGCCTCGACGCCTTGCTGTTCGGCACCGACAACAAGATCGTGCCCACGCTCGTGCCAGATCAGATCCTCAGGTTCGGGGGCGTGCCGGTGAGCCTCGTCTCGCTCGTCACCGCGCTGTTCGGCGTGGTGCTCATGGTGGCGCTCTGGGCGCTCCTCACCTACACCAAGTTGGGCGTGGCCATGCGCGCGGTGGCTCAGCGCGAGGACGTGGCCGAGGCAATGGGCCTCCCCGTCCGCACGGTCCTCATGGCCACCTGGGCCGCGGCCGCCGTGCTCGCCACCGCCGCCGCGCTGCTGTTCGCGCCCACCACGCTGCTCAACCCGTCGATGATGCTCGACCCGCTCAGCAAGGGGTTCGTGGCGGCCGTGATCGGCGGCATGAACTCCCTGCCCGGGGCAGTCCTCGGCGGGTACCTCCTCGGGGTTCTGGAGCTCCTGGTCGGGGTCTACCTGTCGCTCGAGTTCAAGGCGTCGTTCGCCTTCCTCGTGGTGGTGCTGGTGCTCGTCCTCAAGCCGCACGGCCTGTTGGGGCGGGCCGACGTCAAGCGCGTGTGAACGTTGTACCCGGTACACCGGCGGCCGCCGCGGCGGCGGTGCGGCCGCACGTCTCCGTGGTACCGTCGGCCAAGTACTCAACTCGCGCCCCAGCCGCAGGCGGGGTAACGAAAAGGAGCAGCATGAAGCGTCTAGTCGCGCTACTCACCTTCGCCCTCGTGATGGCCTTCGCACAGGCGGCCGACCCAGGGGTGACCGACACCGAGATCCTGATCGGCAACTGGGGACCGCAATCCGGACCCGCCGCCGCCTGGGGCACAGTGACCACGGCCATCGACGCCTACTTCCGCTACCTGAACGATCAGGGCGGGATCAACGGCCGCAAGCTCGTCCTCGACACGCGCGACGACGGCTACGACCCGGCTCGCACCGTGGCGGCCGTGCGCGAACTCATCGACCGCGACCAGGTGTTCGCCTTCGTCGCCGGCGTGGGCACGGCCAACGGGCTCGCCGCCATGCCCCTGCTGCAACGCGCGGGCACGCCGTGGGTCGGCCCCGCCACCGGCTCCGAGGTCTTCGCCGAGCAGTCGGACGGCTTGATCTTCGCCACGTTCACCGACTACGTGGTCGAGGCCACCCTCATGACCCGCTACGCGGTCGAGACCCTCGGCAGCAAGAACATCGCCATCTTCTACCAGAACGACGGTTACGGCCAGGCCGGCCTGCGCGGACTCGAGGCCGAGATCGAGAGGCTCCGCGCGGCGGGGCACGACGTCACGGTCGGCGACAAGGTCAGCTACGAGCGCGGCACGACCAACCAGGGCGTGCAGGCCCTGCGTCTCGCCGGCTCCGGCGCCGACTCGGTGCTCCTGTTCTCCGACCCGACGGCGGCCGCCACGCTGGTCGGTGAGTTCCAGCGCCTCGACTTCAAGCCGCAGATGCTGGCCACGGTCACGCTCCTCGACCCGGCGCTGATGGCCAACCCTGGCATGCAGGGCGCCCTCTTCTCGGTCTTCCTCCGCCTGCCCTCCGTGATCGTGGGCGAGGGCAACGGGGACCCGATCGCCGATCAGATCTACCGCGACGTCATCGTGGCGTACGCCCCGGAGATCGCGCGCGACCCGTTCCGCGCCCTCGCCGGCGTGGCGTTCGCCGAGCCCATGATCCTCGCGCTCCAGGCCGCCGGTCCGGATCTGACTCGCGCCTCGTTCGTCGAGGCCCTCAAGGGCATCGAGAACTACACCACGGGCCTCTATCACGACCTGACGTTCGGTGACAGCTACCGCGGCAACAACTCGGTCATGCTCCTGCAGGTCACCCCGCAGGGCCTGCGGCCGGTCTCCGACTGGCTCTCCCTCTGACCAGCGAGCCTGTGGGGAGCGCCTTGGCGCTCCCCACAGCCCCTATCTTCTGACGTGGCCACACTATTGGAGTTAGACCACGTGACGCTGACGTTCAGGGGCCTGACGGCCCTGGCTGAGGTGTCGGCGGTGGTGAACGAGGGCGAGGTCGTCGCCCTGATCGGTCCCAACGGGGCCGGCAAGACGAGTCTCTTCAACGTCATATGCGGCTTCTACCGGCCCCAGGCGGGCGCCGTCCGCTGGCAGGGCGAGGTCATCACGGGCAAGGCGCCGCACATGGTGGCGCGGCTCGGCATAGGCCGGTCCTTCCAGAACATCGAGCTGTTCAAGTCCCTCACGTGCCTCGACAACCTCCTGCTGGGCCGCCACCTGCACGTGAAGTCGAACCTGTTCTCCGCCATGTTCTCGACCCGCGCGTGGGTGAGGGACGAGGTGGCGCAGCGCCGGCGCGCCGAGGAGCTCATGGACCTGCTGGACCTGCAGGCCTACCGCAACCAGCCCGTGGGGGCTCTTCCATACGGCGTGCAGAAGCTGATCGAGGTGGCGCGCGCCCTGGCCACCGAACCCAAGCTGCTGCTCCTCGACGAGCCGGCCGCCGGCATGACCGTGGAGGAGAAGGACGACATGATGGTCACGCTTCTGAGGTTGAGGCGCGACCTCAACCTGACCATGCTGGTGGTGGAACACGACCTGCGCGTCGTGAGCCGCCTGGCGGATAGGGTCGTCGTCCTCGACCACGGCATGAAGATCGCCGACGGCACGCCGGCCGAGGTGCAGGACGACCCCGCCGTCGTGCGCGCCTACCTCGGCACCACCAAGCTGGCGGCCGACCGCGAGGGCACCGGGGTGACGTCGTGAGCACGCCGCTGCTCGAGCTCCGCACCGTCGAGAGCGGCTACCACAAGCAGCTGCGGGTCCTGAAGGGCGTGTCGCTGAGCGTCAGTGCGGGCACCTGCGTGGCGGTCCTCGGCTCCAACGGCGCCGGCAAGAGCACCATGCTCAAGACCGTCATGGGTCTCATCGACGACGAACCGCGCAAGGGCAGCGTGTTCGTGATGGGCAAGAACATGACGCGCGCCGCCACCGAGCGCATCTCGCAGGCAGGCATCGCCTACGTGGTGGAGGACCGCGGCATGTTCCCCGACCTCACCGTGGCCGAGAGCCTCAAGCTGGGGGCGTTCCACAGCACCGACCGGGCGGCCGTGAAGAGCGACCTGGAGCGCATGTTCGGTTACTTCCCCCGGCTGGCCGAGCGCCTCAACCAGGACTCCGGCACCCTGTCGGGCGGCGAGCAGCAGATGCTGGCCATCGCCAGGGCGCTGATGAGCCGCCCCAAGCTGCTCATGCTCGACGAGCCGAGCCTGGGTCTCGCGCCCATGCTCGTCGAGGAGATCTTCGCGGTGATCAGGGAGATCAACCACGAGGGCATGGGCATCCTGCTGGTCGAGCAGAACGCCAACCAGGCGTTGGCCATCGCCGATTACGGCTACGTGCTCGAGGGAGGCCGATTCGTGCTCGAGGGCACCGCCGACGACCTACGAAGCAACGAGAACGTGCAGGAGTTCTACCTGGGCGTGCGCGCCAGCGGCGACGAGCCGCGCCTGCACGTGCGCCGGCGCCGGCGGCGCTGGAACTGAGCCCGGCGGCCGGCCACGGCCGTCCGACACGGCGGCGCCCGCGGCCCCACCGGTTGACCGGCGGACGCCGCGGGCGCTGACTTGCTCGAGGTTAGTTCTGGTCCGGTTGTCGGATCAGTAGCGTCCGCCGGCAGCGCTGGCCGTGACGGTCACGTTAGCCGCCTGAAGGCCCTTCTTGCCCTGCTCGACGTCGAAGGTGACCTCGTCGCCCTCGTTGAGGT
>CAYNNL010000016.1:0-36215 GCA_964398765.1 uncultured bacterium | reverse complement strand
GGCGGTCAGGGCCTACCTGGTCGCCGTGCCCAGCGCCTGGCCTTGGTGAGCGCGAGGCGTCCGGCCGCGGTTCAGCCTGCCGCGGCCGGCGCCGCGGTCCGCAGCCTGTCTACGACGGCCGCCGTGAACGCCGCCGTGGTGCGGCTGCCGCCCAGGTCCGTCGTGGGATCGTCCGCCAGTGCGGCCTGGACGGCGCCCTCCAGGGCGTCGGCCGCGGCCGCCTCGCCCAGGCCGAAGCGGAGGAGCATGGCGGCCGACAACATGGTGCCGACCGGGTTGGCGATCCCCTTGCCCGCGATGTCGGGCGCGCTGCCGTGGACCGGCTCGTAGAGCCCCACCTCGCCGCCCAGGCTGGCCGAAGGCAGGAGCCCGAGCGAGCCGGGGATGACGGCCGCCAGGTCGGAGAGGATGTCGCCGAAGATGTTGCCCATGACGAGCACGTCGAACGCGCGCGGGTCCCGCACGATCTGCATGGCGGCGTTGTCGACGTACAGGTGGTCGAGCTCCACGTCGGAGAACTCGCGCGCGTGCAGGTCGACCACGACGTCGCGCCAGAACTGCGAGACGTCGAGGACGTTGGCCTTGTCGACGTTCGTCACCCGGCCGCGCCGCTGCCGCGCCGTCTCGAAGGCAACGCGCGCGATGCGCTCAACCTCGTAGCGCTCGTAGACCATCGTGCTGAGGCCCTTGTCCGCCTCCACGAAGGACGGCTTGCCGAAGTAGATGCCGCCTGTCAGCTCGCGGATGATGAGCAGGTCGGTGCCGCTCGCCCGCTCCGACCGCAGTGGCGACAGGCGCTCGAGCCCGGGGAAGACCTTGACGGGCCGCAGGTTCGCGAACACCTTGAGATGCTTGCGGAGGGCGAGGATGCCCGATTCGACGCGCTTCTCCCTGGGTAGTCGGTTCCAAGGGTGGTCGCCGACGGGCCCGCCGGCCGAGCCCATCAACACGGCGTCCGCAGCGGCCGCCGCGTCGCGCGTGACCTGCGGCAGCGGCTCGCCGTGCCTCTCGATGGCGTTGCCGCCGAAAGGCAGACGCTCGAACTCGAACGCGAGCCCGAACCGCTCTGCCAGCGCCTCCAGCGTCACGAGGGCGGCGTCTATGACCTCCGGGCCGATGAAGTCGCCGGGAAGGACCGCGATCTTGTAGCTCACAGCGCCGCCTCCGCACCGTGACCGAGTGCGCGCGCCGTGGCCCTCACCGCGTCGACGCTCTCCAGCAGCTCGCCGATGGGGTCCCAGTAGCCGGTCAACAGGGCCTCGCGGGCAGACTCCCTGAACTGAGCGGGGTACGCCTTGCCGGCGGCGCGGACCTCGCAGGCGGCCACGTCGATCACGACCTCGGTGGCGGGGTCGGCGGCCACGGCGGCGGCGAGCGCCTCCCTGCCGGCCAGGTCGACGACGGCGCAGACGAGACCGAGCGTGGTGGAGTTGCCGAAGAAGATCTCAGCGAACGAGCCGGCCACTATGCCTCTGAAGCCGGCGCGCTGGATCGCCTGCGGCGCGTGCTCGCGGCTCGAACCGCAGCCGAAGTTGTCGCCCGTGATCATGATGGCCGCGCCGGCGAAGCGGGGGTCGTCGAGGGGATGATGCTTGCTGCTGCCGTCCTCGGCGAAGCGCTCGTCGATGAAGAGCGCCTCGCCCATGCCGTCGAAGGTGACCGCCTTCAGGAAGCGCGCCGGGATGATGCGGTCCGTGTCGATGTCGTCCGCCATCAGCACCACGGCGGTGCCGCGCGCCTCGGTGATCTTCGCCAGTGCCACTCAGGCCACCGCCTTCCGGCCGCCGAACACCTCGCGGGCGTCGGCCACCACCCCGGTGACGGCGGCGGCGGCCACCATCACGGGGCTCATCAGCACGGTGCGCCCGCTCGGTGAGCCCTGGCGCCCCTTGAAGTTCCGGTTGCTGGACGACGCGCAGAGCTGATCGCCCTCGAGCTTGTCTGGGTTCATGGCCAGGCACATGCTGCAGCCCGCCTCGCGCCACTCGAAGCCGGCCTCCTTGAGCACCTTGTCGATGCCGAGGCGCTCGCACTCGAGCTTGACGAGGTGGGAGCCGGGGACGGCTATGGCCTTGACGCTGGGGTGCACCTTGTGGCCAGCGATGGCCTCGGCCACCAGCGCGAAGTCCGACACGCGCGCGTTGGTGCACGACCCGAAGAAGGCCACGTCGACCTTGGTCCCCTTGATGGGGGTCCCGCCCGTGAGGTGCATGTGCGCGAGCGCCTCGGCCACGGCCGCCCTGTCGTGCTCGGGCGACCCCTCGACGGTTGGGACGAGCTCGTCTATGGCGATGGCCTGCCCGGGGTTGAGGCCCCAGGTGACGGTGGGGGGCACGTCGGCCGCGTCGAAGACCACGACGTCGTCGTAGTGGCAGCCGGGCTCGGACGCCAGGGCCTTCCAGCGCTCCACCGCGGCGTCCCACTCCTCCCCGCTGGGGGAGTAGGGCCGCCCCTTCAGGTACGCGAAGGTGGTGGCGTCCGGGTTCACGTAGCCGCAGCGCGCGCCGCCCTCGATAGACATGTTGCACACCGTCATCCGCTCCTCCATGCTCATGGCGTCGAAGGTGGAGCCGGCGTACTCGTAGGCGTAGCCGATGCCGCCCTTCACCCCGAGGGTGCGGATGACGTGCAAGATGACGTCCTTGGCGTACACGCCCGGTGGCAGCGCCCCGTTCACCTCGACCCGCCTGAGCTTGGGCTTGCTCATGGCGAGGGTCTGGGTGGCCAGCACGTCGCGCACCTGGGAGGTGCCGATGCCGAACGCGATGGCTCCGAACGCGCCGTGCGTGCTGGTGTGGGAGTCACCGCAGGCGATGGTGGTGCCGGGCTGCGTGATGCCCTGCTCGGGCCCGACCATGTGGACGATCCCCTGCTTCCCGCCGCCCACGTCGAAGAACGTGATGTCGTTGTCGGCCGTGTTCCTGCGAAGCTCGGTGATCATGGCGGCCGCCAGCGGGTCGGCGAACGGCTCGACACGCGTGTGGGTGGGAACGATGTGGTCCACCGTGGCGAACGTCCGTTCGGGCATCAGGACGCTCACCCCCAGGTCCTTGAGCATCCCGAACGCCTGCGGGCTCGTGACCTCGTGGATGAGGTGGGTGTCGATGAAGAACTGGTCCTGGCCGTTCCTCAGCTGACCAACGGTGTGAGACTCCCACACCTTGTCGAACAGGCTCCTTGGTTGACTCATGCGACCTCACAGTCTGGTGCCCGCCATGGTTCTGGAAGGAGACGACCCCCGGCCGCGGGTAGGGCCGGGGGTCGTGAAGGTCTCGGTTGGAGCGCCCCGTGGGGCGGACTCAGCGCCGGCTCACGCCGCCCGCCGAGCTAGGAGCACGACGGCCCGCGCCTGGATCTGCGCCAGGCGCCGCCTCACGCACCGCACGGGTTGCTGTTGCGGGCTGCTCATGCGGCGAAGTATATGAGCGCTGCTTGTGGGCGTCAAGGCGCCCGGAACGCCGGCGCGCCCACGCCGCCGCGGCTCGCGGTCGCCGCGCCACGGGCGGAAATGCCTGCGAGCGATCGTCTCAACCGCGGCCGCCCCGGCCGACCTGAGGCGGCGTGCCCCGGCCGGGCGCGGCCGGCGTCGGGACGCTGGGACGCGCGGCGGTGGGCGCCGTCGCGCCCTGGGCCTGGCCGCCGGTCGTGACGAGGCGCTCGAACTCCTTCTGGTCGACGGAGCGGGAGAGGCCGAGCTCGAAGGAGATGGCGCGGCGCAGGTGCAGCTCGGCTAGGCAGGCGTCCATCGTGATCATGCCCACCTGGCCTCCCATCTGGATCTGCGCGGGCAGCTGGTGCGTCTTGCCCTCGCGGATGAGGTTGCGCACCGCCGCCGTGGCGAGGAGGAACTCGTAGGCGAGGACGCGGCCGTCGCCGCTTGCGCGCGGGATCAGCTGCTGGGTGAGGATGGCCTGCAGGTTGTTGGCGAGCTGGACGCGCACCTGCGCCTGCTGCGCCTCGGGGAAGACGTCGATGATGCGGTCGATGGCCTCCGAGGCGGTGTTGGTGTGCAGGGTACCGAGCACGAGGTGTCCCGTCTCGGCGGCGGTCACGGCGGCCCCGATCGTCTCGAAGTCGCGCATCTCGCCGACCAGGATGACGTCCGGCGCCTGCCGCAGCACGCTCCTGAGCGCCGCCTGGAAGCCCGCCGTGTCCTCCCCGACCTCGCGCTGGTTCACGATCGACGTCTTGTGGCGGTGGAAGAACTCGATCGGGTCCTCGATGGTGACGATGTGCTTGGCGTACTCCTCGTTGATGAGGTCCAGCATGGTGGCGAGCGTGGTCGACTTGCCGGAGCCGGTCGGGCCGGTCACCAGCACCAGTCCGCGCGGGTAGCGCGCGACGTTGGCCACCTCCTGCGGCAGCCCCAGGTCGGCGAAGCTCAACACCTCGTCGGCGATGGTGCGCATGACCCCGCCGACCGAACCGCGCTGCATGAAGACGTTCACGCGGAAGCGACCGTGACCGGAGAGGCTGAACGAGAAGTCGAGGTCCTTGCGCTCCTCGAAGTTGCGCTGCTTCTTCTCGTCCATGAGCGCGTACATGAGCCGGCGCGTCATGGTCGCGGTCAGGACCTCGTACTCCGTCGGGCGCCACTCGCCGTTCAGGCGCAGCATGGGCGGCAACCCGACCGTGAGGAGCAGGTCGGAGGCGCGCCGCTCGATGGCGAGCTTCAGCAGGTCGACGATGTCCGCTTGGATCTGGGTGGAACGAATCTGGTCTGCCATGGTCTATGGTCCTCTCGGTCGTGCGCCCGTGGCGGCCGCGTCCGCCCGCGTCACTCGGCGGTGCGGGCCAGCACCTCTTCGAGCGTGGTGATCCCTTGGAACGCCTTGTTGATGCCGTCGTCGCGCAGCGTCTTCATGCCGCGCTTGATCGCCAGCTCGCGCAGCTCGAACGTGGAGGCCTCCTGCACGATGGCCTTCTCGATCTCGTCGTCCACGACCAGGAGCTCGTGGATGGCGTGACGACCGTTGTAGCCGCTACCGCCGCACTTCTCGCAGCCGACGCCCCTGAACAGGCTCTTGCCGACCGTCTCGCGTTCCGTGAGACCGAGGCGCCTGAGCACCTCGGGATCGGGCGTGGACGCCACCTTGCACTCGCGGCACACGCGCCGCACGAGGCGCTGCGCCAGCACGCCGATGAGGGAGGCCGAGACGTTGAACGGCTCGATGCCCATCTCCTGCAGGCGCGTGATGGCGCCCGCCGAGTCGTTCGTGTGGAGCGTGGCGATCAGGAGGTGACCGGTGAGGGCGGCCTCCATGGAGATCTTGGCCGTCTCGTGGTCGCGGATCTCACCGACCATGATGATGTCGGGGTCCTGGCGGAGGAAAGAGCGCAGCGCACGTGCGAAGTCAAGGCCGGCCTTGGCGTTCACCTGGGTCTGGTTGATGCCGGGGATCTCGTACTCGACCGGGTCCTCGATGGTGGTGACGTTCACCTCCGGGGTGGCCAGGCGCTTGAGGATGGAGAACGTGGTGAACGACTTGCCCGAGCCGGTGGGGCCCGTGATGAGGAACATGCCGTAAGGCTTCTGGATGACGTCCGTGAACCGCTGGTAGTTGTAGTCCGCGAAGCCCAGTTGCTCGATCTCGGGGATGTCGGTCGCCTTGCGCAGGAGGCGCATGACCGACTTCTCGCCGTACACGGTCGGCAGCGTGGAGAGGCGCAGGTCGACCTCGACGTTCTTGTCGCGGAACCTGACGCGGCCGTCCTGCGGCAGGCGCCGTTCGGCGATGTTCAGGCCGCCCATGATCTTGATGCGCGACGAGAGGGCGGGCGCCGTGACCTTCGGCATGGTCATGTACTCGCGGAGGGTGCCGTCCTTGCGGACGCGCACGATCACCTTGTCGGGCCGAGGCTCGATGTGGATGTCGGAGATGTCGTTGATGATCGCCTCGCGGATGATGTTGTTGACGACCTTCACGAGCGCGTTGTCGTCTATCGCGCTCGTGTCCTCCGACTCCTGCGAGACCCCGGCGCCGACCTCCTCGACGACGGCCTTGGCGAGCTCCTCCATGTCGGTGCCCTCCCGGTAGAACCGGTTGAGCATGCGCGTGAGGGACTCCTCGGTGGCGACCGCCGGGCGGATCTCGCGGCCCGTGATCAGGTGGATGTCGTCGAGCGCGAACACGTGCCGCGGGTCCTTCATGGCCACCACGAGCACGTCGCCGTCGAGGCGCACGGGCATGGCCGAGTAGCGCCTGGCGGTGGGCTCGGGCACGAGGCTGACCGCGTACGGGTCGATGCGCACGTTCTCCTCGATGAACTCGAAGCCGAGCTGCATGGCGAGGCTGCGCGCCAGCATGTCGGGGCTGATCTTTCCCGACTGCACGAGGGTGTCCTCGAGGCGCCCCCCGCCCGAGCGCTGCTTGTTGAGCGCCTCGTCCACGTCGGTCTGCGTGACGTAGCCGAGGTCCACCAGGATCTCACCGAGCGGCTTGATGCGCCCCAGGCGTGCCTGCTCCTCGAGCGCGCGCCTCAACTGCTCGCGCTTCAGGCGCCGGTTCTGCAGGAGCGTCTCGCCGAGGCGCCCCTGGTCCTGGGCGTACATCTCATCTATCCGGGCCTGCACCTCCGGCCCCGGAGCGGCCACGAACGACACCTCGCCCGAGACGATCGACTCGACGTCGGCCATCCGGCGCGGGTCGGCGATGGCGATCACCAGCGTGGACTCGTTCATGCGGTAGGGCACGGCAGAGAACTGGACGGCGTCCAGGCGCAGCAGGTTGGCGGCGAGCTTCTCCGTCGGCGGCTCGTCCGAGAGGTCTGCCACGAAGGGCAGGCCGTACTGCTCGGCGAGCAGCCGCGTGAGCTGCTCCTCGCTGAGGTGCGAGTGCGCGACCAGGATCCGGCCGAGCAGGCCCCCGGTGCGCTGCTGCTCCTCGATGGCCTCGCTCAGCTGGGCGGCGGTGAGGAAACCGGCGTTCACGGCCAGGTTGCCCAGCCGCTGCGACGGGTCGATCTCGAGGTCGACGGGCGGTTCGAGCCCTAGCTCCGGGTAGTAGGTCGCCAGCGCCCACTGCATCTCCTTCTGGAGAGCCAGGTAGGGCTCCACGAGGCAGCCGGAGGCGTCCTCCACCTCCTCGATGGCGAGGGCGTCGAGCGGGTCGACGAAGGCGACGCGCAGGCGGTCCTGGTCTATCGCGAACGGCACGGCGCGGAGCTCCGCGGCGAGCTCGGCCGGCACCTTGGCGAGCGAGTCGGCCATGATGTCGACCCGCGGCAGGTTGACGAGCGGGATGCCTATCGACTCCTCGACGGCGCGCGCGATGCGCTGCTCGGAGAGGATGCCCAGGTTGACGAGGATGTCGGCGAGCCGGCCACCCACCTCGCCGTGACGGGCGATGGCTTGCTGGAGTGCGTCGTCGGTGACGAAGCCGCGCTCGAGCAGTACGGCCCCGAGCCTCTTGTCGCCGATCGATAGGACGGCCACTGTCATCTGTCCTCGCTCATCTCTCCTCGCCGGGCCCCCTCGGGACGCTCGCCGACGCGGACCCGCCCTGGGCGACTTGCCCTGGGGTGGCGTCCGCGCGCTTCGAACAACCCAACACCCATCTTTCCAGTCGCCTCGCCAACCTGGTATGAGGAAGTTTACCCGGCGATAGCGGCGTGACGAGTACCGCTGCGAGCCCAGCGCTCTTCGCTCCCAGGACGTCGGTGAACAGCTGGTCGCCCAGCATGGCGGTCCGGTCGGCCGGAAGCCCGACGAGCCGCAGCCCGCGCCGGAATGCGTGCCCGAACGGTTTCCCGGCCAACGCGAGCGCGGGGACGCCCGCAGCTTCGCCCACCGTGCTGACGCGACCGTGCTCGCCGTTCGAGAGTATCGCCAGCTTCACGCCGGCCGCCCGCAGACCGTGGAGCCAGGCGTAGACGTCCTCGGCAACGGCCTCGGCAGCCGCCGGCAAGAGCGTGTCGTCGAGGTCCACCAGGAGGCCGTCCAGCCCACGCTCTGCCAACCAGGCCGGCGTCACCTCGTGCACCGTAGCCACGCGCGCGTCCGGCAGCAGCACCCGCGGCGGCCGGCACGCACCGTGCCCGTGCGGCGCGCCCCGAGTCAAGCCCGCTCCTCCGCCGTCAGCTCTCGGAGGGCCGCCTCGAGCACGCCGGTGAACGTGTCGGGGTCGTCGAGCCACGGGTAGTGGCCCCCAGGGACGAGGCTGACCAGGCCGCTCGGTAGCAGCGGGAGCGCGGCCTCCACCTGCTCGGGGTACGACGTGCCGTCGTCCACTCCCGCGATGACCACCGTCTTCACTCCCGTCGCCTCGAGTTCCGCCAGGCGGGAGAGGACCTCGAGCCGCCACACGGCGTCGGCGTCATCCTCCTCCTGCGGCCCCGCGAGCGCCTCCGCGTCGACGTGCTCCAGCCGCAACCTGGCTGCCGGCGCGGGGAACTGCAGCGCGTCGAACAGGGCCTTCGGGTTCACGAGCGAGAAGGCGGCGTCGGCCGTGGCGGCGGGGTCGTCGGCCACGGCGCCGACCGTCGCCTCGGCGTCGAGCCCGGACGCGACCTCTGCGGCGGCCAGCAACCGCGCCGCGAGCAGCGGCAGCGACAGCCACGGGTTGACGAGCACGAGCCCGGTCACGCGCTTCGGGTGCGCCAGGGCCGTGTAGGCGGCGATCAGCGCCCCGAAGCCGTGGCCCACCAGCACCGCGCTGCCGATCTCGAAGGCGTCGAGCACGGCGGCCACGTCGTCGGCGAGCGTGGCGGGGTCCGCCGAGGTGCCGGCCGCCGCGTAGGAGCGACCCCCGCCCCGCACGTCGGCGTAGACCATCCGCCACCCGCCCAGGTCGTCGCCCATCAACTCCTTGAAGGAGTGGCTCGAGTAGCCGGGGCCGCCGTGGAGGTAGTACACGGCGGGGGCGTCCGCGGGGCCGACCTGCTCCGCGAACAGCTCGGCGCCGGGCGCCTCGACGTAGGTGGTCTCATCGACCTGGCGGCCGGCCGGGCCCCCGCGCTGCGTCTCGTCCACGCGCCGGGCCTAGGCAGCCCGCCGCGCGGCGGCGAAGCGGAAGAAGCGCTCGGCGTTGGCGTCGAGGACCACCTCGAGCTCTTCCGGGCTGGCCTCCACCTCCCGCGCCAGGACGGCGGCCGTGTGCCTCACGTAGGCGGGGGTGTTCGGCTTGCCACGCATCGGCACCGGCGCGAGGTAGGGGCTGTCGGTCTCCACCAGCAGGCGGTCGAGCGGTACGCGCCGGGCCAGCCTGCGAAGGTCGTCGGCGCTCTTGTAGGTCAGGTTGCCGGCGAACGACACCATCCAGCCCAGCTTGAGCCCGACCTCGAGCAACCGCTCGTGACCGGCGAAGCAGTGGAGCATGCCCTTGCCGTACCCACCGGCGAGCAGGGCGTCTGCGGCAGCGAGGGCGGCCACCTCCTGCCCCTGCTTGTCGCGCACGTGCAAGACGAGCGGCTTGTCGACGCTCCTGGCGAGCTCGAGCTGCCATTCGAAGGCCGCGCGCTGCGACTCCAGGGTCTCGTCCTCCCAGTACTGGTCGAAGCCGGTCTCGCCCACGGCGACGACGAGCGGGTGGCGGGCGAGTTCTGCCACGGCGGCACGCACCTCCGGGTTCCGCGCCAGACCGGCGTCGTTGGGGTGCACGCCCACCGCCGCGTAGACGTTGGGGTGGCTAATGGCGGCGGCCAGGGCGGCACGGCTGCGCTCGGCGTCGGTGCCGACGGTCACCATGGCGGCGAGGGTGGTGTCGATCGCGGCGGCCGGGTCGGGACACCTGTCGAGGTGGCAATGGCTGTCCGTCACGACAGCACGTTACCGCCGCTGGGCGCGCCGCGGCGTCTCTCGGGCGCCTGGAGCGCGCTTCTCGGCGCCGATCCTGCCGTCGTCGGCGACCTCCGGCGGCCGCGCCGCGTCGGCGGAAGGCGAGCCGGATGAGTGCCTCTCATGTCGCTCAGCCGCGTCCCACACGCGATACCTCGTCCGGACTTGGCTATCCTGAGTCTGGTGTGAGACTTCTGTAATAGGCCCGCTGCTACCTTCTGCTCAGTCGAAGGGGACGCCCGCCGCCACCAGACGAGGGCGCTGAAGACGAGCAAGCAGAGAGGCCAGGTGAAGACCACATGCTCCAGGAACGACCGCAAGGCAAGGACGTGCGCTACCTCAGCAACGAGGAACTCAGCGAGATCATCAGCCGCTGCGAGGGCGCCATCACCGACGGCAGCGCCCAGATCGACGACTACGAGGCCTTCGTCGTCTGCCAGAAGGAGCTGGCCCGCCGCACCTGGGCCTGACACGCCGCAGGCGCCGGCGCAGGGCGCTCCTCGTGAGCCCCAAGTACAACAGAGATCCTCACATCAAACTCTCGGAGGGCGTGCGTACCATTGGCGGTGCCGATGCGCGCACGTCCTCTTCCTCACCTCCGGGCCGCCGTTGTGCCGCTGCTGACGGCAGTCGCCCTCACCGCCTGCGCCCCGAGCCTGATGCGCTCCGACGTCAACGGCCGCTCGGGAGCGCCCGTCTCCGGCACCGCCCCGGCCGCCGCCCGCGCCACGCCCGGCGCGCAGTCCGGCATGGCGTCCTGGTACGGCCCCGGCTTCGCTGGGCGGCGGACGGCCAACGGCGAGGTCTTCGACCCGAGCCAGCTCACCGCCGCGCACCGCGAGCTCCCCTTCAACACCCTTGTTAAGGTCACGAACGAGACGAACGGGCGCAGCGTCGTGGTGCGCATCAACGACCGCGGGCCGTTCAAGGGCGGTAGGATCATCGACCTCTCCCGCGCGAGTGCCGAGGCCATAGGCATGGTCGGTTCGGGCGTCGCCCGCGTCAAGCTCGAGGTCCTCACCCTCCCGCCGGGCGCCGTGCGGATCGGCGCGTCCGGCGGGCTGAGGGGCTTCGAGGTCCTGTCGCGCAACCACGCCGTCGGGACGCTCCTGGCGATCAGGCCGCTCGGCGGCGGGGACCCGGTGGTCGTCCGCGTGGTCGCCGGCGAGATCCCGATTGAGAGCCCGGCCGACCTCATGGTCGGCTACGAGCTCTACGCCGCGGTGGGCTCCGAGGCGGCCATCAGCGGCGACTGAGGCCGCGGACGGGCGCCCGGGCTCGTCACCTCACGCAACCAGACGCCAGCCCCGCGGCCAGCGGGTCAAGCTGCTCGCCGCGTCCCAGGGCGCTCACCAGAGCTGACCCGACCACGACGCCGTCCGCCACACGCGCCACCTTGCGTGCGCTCGCCGCGCTCGCGACGCCGAAGCCGACCGCCACCGGCAGGTCGGTAACGGCCTTCGTGGCGCGCACCAGGTCGGCCACCTCGTCAGGCACCCCCTCGCGCGCGCCCGTCACGCCCGTCACCGACACGGCGTACACGAAGCCGCGGCAGGCGGCCGTCACGACCTCCAGCCGCTTCCGCGTCGAGGTGGGAGCCACCAGGAAGACGGTGTCCAGGTCCGCCTCCCTGGCCGCCTCGATCAGCGCCGCCCCCTCGTCCGGCGGCAGGTCCGGCAGGATCAGCCCGTCCACCCCGGCGGCCTTGGCGGCGCGCACGAAGCCCGCGTCGCCTCCCGGGAAGCAGTAGACGGGGTTGTAGTAGGTCATCACCAGGATCGGTTTCTCGGTGGACGCCCGCAGTTCCGCGACCAGCTCGAGGGTGCGGGCAGCGCTCGCGCCACCGCGCAGCGCGTCCTCGCTGGCTCGCTGGATGACCGGCCCGTCGCCGAGCGGGTCGGAGAAGGGCAGCCCGACCTCGAGCACGTCGGCGTGCACCAGCACGTCGCGAGCAGCGGCCAGGAAGCGCGGATCATCGGGGTAGGAGGCGGTGAGGAACGCCACGAAGGCGGCGCGGCCCTCTGCCCGCGCCCGCGCGAACGCGGCCCCTACGCGGCTCACGCGCCGACCCCGGCGCCGTGGAGGCGCAGCACCTCGGCGACGTCCTTGTCGCCCCTGCCTGAGAGGTTGACCACCAGCACCTGATCGCTGCCCATCGTGGGCGCCAGCTCCAGGGCGTGCGCCACGGCGTGGGCGCTCTCGAGGGCCGGCACGATCCCCTCGGTGCGCGCCAGCACCTCGAAGGCGTCCAGGGCCTGCGCGTCGGTGACGGGCACGTAGCGCGCCAGCCCCCGCTCGAAGTAGTAGCTGTGCTCGGGCCCGACGCCCGGGTAGTCGAGACCCGCCGACACGCTGTGGGGCGGCGATACCTGGCCGTCGTCGTCGGACAGCAGGTACATGAGCGAGCCGTGGAGCACACCGGTCTTGCCGCCCGTCAGCGAGGCGGCGTGCCGGCCGGAAGCGACGCCGTGGCCGCCCGCCTCCACTCCCACCAGCAGTGGCCGCTCGGCGGGCTCCATGTAGGCGAAGGGCGCGAAGATGCCGATGGCGTTGCTGCCCCCGCCGACGCAGGCGACGATGGCGTCCGGCACGCTCCTGCCCTCGGCCGTCCGGAGCTGGTCACGCACCTCACGGCCGATCACGCTCTGCAGGTCGCGCACCATCATCGGGTAGGGATGGGGGCCGACGACCGAGCCGAGGATGTAGAACGTGCCGCGGACGTTGGTCACCCAGTCGCGGATCGCCTCGTTGGTGGCGTCCTTGAGGGTCCTGGTACCGCTCGTCACGCTCACGACCTCCGCGCCCAGCAGCTGCATGCGGTAGACGTTGAGCGCCTGCCGCCTCACGTCCTCTTCGCCCATGTACACGCGGCACTCCAGCCCGAAGAGCGCGGCCGCCGTGGCGGTGGCCACCCCGTGTTGGCCGGCGCCCGTCTCGGCGATCACGCGGCGCTTGCCCATGCGCCGGGCGAGCAGCGCCTGGCCGAGGGTGTTGTTGATCTTGTGAGCGCCCGTGTGGTTGAGGTCCTCGCGCTTCAGGTAGACGCGGGCCCCGCCGAGCTTCTCCGTCAGGTTGCGCGCGTGGTAGAGCAGGCTGGGCCTCCCGACGTAGTCGCGCAGGGCGGCGCGGTAGTCGGCGACGAAGCCCGGGTCGACGCGGGCGGCGCCGTAGGCCGCGGCGAGCTCGTCGAGGGCCGGGATCAGGGTCTCGGGGACGTAGCGGCCGCCGAACCTGCCGAAGCGGCCGCGCTCGTCGGGGAGCGGGAAGCGGGGCGCGAGCTCGGCGGCAGCGGCCTGCGACTGGTCGGTCAGTTGCATGTGGACTCCTGCACTAGCGTCCGGGTCCCGACGAGGGCCCGGAGGGGTCGCCGCGCGGCGGCCGCTCGGTTCGGGCGGCGCGCGCGTGCGCTGGCGGTTGTCTGGGAGGGGTGGGGGTGGCCGCGCGCCTAGCGCCGGCGCCACCACAGGGCGCGGGCCGCTACCACCAGCGCTGGTGGCGGCGCTTGAACGCTCGGGGCGTACGGACCCGGGGCCGGGGGCGCATGCGGCAGTCTACGCGGGGTGGAGCCCGGTGGCAAGCAGCCGCGCCGACCCCGACCTCACGCCAGGAGCCAGTCAAGGTGCTCCGGCAGGAGGGGGGCCGAGGCGCACGAGTGCCGTCCCGGATCGAACGCGGCGAGGAGCTCGGCGGTGGACACTGGCGTGGGCACGCTCAGCATCCCGAGCAGGTGGCCCAGCAGGCCAACCACCCGTCGCGGCGCCACGCCGTGCCCCGCCAACGCGTGGAGCGTGAGATCGCCGTGTCGCTTGGCCAGGCGCCTGCCGGAGCCGTCGGTGAGGAGCGGCGTGTGGCAGTAGCGAGGCGGTTCGTGGCCGAGAGCCAGGTGCAGGGCCGTCTGGGCCGCGGCGCTCGGGAGGAGGTCGCGCGCGCGGACCACCTCGGTGACCCCCATCGCGTGGTCGTCGACGGTAACCGCCAGCTGGTAGGCCCACAGTCCGTCGGAGCGCCGCACCACGAAGTCGCCGAAGCTCCGTGTCAGGTCCACCTCGGTGAGGCCCGCGCAGGCGTCGCTGAACGCCACGGGCGTGCTTGGGACGCGGAAGCGCCAACTGGGTGTGACGCCGGCGGCGGCCCTGGCCGGCGCCAGCTCGCCGCTCAGGCGACGCTCGACCTCACCGTAGACGCGCTCGCCGCCGCCCGCCTCCGCGTGGGGGGCGCTGGCGGCCGTCGCCAGGTCCTTGCGCGAGAGGTAACACTCGAAGACCAGTCCTGCCTCGCGCAGGCGCTCGAGCGCGGCCGCGTAGTAGGCCGAGCGCCGCGACTGCAGGTACGGCTCGTGCGGGCCGCCTACGTCGGGGCCCTCGTCCCAATCGAGGCCCAGCCAGCGCAGCTCCTCCAGGTTGCCCGTCACGGCCTCGGGGCGGGTCCGGGGCCCGTCCAGGTCCTCGACGCGCAAGATGAACGTGCCGCCGAAGGCGCGCGCCCGCAACCACGCGACGAGCGCGGTGCGGGCGTTGCCGAGATGCAGGTGGCCGGTGGGGGAGGGCGCGAAGCGGCCCCGGTAGCCGCTGCCGGCGCCGACCGGGTGGCTCAGGCGAGCCCGGCCCGCCGCATCGCCTCGAGCATGGTGCTGCCCATGTCGGAGGGGGTGGCGGCCACCAAGGCGCCCGCGGCCTCTAAGGCCGAGATCTTGTCGGCGGCGGTTCCCATGCCGCCCGAGATGATGGCGCCGGCGTGCCCCATGCGCTTGCCCGGAGGGGCCGTGGTGCCGGCGATGAACGACGCCACCGGCTTCTTCATGTTGGCGCGGATCCACGCCGCGGCGTCCTCCTCGGCGCTGCCGCCGATCTCGCCGATCATGATGACGCCCTCGGTGGCGGGGTCGGCGTTGAACAGCTCCAGCACGTCGATGAAGTTGGTGCCGTTGACCGGGTCGCCGCCGATGCCGACCGCCGTGGTCTGGCCCAGGCCGGCGTCGGTGAGCTGCTTGACGGCCTCGTAGGTGAGGGTGCCGGAGCGGCTCACCACCCCGATGCGCCCGTGCTGGTGGATGTACCCGGGCATGATGCCGATCTTGCACTGGTGGGGCGTGATGACGCCCGGGCAGTTGGGCCCGACGAGCCTCACGCCCTTGCCGACTAGGTAGCGCTTGACCTTGACCATGTCCATGATGGGGATGCCCTCGGTGATGGTCACGATCAGCTTCACACCCGCCTCGGCCGCCTCCATGATGGCGTCGGCCGCGAACGGCGGCGGGACGAACACGGCGGTGGCGTTGGCGCCCGTGGCGGCGACCGCCTCCGAGACCGTGTCGAACGACGGCACGTCGACCTGGTAGCGGTCGGGTCTGCCCGGCACGCCCGAGTGGTCCGTGTCGCCCTCGAACCTGACGCTCTGTCCGCCCTTGCCCGGACGCACTGCGCCCACGACGTTGGTGCCGTAGGCGATGGCCTTGTCGGTGTGGAACGTCCCAGCCTCGCCCAGGCCCTGGACGAGCAGGCGGGTGTTCAGGTCGACGAGGACGCTCACTTGCCGCCCCCGGCCAGCTCCACGATCTTCCGGGCGCCGTCCTTCATGTCAGACGCGCTCACGACGTTCAGGCCCGACTCGTCGATGATCTTCTTGCCCAGCGCCACGTTGGTGCCCTCCAGCCTCACGACGAGCGGCACCTGGAGGCCGACCTGATGGACCGCCTCCACCACCCCGTTGGCGATGGTGTCGCATTTCATGATGCCCCCGAAGATGTTGACGAAGATCCCCTTCACGTTCGGGTCGCGCGTGATGATCTTGAAGGCCGCCGTCACGTTCTCCGTGGTTGCGCCGCCGCCCACGTCCAGGAAGTTGGCGGGCTCGCCCCCCACCTGCTTGATGGTGTCCATCGTGGCCATGGCCAAGCCCGCGCCGTTGACGAGGCAGCCGATAGAGCCCTCGAGCTTGATGAACGACAGCCCGAACTTGCCTGCCTCGACCTCGGCCGGGTCCTCCTCGGTCAGGTCGCGCATCTCGAGCAGGTCCTTGTGGCGGAAGAGCGCGTTGTTGTCGAAGCTCATCTTGCCGTCCAGCGCCATCACCTGACCGCTATTCGTGACGACGAGCGGGTTGATCTCGACCATGTCGGTGTCGAGGTCGGCGGCGAGGGCGGCCAGCGCGCGGATGAACCTCGCGCCGTTCTTGTGCGCGTCGCCCGTCAGTCCGAGCGCGAACGCCATGCGGCGGGCCTGGAAGTCGAGCAGCCCGGTGGCCGGGTCGACGCTCTCGCGGAGGATCCTCTCGGGCGTCTTGTGAGCGACCTCCTCGATGTCCATCCCGCCCTCGGTGGAGGCCATGACGACGTTCCGGCCGGTCGTGCGGTCGAGCACGACCGAGAGGTAGAGCTCGCGGGCGATGTCGATGCCCTGCTCGACGTAGAGTCGGTTCACCTGCTTGCCGTCAGCGCCGGTCTGGACGGTCACGAGCGTGGAGCCGAGCATGGTCTTGGCCAGCTCGCGCACCCGCTCCTCGGCCGCCTTCACGCCGCCGTTCACTCCGGCCGTCACGACGTTCACGCCGGCCACCTCGGGGTGTTCGGCGAAGCGACCCTTGCCCCTGCCGCCGGCGTGGATCTGCGACTTGACCACCACGACAGGGTTGCCGCTCGCCTCCACTATGGGGCGTACGGCCTCGACGGCCTCGTCTACGGTGCGCGCCACGCGGCCGATGGGCACGGCAAGGCCGCGCTGCTTCATCAGCTCCTTGGCTTGGTACTCGTGGATCTTCAAGACAACCTCCAGGACGCTCGTCTTAGCCGCGCCAGGCTACCTTGCGCCGGTCAGCCCGAGCGTCGCTACGCTTGGCCCCAAGGTACACCCCGTGCTGCGGCGCGCGCGGTCGATGTGGCGGATGTCCGCGTGGGCCAGGGCCCCCGCTGGCTAGAGTCGGGACATGGTGCGGACAGCCATCTTGACTGTGACGCCGCCCAACGTCGGCGGCGAGGGCGAGGACCAGGCGGCCCAGGCCATCAGGCGGGTGCTGAAGGGCGGCCCGTTCGTCGAGGTCGATTACCAGAGCGTGCCCGACGAGCAGGCCCTCATCCGGGCCAAGCTGCGCGTGTGGTGCGACCAGGGCGGCGTCGACCTCGTCCTGACGACCGGCGGCGTCGGCCTCGGACTGCGCGACCGGACACCGGAGGCCACGGCCGAGGTGATCGAGCGCGAGGTCAGGGGGCTACCGGAGGCGATGCGCGCGGCGGTCGCCAAGGAGCAGCCGTTGGCGGTGCTGTCGCGGGCGCTCGCCGGCGTGCGGCGCCACACCCTCATCGTGAACCTGCCCGGCACGCCGGCGGGGGCCGGCACCGCCCTCGCCGCGGTGGTGACTGCGCTCGCGTTCGCGGTCGAAGAGGTGCGCGGCGAGCGCGTCGTGCCGCCCGCGCCCCCCACGCCCTGAACCACCCCCAGGCACGCGTCTTATGCTGGCGCGGTGACGATCCTCGCCTTCGTGGTGTTCCTGATCACGTTCGTGGTGGCGACGCTCGGCGTGGTGTTGCCGCTGTTGCCGGGCGTCCCCGTGGCCGCCCTCGGGGCGCTGGCCGCCGCCGCCATCATGGGCTTCGGGCGCTTCGGCGTCGCCGTCCTCGTGCAGGTGGCGCTCCTCGCCGTCCTGTCGCAGCTGCTCGACGTCCTCGGAACGTGGATCGGCTCCCGTGCGTACGGCTCGGGGCGGGCCGGCACGTGGGGCGGCGTGGTCGGCTCCTTCGTCGGCATGATCGCCTTCCCGCCCTGGGGGTTCCTGTTCGGTGCCCTGATCGGGGCCGTGCTCGCGGAGCTCCTCGTGGGGCGCGCCGCCGGCGAGGCGCTGAGGTCCGGCCTGGGTGCCTTCGTGGGCACGTTGGGAGGGACGGTCGCGAAACTCGTAATAATGGTCGTCATCGGCGTCCTCGTGTTCCCGCGCTTCTTCGCGGGTTGACCCGTGGCCGCTCCGGCCTGACCTAGACCCGCGCCCAGCCTAGGGCCGCGCAGAGAGACCCCGTAGGAGGGGCATGGATCCGATCCTCATCCAGCTTGGCCCGCTCGCCATCAGGTGGTACGGCCTCCTCATCGCGCTCGGCGTGCTCGCCGGGTCCGCGTTGGCCCTCCGTTACGCCGAGCGCCGCGGGCTCGACCCGGAGAAGCTGCTCGACATGGCCGTCTGGCTCGTCATCGCGGGCATCGTCGGGGCCCGCGTCGTGTACGTCATCACGAGCCCCGCCGCGTTCTTCGGGCCCGGCGGCAACATCGGCGACGTCTTCAAGGTCTGGCAGGGCGGTATCAGCATCCACGGCGGCGTGATGGGGATCATGGTCGCCACCTGGCTCTACTCCCGCGCGCACGGACTGAACATGTGGGCGTACCTGGACGCCATGTCGCCCGTCGCGGGCTTGGGGATAATCGGCGGGCGTATCGGCAACTTCATGAACGGCACCGACACGGGCGGTCGGCTCACCAACTGGCCCATCGGCTTCACCTGGCCCGAGCCCGGCACCGAGACGCTGGGGGCCTTCGGCCGCTTCGTCTTCGGCCGAGACCTGTGGAGCGCCTTCCCGGGCGTCTGCTCCGACGGCTCCTACATACCCCTCTACTCGTGCACCGGCGACATCGTGCGCGGGCCGGTGCACCTGACCCAGGCCTACGGTGTCGTAATCGGGTTGGTGGTGCTACTGATCACGCTGTGGGCGCTGCGCCGTGGGCGGGGTCCCGGCTACGCCTTCTGGCAGATGGTCCTCTGGTACTCCGTGCTCCGCGCCGTGCTCGAGGAGACCTTCCGCGACAACCCGCTCGCAGTGCGCGCCGTACTGGAGGACGGGCTCGACAAGGCGGGGATCGGGCTGTTCACCGTCACCCAGATCGCAAGCGTCGTCATCATCGTGGTGGCCGCGTTCATGATCAGAAGGAGCGCGAGCGCGCCGTTCCCGCCGCCTGCTCCAGTCACCGGCGCGGCCGCCGGCAGGGCGGGGGCGGCCGGCAAGACGGCCGGTGGCGGTGAACCCAAGGGTCCTTCCCGTGGGACCCGCGGCGGAGGTAGGCGCCGATGAGTCGCAGACCCGACCTCGCTGTGGTCGTCCTGGCAGCCGGCGAAGGCAAGCGCATGAACTCGCAGCTCCACAAGGTGCTGCACGAGGCCGCCGGCAAGCCGCTCCTGGAACACATCCTGTCGGCCGCAGCGCCGCTACAGCCGAGCCGGACCGTTGTGGTAGTCGGGTACTCGGGTGACGCCGTGAGGGAGCGCTTCCAGGACCGCGGCCTGACCTTCGTGACGCAGGACTTCGCCACCGGCTACGGCACCGGCCACGCGCTCAGGGAGGCGGGCAGGAGCCTGACAGGGCACGACGGCAACGTCTTGGTCCTGAACGGCGACGGCCCCCTCCTGACGAGCGGGACGTTGAGCGCTCTGGTGGAGACCCTCGGCGCCGAGCGGGGCATGGCCCTCCTCACCTGCGAGACGCGTGACCCGACGGGGCTCGGCCGCATAGTGAGGGGGCCGGACGGCCACCTCGTGGCCATCGTGGAGGAGAAGGACGCCACACCCGAGCAGAGGGCCCTGCGGGAGATCAACCCTGGCGTCTACCTGTTCGACTCCGACGTGTTCCGGCGGGCGGCCGACCTCAAGAACGACAACGCCGCCGGCGAGTACTACATCACGGACCTGCCTCGTGCCTACCTCGCCGACGGCCTGCCCGTCCGCACGCTGCTGGCCGACGAGCGCGAGCTCCTAGGGGTGAACGACAGGGCGCAGCTCGCGGTGGCGGAGGCCATACTCAGGGAGAGGACGCGCTCGCGCTGGCTCAAGGCCGGCGTGACCATGCTCGACCCGGCGACCACCTACATAGACGTCGACGTGACCCTCGGCAGGGACGTGGTCCTGGAGCAGGGCGTCGCCCTGAGGGGGCGGACCACCGTCGGTGACGGGGCCCGCGTGGGCGCCTACAGCGTCCTCCAGGACGCCACGGTAGCCGCCGGCGAGGTGGTTGCGCCCCTCACGTCGGTCCGGGGCGCCTGACACCCGGCCCGACGGGCGCATCTGCTACTCTGCCAGGCGGAATGTCGCTCCTCAACAAACCCCCAGCGCTCCTAGCCCTCGAGGACGGGACCGTCTACTACGGTTACGCCTTCGGAGCCCACGGCAAATCGGTCGGCGAGATCGTGTTCAACACGTCCATGACGGGCTATCAGGAGATCCTGACGGACCCGAGCTACCACGGCCAGATCGTGACCATGACCTACCCGCACGTGGGCAACTACGGCGTGAGCGTCTACGACATGGAGTCCAACCGGCCGTACGCCAGGGGCTTCATCGTGCGCGAGTTCTCGCGCGTGGCCTCCAACCACCGCGCCAACCAGGACCTGCAGGCCTTCATGGAGCAGCACGGCATCGTCGGGATCGAGGGGATCGACACCCGCGCCCTCACGCGCCGGCTGCGCTCGGGCGGCGTGGTGAAGGGGGTCATCTACCACGGTCACACCGACGACGCGCTCGAGGCGGAGCTGGTGGCCGAGGCCCGCGCGCACGAGGACATAGACGGGCGCGACATGACGCCCGAGGTCACCACGCCCCTCCCGTACGCGCGGCCGACGTTCCAGGACCACCCGCGGGTGGTGCTCGTCGACTTCGGCATCAAGCACTCCATCGTCTACAAGCTCGAGCAGTCGGGCGCCGAGGTCATCGTCGTGCCGGCGCAGACCACGGCGGCGCAGATCATGGCCCTCAACCCGTACGGCCTCGTGCTGTCCAACGGGCCGGGCGACCCGGCGGGGCCCGGCTACGCCCACGACACGGTGTGGCAGCTCCTCGGCCTGCTGCCCACCTACGGCATCTGCATGGGACACCAGCTGCTAGGCCTCGCCGTGGGCGGGCGCACCTACAAGCTGGCTTACGGCCACCACGGCGCCAACACGCCCGTCAAGAACCTCATCACCGGCGGGGTGGAGATCACGAGCCAGAACCACAACTACGTGGTCGACATCGACTCGATACCCGGCGGGCAGTTCGTGGCCACCCACGTCAACCTCAACGACGGGACGCTCGAGGGCATGGCGCACGCGCGCTACCCCGTCTTCAGCGTCCAGTACCACCCGGAGGCCAGCCCGGGACCGCACGACGCGGCCTATCACTTCAGGCGTTTCATCGAAGAGGTGAACCTGTTCGAGGGCGCCACGGCGCTCCCGGCGGCACGCACCGCCGCCGCCGTCTGACACGGCCGAGGCGTCGGCCGCCCTCTCGGCGCCGCCGACGCTCCGCTCAGGCGAACAGTTCGTCGGTATCGAGCCAGATGGTGGTCGGGCCGGAGTTGACCAGTTCCACGGCCATCATGGCGCCGAACTCGCCCGTAGCCACGCTGACGCCCGCGTTCCCCAGCGCCTCCACGAACCCGAGGTAGAGGGGCTCGGCGAGCTCCGGGCGAGCGGCGCCGCTGAAGCCGGGGCGGTTGCCGCCGGCGGCGTCGCCGTAGAGGGTGAACTGGCTCACGACCAGACAGGCGCCCCTCACCTGCTCGAGGCTGAGGTTCATCTTGCCGGCGCCATCCTCGAAGATACGGAGCTTCCTGACCTTGTCCGCCAGGCGCGTCGCCAGCGCGGCGTCGTCGCCCGGTTTCACGCCGAGCAGCACCAGCAGGCCGACGCCGATCTCGCCCACCGTGCGGCCCTCGACCCGCACCGAGGCGCGCTCCACGCGCTGGACCAGCGCCCGCATCAGTTCTCGTCGGCGGTGATCAGGCCGGCGCCGCTAGCGTCCAGCACGGGCAGCTCCGTCTCCGTCTCACCCAGGCGGGCGTGGACGGCGCGCAGCGCCGACCAGAGGACGTCGCGCTCCGCGGCGTCAAGGTTGCCCAGGGTCATGATCTCCAGCATCTCGAGTAGGTCGAGGCTGCGCTGGGCGGCCTTGCGTCCCGCCACGCCGTCGCGGCCCGCCAGGCGAAGAGGGCTGCTGTCGTCGCCCAGCGCGGCCTCCGCGGACGCCCTCAGTGCGTGAACGAGCCCCACCAGCCGCACCCCTGCCTCGCGGCGCGCGGCCGCGTCCGCCTCCCGGCGCGCCCCGTCGGCACCCTGCGCGCTCAGAACAGCGCTCCCTGCTCCGCCGTGTCGAGGCGGAAGGCTTCGTCCTTCGGGGGCAGGTCGTCGAGCACTTGCTTCAGCTCCTTCATGTCGTTCCAGGTTATCCACTTGGGGGCTCCGCGCTCCCTGCTCGGGTTACGCAGGAGGTAGGCGGGGTGGAACAGCGGGAACAGCCTTATGCCGTGCCAGTCGTGCCACTTGCCCCGCGTGCGGCTGATGCCCTCCGTGGTCTTCAGGAAGTACTGGGTAGGCACGTTGCCGAGCGGCACCAGGACCTGAGGCCTCACTATCCGCAACTGCTCGAGCAGGACCCACTCGCTGGCCGCCACCTCCTCCGGGCGCGGGTTGCGGTTGCCGGGGGGCCGGAACTTGACGATGTTGGTGATGTACACGTCCTCGCGGTCTATGCCGACCGACGCGAGCACCTTGTCCAGGAGCTGTCCGGCGCGACCCACGAACGGCCGACCGCTCTCGTCCTCATCCTCGCCCGGCGCCTCGCCCACCAGCATCAGGCGGGCGTCGGGGTCGCCCTCGCCGAACACGAGGTTCTCCGACAGTCCTAACAGCGCGTCCGGCCGCCGCGCGGCAGCGCGCTCGAGCTCGTCAAGCGTCACGGGCAACGTTCTACCATGCTCACCCGCGGCGCCCGGCGGCGCGCCTCGGGCCCGGGGATCAGCCCGCCTCGGCGCTCGGCTCCGCCCCCTCGGCCGGGACGACGTCCGTAGCCCCGCCCTGGCTGGGCCGGCGGCTGCGGGCCTCGCGGCGGATGCGCGGCTCGAGACCGATCATCAGGAAGAAGTTCTCCAGGGCGTTCTCGCGACCCTTGATCTCGGTGTGCTCGGGCAGCTCGGAGCCGGTCACGAACGGCAGGTCCTCGTATGCGCGCAGGGCGGCGCGGGCCACCTCGTCTGGGCTACCCTCCTCGGCGATCTTGCTCAGCTCGGCGTAGACCACGCGCCGGGCCTCGGCGTGCTGGCGGAACGCTTCGGGGTCGGGGGTCTCGGGCGCGCGGAGCAGGTCCTGCTTCGCGATGCGCCGGTAATGCTTCAGGCCGCGCAAGATCTCCTCGGTGCTGAGAACGACCGTCACATCCATTCTTTCTCCTTCCGGACCCGTGGGGCGGCACTGCGCCCCCGCGTCCCTGGCTCCTGCTGGGAGGGTGGAAAAGGACGCGCCCCAGGCCACCGCCCGCTCGGTGCGGGGCGGGGGTCTGAGGCGCGGTGCGTCACGGTCAGGCCCTGAGGCTGCGCCGCGGGTAGGCCGGCGCGTCGTGGTCGGCGGGCGAATCGGGCTCCACGTCCGAGGCGGCGCCTCGCCCGCCGGACGCCGGCTCCTCGGGTAGCCCGAGCGCCAACCGGCCGAGCGCTTCCAGCTCGGCGGCGTCGGAGACGTAGCCGCAGGTGGGGCATTCGAGCTCCTCGAAGCCCTCCACGTAGAGGTAGGTGATCGTGGCCACGGAGCCGCAGCGCGGGCACGGCACGCCGTCGTGGCGCCCCTCCGCGTCCATGCTCAGGCGTTCCAGCGGGGCCGGCGCTGCTCCATGCCAAGAGCATAACGCAGCGGCGCTACCTGGCTAGTATGTGAGCCCTCGGGTCTCGGCGCTCGCGAGCAGCTCGGCGGCGTGCCGCAGCGAGGCCTCCGTGAGCTTGCCGGACAGGAGCCTGGCCAGCTCCTGGGTGCGCTCGCCGCCCTCGAGGCGGCGCACGCGCGTGACCGTGCGGCCCGCCACCTCCTCCTTCTCGACCCTGAAGTGCGCGTCGGCGTAGGCGGCGACCTGGGCGAGGTGCGTGACGACGACCACCTGCCTCTCCCGGGCGAGGCGCGCCAGGAGGGCTCCCACCTGATCGGCGGTCTTGCCTCCCACGCCGGCGTCGACCTCGTCGAAGGCCACGGTGGGCAGGTCCGAGCCCGTGACGAGATGCAGCGCGAGCATGATGCGGGAGAGCTCCCCGCCGGACGCCACGTCGGCGGCGCGGCGCAGCGGCTCGCCCGGGTTGGCGCCGAACACGAAGGTCACCTCGTCCACACCGGCCGGGCCGCGTCTCGCTGCCGGCGCGACGTCGACCTCGAAGCGCGCCTTCGCGAGACCCATGTCTGCCAGGAGGGGTAGGACGGCGGCGGCCAGGCTGCCGGCCGCGAGCGTGCGCGCCTCCGTGAGCTCCCGGCCGAGCGACGTCAGTTCCCGCTCCAGCTCCGCTCCCGCTGCCTCGAGGCGCGCTATCTCGTCGTCCGCGCCGTGGAGCGTGGCGACCTCTGCCGCGGCGGAGGCACGGTAGTCGAGGACCGCGGCGACGTCGCTGCCGTACTTGCGCTTGAGGTCCTCCAGTGCCGCCAGGCGCGCCTGGACGTCGTCGAGGCGACGCGGGTCGGTGTCGAGGTCGGCGAGGAACGCCTCCACCTCCGTGCCGACGGCGCCGAGCCCGCCGACCAGCTCGCGGAGGTCGCGGGCGAGGTCCGTGTAGGCGGGAGCCCAGCGCGCCGCGCTCTCCAGCTCACGGAGGGCCTCGGCGGCGAGCGCCACGGCGCCGGCCTCGTCGCCGCTCAGGGCCGTGAGCGCCCGGGAGCCGGCCTGGACGACGCGCTCGGCGTGCTGTAACGTGCCCAGCTCCGCCGCCAGGCTCTCGTCCTCGTGCGGGCGCGGCCCGACCTTATCGATCTCGCGGAGCTGGTGGGCCAGCGTGTCGAGCCGTCTGGAGCGCTCGCGCTGCGCGGCGCGCAGGGACTCCAGCGACCGGTCGATCTCCTGGGCTTCCGCGTACGCCGCGCGGTGGCGAGCGAGCGCCGCCGAGGCGGCGGGACCGAGGAGCCGGTCGAGCTGCTCCCGCTGCGCGGACGGTGACAGGAGCTGCTGGGCGGAGTGTTGCCCGAACACCCTCACGGCCGACCCCACCGCGGCGGCCAGCTCGCCGACCGTCACCAGCTCGCCGTCGAGGCGCGCCCCGTGGCGGCCGCTCGAGGCCACGCGCCGGGAGGCCGAGCCGAACGGGAGGTCGACGAACGTGGCCTGGACGAGCGCCGCCTCGGCGCCGCCGCGGATAACCCCGGCGTCCGCCCGTCCGCCGCTGAGGAGCTCGAGCGCGTCCACGACGATCGACTTGCCCGCGCCCGTCTCGCCGGTGAGCACGTTGAGGCCGCGCGAGAGGTCGAGGGCGAGCTCGTCGACGATGGCGAAGTCCCGCAGTTCCAGCGTCTGCAGCACGCCAACAAGTATAGGGGGCGCCCTCGCGCCGCGCTCGGCGGGTCGGCCGCCGCCCAGGCGCCATGGGCCACGGCCGTGGTCCGGGCGCGGGTGCACCGCGGCCCGGCGGGGGCTAGTAGACTCGGGGCATGCCCGTGACCGATCAGGTGACCTGGGTCGAGTGCCCGCGCGACGCCTGGCAGGGCCTCGGGCGCGTGCCCACTACGGAGCAGAAGGTGCGCCACCTGCGCGACCTGCTGGCCGCCGGCTTCGACCACCTCGACCTAGGCTCCTTCGTCTCGAAGAGGCTGGTGCCGCAGATGGCCGACACGGAGGAGGTCGTGGCCGCGCTGGCGCCCGGGCCGGGCGTGGACCTCCTCTGCATCGTCGGTAACCTGCGCGGCGTGGAGCGGGCCGGCGTCGCCGCCGGCGTGACGAGCGTGGGTTACCCGCTATCCGTCAGCGACACCTTCCAGCGCCGCAACGTCGGGCGCTCGGTGGACGAGTCGTGGGACGACCTCGATGCTCTCGTCGAGGGCGCCCACGCCGCCGGCTTGGGGCTGGCGGTCTACGTCTCCATGGGGTTCGGCAACCCGTACGGCGACCCGTGGAGCCCGGCGATCACGGCAGCGGCCGTCGCCCGGCTGCGGGAGCTCGGCGTGCGCCGCGTGGCCCTGGCCGACACGGTGGGTGACGCGGACGCCGCAGCGGTGCTCGCCGTGTTGGCGGAGGTCTCGGAGCCGGCGGGCCTGGGTCTACACCTTCACGCCGCGCCCGGTGAGTGGCGCGACAAGCTCGAGGTGGCCTTGGACCACGGCGTGCGCTGGTTCGAGGGCGCGCTCGGCGGCGTGGGCGGTTGCCCGTTCGCGGCGGCCGACCTCGTGGGCAACCTGCCCACGGAGCACGTGCTGCCGTGGCTGGCGGGGGAGGGACTCAGCGTGGCGCCAGACCTGACGGCCCTGCCGGAGCTGGCGGAGGCCGCGCTCCGGCTTGCCCGCCAGGACGGGGGCGCGGGCTGAACCATGATCGGGCGGCACCCGGGCGCGCCCGGGTGGGCGGTCAACGAACGGCTGGCGGGCGCTCCAGCTCTTCGCGGACCGCTGCCAGCATCGCCGCCTCCGCCTGCGCCAGGGTGCCGGTGACGGTCGCACCGGCCGCGGCCACGTGGCCCCCGCCTCCCAGCGAGAGGCAGATGCGCTGAGCCGAGGCCCCGGCCCTGGCGCGCACGCTCAGCTTCACGGTCGCGCCCCGCTCTTTCAGGAGCACCGCCACCCTCGCACCCTCCGCGTAGCGGATCACGCCCACGAAGTCGTCGGAGTCGTCGTCCGGGCTCTCGCCGCGCATGGCCTCTGAGAGGACCGCGTACACGAGTTGGCCCTGCTCCGCGAACTTGACGGTGGCCATGACCTTGGCGAGCAGCCGGAAGTAGTCGGGGTGGCGCCACTGCAGGCGGTCGGTGAGCTCGCCGTAGTCGACGCCGACCTCGATGAGCTGCCCCGCCGTGGTGAGGGCCTCCATGTTGGTGTTGCCGAAGCGGAACGTGCCGGTGTCCGTCAGTATCCCCGTCAGGCAAGGAGTGGCGAGGTCGACCGTCCATTCGACCCCGAGGGCGTCGACGAACTCCTTCATGAGCACGGCCGTGGCTGCCTTGGCGGGCTCCACGACGGCAAGGTCCCCGAAGCGCGAGTTCGTTCCGTGGTGATCGACGTTGAACAGGGCGGCGGCGCCGCTCACGGGCGCCCCGGCCACTCGGTTCGTGTCGCCGGCGTCCAGCACGAAGAGGAGGGCGCCGTCCGGTAGCGTCGCCAGCGGCGGCGCAAGCTCGCCGGGCTCCGCGAGGAAGGCCAGGTAGGCGGGCGGCTGTAGCGGGACGATGACGTCCTTCCCGAGCTTCCGAAGGGCTCGGGACAAGGCCAACGCGCTCCCGAGGGCGTCTCCGTCTGGGTCCACGTGTGCCACGACGACGATCGGACCTGCCCAGGCGCGCGCGCGCTCCGCCATCTCGGCCAGGACCTCGGCGTAGCGGTCGTCGCCGCGGTTGTTTGTCGTTACCGGCATGAGGGCCATGATACTTGGCACCCGCCCGCTGGCCTCATAATGGGGCCCATGGATTCTCGTGATGACGGGGGCAGGCACCTGCCGGAGGAGCACCGGCTGTCCGTGGACGAGCACCTCGCGCCTCCGGCGAGCGTCGCCGCCTCGGACGCAGGCCTAGACGATGACGTAGCGGCCGCTACGGTCGGCGCCTCCGCTGCCGCCGGGGTGGGCCCCGCACGCCACGTGAGGGCGTTCACGTGGGTGCTGCTGGCCCTGCTGGCACTCACGGCCGTGCTTGGCAGCCGGTTGCGGCCCGAGCCGCGGCTCGTTCATGTCGCCGGCACCTCACCGGCCATCGAGTTGCCGACGGGGCAACTGCTGACCGCGTTCGAGAACACGAGGGACGCGACCGTCCGGCTCGAGGCCCGCTGCGTCGGCGGAGGCGGCAACCGCGTGCTCGGGGTCGGCACGGGCTTCTTCGTCAACGAGGAGGGCCTGCTCCTGACCGCGTACCACGTCGTGGGGGCGGAGGCCAACGCTCCGTGCCGGGCGCGGCTCGTGGCGGTGACCACTGACCGGCTCGAGTACCCGGTCGAGCTCGTCGGCTTCGACGCCTACATGGACCTGGCCGCCCTCAAGGCGCAGGTCCCGGCGCTCGTCCCCTACATCCCGCTCGCCACCAGGGCGCCCAGCCCAGGCACGAGCGTGGTGGCCATCGGCAACAGCCGCGACGACTTCATGGGCGCGCGGGCGGGGCGCGTCACGCGGTTGGGCGTCCAGGCGGGGCGGGCCGACTTCGCCAGCGGCACCATCGAGTTGACCAACTCGCTCGCTCCCGGCGACTCGGGCGGGCCCGTCGTGAACTCCCGCGGCGAGGCAGTGGGCGTGGTCAGTTACATCAGCTTCAACCCGAACGCCATGAGCTCCCAGTCGTTCGTGCCGCCGTTCCTCCAGGGCCTCACGCTCACGCGCGACTTCGCGGGTTACGCCGTCCCGCTCACGCGCACCAGCGAGCTCGTGACGCGCGTCCTGTCCGGCGAGAAGCGCGACGTGCCGGTGGTCGGGTTCCGCTGGCGCGAGGGTCTCGACTACGACCCGGCGAAGAGCCCGCACTACCTTGGCGCCAGGCCGGGCCCGATCGTCGACAGGGTGGAGCCCGGCGGGCCCGCCGACCTGGCGGGCCTCCGGAGCCTGGAGCAGGAGACGGTGGTGAACGAGGACGGCTCCGTCTCCGTGACGCCGGTGGCCGACGTGATCGTCGCCGTCGACGGGACCGCGACCCCCACGTTCTACGACCTGCTGGCGGTGGTCAGGAGCAAGAGCATCGGCGACGTGGTCACGCTCACGGTGCAGCGCGGCCCGGCGACGTTCAGGCTGGAGATGAAGCTGGCTCCCAGCACGGCGGTCTTCGCGGCCGACTAGAGCGCCACGACTTACGCCCGGCTCGCGAGGACCGGGCGCTCAGGTTCGCTGGTTGCTTGTGGTTGTCGATCTTGTGGTTGTCGATCTTGTGGTGGGCGATAGTGGACTCGAACCACTGACCTCGTCGTTATCAGCGACGCGCTCTAACCAGCTGAGCTAATCGCCCACGCCTCGTCGTCAGGGCGGCGCACGCGCCGGCTTCCTGCGAGCGAAGCGGAGGATATCACGCGGCACGGAGGGGCGCAACCGACCCCGCGGCGCGCGCGCTCGGCGTCCGCGGGCCGTCCGGCGACGGCCGGGGCTGGGTTCAGGGGCGACCGGGCGCGGCGGCCCTCCCCGGTAGAATGCCGCCGTGACCATCGCTCGTCTCTACCTGGCCAAGCCGCGCGGTTTCTGTGCTGGGGTCGTCATGGCTATCGACGCCGTCAAGGAGGCCGCCTCCGAGGCGCGCGAGAACGGCGACGGCGACATCGCCGTGTACCACGACATCGTCCACAACCGCACCGTGGTCGAGCGGCTGGAGGACGATCACGGCGTCACGTTCGTGGAGCGACTGGACGACCTGGAGGAGGCCCGCCGCAAGGCGGCCGAGGCCGGCAGGACCGTGGGCTCCACCGTGGTGTTCAGCGCTCACGGCGTCAGCCCCGTCGTGCGCATGCGGGCTGCCCAGTTGGGGCTCACCACCATCGACGCCACCTGTCCGCTCGTCACCAAGGTGCATAACGAGGCCAAGAAGTACGCAGCGCAGGGTTACCACATCCTGCTGGTGGGCGACTCGACGAAGCACCAGGAGGTCATCGGCACGCTCGGAGAGGCGCCCGAAGGGACCACAGTCGTGGCCGTGCTGGGCAACCGGAAGTCGGATCCTGGGCTCGCCGACCCCCGCACGGTGGAAGTCCCCGACCCCGACAAGGTGGTCGTGCTCACCCAGACCACCCTGTCGGTCGACGACACCATGCGCACGGTCGAGCTGCTCAAGGAACGGTTCCCGCGCCTGGTGGTGCCGCCCTCCGACGATCTCTGCTTCGCCACCAAGAACCGCCAGGACGCGGTGCGGGCCATCGCGGCGCGCGCCGACGTCTTCCTCGTGGTCACGAGCGCTGCCAGCTCCAACGGCATGCGCCTCCTCGAGCTCGCCGAGGAGCTGACGGGGAACGCCCACCGCATCGAGTCGGCCTCCGACATACGGCCGGAGTGGCTCGAGGGGGCGGCGTCGGTAGGGATCAGCTCGGCAGCCAGCACGCCCGACGACCTGGTGCAGGAGGTAGTGGCCTACTTCCGCCGCACCAACCCGGAGCTCGACGTGGTGGAGGAGGGCGAGTGGGAGGACATCGTCTTCCGGAAGCCCAAGCGGGTCCCGCCGCCTGTCGCCGCCGGCGGCGGGAGCGTCTGACCGGCTCGAGGCGGCGGGACCGGCTGCCCCTGTCGGTCGCGCCCATGCTCGACCTGACGGACCGGCACTTCCGCTACCTGCTGCGGCTGATCACCGGGGGAACGCTCCTCTACACCGAGATGATCACGGCTGCGGCGGTCCTCAACGGCGACCGCGACCGGCTGCTGGGCCATCACGAGGCGGAGGGGCCAGTCGCGTTGCAGCTGGCGGGCGATGACCCCGAGATGCTGGCGCGGGCGGCCGCCGTGGGCGAGGCGTACGGCTACGCCGAGGTGAACCTCAACGTCGGCTGCCCGTCGGAACGCGTGAGCCGCGGCAACTTCGGCGCCTGCCTCATGAAGGACCCGGAGCTCGTGGCCGCCTTGGTGGCGGCTATGCGCAGCGCCGTGTCGGTGCCCGTCACCGTCAAGCACAGGCTTGGGGTCGACGACCTGGACTCCTTCGAGCACCTTCTCCGCTTCGTCGACGTGGTGGCCGCGGCCGGCGCCGACGCCTTCACGGTCCACGCCCGCAAGGCGTGGCTGTCCGGATTGAGCCCCAAGGAGAACCGCACCGTGCCGCCCCTGCGCTACGAGGCCGTCTACCGCCTCAAGGAGCTCAGGCCCGAGCTGATCATCGAGGTCAACGGCGGCGTCCCCGACCTGGTCGCGGCGGCCGGCCACCTGGCTAGGGTCGACGGGGTGATGCTCGGCCGCGCCGTGTACGACGACCCGTTCGTGCTGGCCGGCGCCGACGCGCTGCACGGCCTTCACTCCGGAGCGCCCGTGGGCACCGCGCCGGCCGCGACGCGGCGCGCGGTCGTGGAGGGGATGCTGCCCTACGTCGCCGACCGCTTGGCGGAGGGCGCGCCCCTGACCGCCGTCACGCGCCACATGCTCGGCCTGTTCAGGGGTCGGCCCGGCGGCAGGGCGTGGCGCCGCGTCATCTCGGAGCGGTCGCACCTGCCCGGAGCAGGGGTCGAGGTGATCGAGGCCGCGCTCGCGGAGCTGCCGGCTCAGGTCGCCGACGAGCCGCTCACGCCAGAGCTCGCAGGTACTCTCGCGCGATGATCAGGTGCTGGATCTCGTCGGTGCCCTCGCCGATGCGGGTGAGACGCGCGTCGCGCCAGTAGCGCTCGACCTCGAAGTCCCGCAGGTAGCCGTAGCCGCCCAGGACCTGGATGGCGGCGTCGCACGCCGCCACGCCGGCGACGCTGCCCTTGAGCTTCGCCATCGCGGCCGCCATGGCGAAGTCGCGACCGGCGTCCCGCAGGGCCGCGGCCTTCTGCACGAGCAGCCTCGCCGCCTCGAGCTCGGTGGCCATCTCCGCGACCTTGAAGGCAACCGCCTGGTGCTTGGCCAGTGCGCGGCCGAACTGGTGTCGCTCCACCGCGTAGGCGGCGGCGCGCTCCAGGGCCGCGCGTCCCAGGCCGATGCCCATGGCTCCGATGCCGATCCGGCCGCCAGAGAGCACCGTCGCCACGTCGACGAAGGCCCCGTCCAGCTCGCCGAGCAGCGCACCACCGGGCACTCGCGCGCCCTCGAACGTCAGGGGCGTCGTGTCGGAACTGTGCAGCCCGAGCTTCCGCTCCGGCCGGCCGCGCACCAGCCCGGGCGTGGCGCCGTCCAGCACGAAGGCGCTGATCCCCTCGGAGCGGCTCCCTCCGGGCGGTGGCGCCGAGGTGCGGGCCATCACGACGTAGGTGCCCGCCACGGTGCCCTGGGTGATGAACTGCTTGCTGCCGGTGAGCTCGAAGCCGCCCGTCACCCGCTCGGCGCGGGTGCTGAGCGCGGCGGCGTCCGACCCGGCGCCCGGCTCCGTGAGCGCCCACGCCCCCAGCCTCTCGGCCGCCGCGAGGGGCGGCAGCCACTCGGCCTTCTGCGCGTCGTTGGCGGCCGTGAGCAGGTGGCCGACGCAGAGCGAGTTGTGCGACGCCACCGTTAGGGCCAGCGAGCCGTCCACCGCGGCGATCTCCTCGATCATCAGCGCCGCGGTGGCCGTGTCCAGGCCGGCGCCGCCGTAGCGCTCGGGCACCTGCAGGCCGAAGACCCCCATGGCGCCGAGCTCGCGCACGATCTGATGGGGGAAATCGCCCGACTCGTCGCGCTCCACGGCGCCCGGAGCGACCTCGCCGGCGAGGAAGTCGCGCAGGGGCCCGAGCAGGGCCCTCTGATCGTCTGTCAGGTCGAACCACGCCGGCGCTGCGGTCTCTTGCGGCATGCCCAAAGGTAAGCCCCTACACCGGCGGGACTGCGCCGACGCCCGGACGCCTGGTACACTCCCCGCCATGGCTCTCGATAACTGGGTGCGGGGCATCCGCGGCGCCACCACGGTCACGGCCGACGAACCGGAGCTGATACTGGCGGCCACCCGCGAGCTCGTCGGCGAGATGCTGGCCCAGAACGGCATCACCGACTTCGGCGTGATCTCGTCCGCCTTCTTCACCACCACCCCGGACCTGACGTCGACGTTCCCGGCCGAGGGTGCCAGGGAACTCGGCATGACCGCGGTGCCGCTGCTCTGCTTCCAGGAGATCCCCGTCCCTGACAGGCTGCCGCGCTGCGTGCGGGTGATGATCCTCTTCCATACCCCCCTCGGCCAGGGTGAGATCCGGCACGTCTACCTGCGTGAGGCGAGGAGCCTCAGGCCCGACCTCGCCAGCGCGCAGTGAGAGAGTGCGGGGGGCCGCGCTTCCCGGCTACGGGACCAGCAACTGCTCGAGTTCCCCGATGATCGCGCGGGTCGCCTCGCGGTCCAGCCGGTAGTAAGAGCGGTTGCCCCGCCTCACGACCTGTACGAGTTGGAGCTCCCGGAGGAGGCGGAGGTGGCCGCTGGCCGTCGGCTGGCTGACGTTTAGCTGGCGCGCCAGGTCGCCGACCGTGAGCGGGAAACGAGCGAGGCGCGCCACCTGGAAGAGCAGTAGCAGGCGCGTGGGGTCGGAGAAGGCCTTGAGCCGGTTGGCCAGGTCGGTGACCTCCGCCTTCTGCTCCTCGTAGAGGTCCTCCGAGCGCACCCCGTAGCCGAGGCAGAGCCGCCCCCGCAGCACGAACTTGAAGCCGCCCCTGGCGGCGAAGTACAGGGGCACCACGAGGGTCGGTCCCCGCTCCTGGTGCGAGCGGATGTCGGCTGCGCTGTCCTCCAGGTTCACGAAGTGATGGGCGGGCAGGTAGCTGGCCACGTCGCCCGACGGGCCCAGCTCCTCCAGGAAGCGGCGGCTGGCCCCCTCGATCACCCTTACGCCGCTCTCGACCCACGATGGGGAGAGGAGCGCCCACAACTCGGCCAGGCTGGCGGCGAGTACCGCGGCGCGCTCGCGGCTCAACCCCTCGAACGCGCTGTGGAGGAGCCCGCGGGGCCCCTCCTCGGCCTCCCCGGGGTCGTCGGGCGTGGTCGGGTCGAACACGTCGTCGAACTCGGTCACCAGGCGTTCCGGTAGGTCCGGCAGGTCGGCGAGGAACCGCTCCGGGCCGGCGTCTGCGTCGTAACCGAAGGCACAGGCGAGGAGCAGGGCCTCGTAGCCCACGGAGTCGCCGGCGCGCTCCCTGGCGGCCGTTAGCCAGGCGGGCGGGCGCTCCCGCAGCTCGCGCTGCCACGGGAGCGGCCGCCGCTGGGGGGCGGGTCTGAGCAGGTGGTAGTAGGCGTAGCAGAGCTCGAGCACGGCGGCGGGGCGGACCTCGAGCTGCGCCTTGCGGGCCGAGTCCGTGACGCCGAGACCCTCGGCCACCCCGCTCACTCCCAGTCGCGGACGCTCAGGAGCTCACCGCCGTCGACCGTGGCGAGCGTCACCTTGTGGCCGCGCGTGGTCGTCACCTCCAGGGTGGCGTTGTCGAGGGTCTTGGGGCCCACCAGCGCCTTGCGCACGAAGTACGAGTTGCCCTGTAGGCTCATCTCGCTGGTCTTGGAGAGCCGCACCTTGATGACCTCGCCGTTCCGGGCGGTGCGCACCTGGCAGTGAAGCGCGTTGGCGTCCTCGCGGAACCGCGGATCCTGGCGCCTGAACATCCCGAGCATGAGGCTATTGTAGCCACCATGAGCATGGGCCAAGACGCACTACTGCGCGCCGCTCTCGCCGCGGCCCTCGCGGCGGCCGACCCGTACGCCGCGACCACAACACACCTGCCGGCCGCGCCGAAGGGCCGGATGATCCTGGTGGGTGCCGGCAAGGCGGCCGTGCCCATGGCGCGGGCGGTCGCCGACAGGTACGGGGCCACTGTGGGGTTCGGCGGCGTGGTCGTCACCCGTCGCGGCCAGGCGGAGGCCGTGGCGGGCGTCGAGGTCCTGGAGGCGGCCCATCCCGTCCCGGACGCCGCCGGGGTGGCGGCCACGGGGCGCGTGCTCGAGCTGGTCGACGGCGCCGGACCCGACGACCTGGTGCTCTGCCTCATCTCGGGTGGCGGGTCGGCGCTGCTGTGCGCTCCCAGTGGCGTCGACCTCGCCGACAAGGCCGCGGTCACGGCCGAGCTTCTTGCCGCCGGCGTGGACATCCACGCGCTGAACGTGGTCCGCAAGCACCTCTCCGCCGTCAAGGGGGGCTGGCTGGCTGCGCGGTCGCGGGCGCCGGTCGTGACGCTCGCGGTGTCGGACGTCGTCGGTGACGAGCCCGGCATCATCGCCTCCGGTCCGACGGTCGCCGACCCGAGCACCTTCGCCGAGGCGCTCGCCATCGTGGAGGCGCACGCCCCTGGTGCCGTGGCCGCGAGACGGGCACTGGAGGCCGGTGCCAGCGGCGCTCGCCCGGAGACACCCAAGCCCGGAGATGCGCGCCTAGCGCGAGCGACCTACGAACTCGTCGCCTCGGGCGCCACCGCCGTGAGCGCCGCAGCGCGCCACCTCGAGGAAGCGGGGGTGACCGTCCTGCTCGAGGAGGCCGCCGTCACGGGCGACTCGACCGAGGTCGCACTGCGCCAGGCACGCGAGGTCCGGGCGCGGCTGGCGAGATCCCTGCCGAGCGGCCCCGTCGCGTTCGTGTACGGCGGGGAGACCACCGTCGCGCGCGGCGGCGCCCAGCTCGTGTACGGCGACGAGCCACCGGGTGAGTCGCCCTCGACCTCGGGCGGACCCAACGGCGAGTGGGCGCTGGCGTTCGCCGCCGCCATGGCCGGCGGACCGCCCATGTGGCTCCTCGCCGTCGACACCGACGGCATCGACGGCGCCTCCAGCGCCGCCGGCGCGCTGCTCGGCCCAGCTCAGGTGAACCGCCTCGACCAGGTGCAGGTGGCCGACTACCTGAGGCGCCACGACTCGCACACGCTGCTCGGCCGCGTCGGCGGCCTGATCACCACCGGCCCGACGGGCACGAACGTGAACGCGCTGCGCATCGCGCTCTTCGCGCCGCCCTGACGCCTGACGCTCGCCGCGCCGAACCGACGGTTATGCTCACGCGAGTGGAGATCTTAGCCCCCACCGCCGCGAACATCGCCAGTGCCGCCGAGCGCCTCGCGGCGGGCCGGCTCGTGGCCATGCCCACCGAGACCGTCTACGGCCTCGCGGCCGACGCGCGAGCAGAGCGCGCGGTGGCGCGCGTGTTCGAACTGAAGCGGCGGCCGCGGGACCACCCCCTCATCGTGCACCTGGCGTCCGTGGACGAGGTGCGTGACTGGGCGGACCACCCGCCCGAGGCCCTAGGTCGCCTCGGCGAGGTGTTCTGGCCGGGCCCGCTCACCGTCGTGCTCAGGCGTGCGGCCTGGGTTCCCGGGGCCGTCACCGGGGGTCAGGCGACGGTCGCGCTGAGGGTGCCTAGCCATCCGGTCGCCCGGCAGCTGCTCGAGGCGTTCGGAGGGGCGTTGGCCGCGCCGAGCGCCAACCGCTTCGGGCGCGTCAGCCCCACGACAGCGCAGCACGTGGCCGCCGAGTTCCCGGACGCCGACCTGCTCGTGCTGGACGGCGGGCCGAGCATCGTCGGGCTTGAATCGACCATCCTGGACCTGAGCGGCGAGGCCCCGCGCCTGCTGAGGCCCGGCGGGGCGAACCTAGAAGAGATCGAGGCGGTGTTGGGTGCGCGCGTGCTCCCGGCGGGAGCCGATCCGGCCGCCCCGCGTGTTCCGGGTGGCTTACCCAGCCACTACGCTCCGTCGGCCCCGGTCAGGCTCGTGGGGTCTGCGGAGTTGGGCACGGACGCGGCCTGGTCGGGGGGTAACGGCTCTGTCGGGTCGGCCCCGGTGGCGGTGCTCGCGCTCAGGCCGCCGCCCGCTGGGTTCGGTGGCGCCTGGGAGCAGCTTCCGGCCGACGCCCGCGGGTACGGCGCGGAGCTCTACGCGGCGCTGCGGCGACTCGACGCGGAGCGGCCGCGGGAGATCCTCGTCGAACGCGTCCCCGACCTCCCGGCCTGGCTGGCGGTGCGCGACCGCCTGCAGCGAGCCAGCGCGC
>CAYNNL010000015.1:0-38501 GCA_964398765.1 uncultured bacterium | reverse complement strand
GCGTGATCAGCGCGGCCATGGCGTAGGCGAACGGCACGGTCAGCCCCACGAAGCCGAGGTACATGAACACGGGGTGGACCGACATCATCCAGTGGTTCTGTAGCAGCTCGTTGGGGCCGGGGCCGTCGAGCGGCGGGAACGGCACGACCGTGAACGGGTTCGCCAGGAAGCCGACCACGCCGAGGAAGAAGACCTGCACGGCCTGCATGATCGAGATGGCCCAGGGTCGCAGTGGACTGAGTGGGGCCGTGACGGCCAGGAGGGCCGTGTAGCCCGTCAGGAGCCAGGCCCACAGGAGGATGGAGCCCTCCAGCGCGGCCCACATCGTCACGATCTTGACCCACGTCGGGGAGGCGATACGGGAGTGGCTCGCCACGTAGGAGACGCTGAAGTCGTCGCCGAGCAGGGCAGCCTGCATGACCACCACGGCGGCGGTCGTGATCACGAAGCCGGCGACGGCGGCGAGGCGGGCCGAGGTCTGTAGGCGGGCGTCCTTGCGCGTGGCGCCGATGGCGCCGGCCAGGGCGCCGTACAGGGCCAGGCCGAAGGCGATGAAGACGCTGGCGCTACCCAGCGGCCCGAGGTGAAGGCTGAACATGTTCCCGCTCCCTAGCGCAGCGACTCTTTGAGGGCTTCGACGTCGATGGGTTCGCCCTCGGCCGGCGGGTGGTAGTTCTCGCTGTGCTTCACGAGCAGGTTGTCACCCACGAAGACGTCGTCGTGGAAGCGTCCCTCGATGACGACGCCGCCGTTCTCCTGGAACAGGTCGGGCGGCGCGCCGTCGTAGCGCACGGGGTAATCCTTGATGCCGTCGGTGATCTGGAAGGTCAGGTGGAGCTTGGCGTCGTCGTAGACCACGCTGCCGGCCTGCACCAGGCCACCGAGGCGCACGCGCTTGCCATCGAACGAGGCGGCGTCGCGCGCGTACTCGCTCGGGAGGATGAAGTAGACGAGGGACGACTGCAGGGCCCGGGCGATCAGGAACCCCGCGACGGCGAGGACGGCGACGCCGAGGAGCGCGTAGACGATGCGCTTCATCCACCGCCTCCGGCGCGGCGCGCCCGGCGCGCGCGCCAGGCGAGGTACAGGAGGTAACCCGCGTACGTCAACAGCAGTTCTCCCCACGCCACCGCCACCCACTGGGCGTGGCTCAAGTCAGCGAACACTCACGACCTCCCGTCTGGCGGTCTGCTCCGCCGGCGACTCCGCGGCCGCGCCGGCGGCGCGTTCCAGCCGCCCGATGCGGACGCGCTCCGAGACGAAGTAGAAGAACACCAGCCCCGAGGCGACCACGTTGGTCAGCAGGACCTTGAGCATGGTCGGGTCCATGTGCACCCCGCTACCGTCGAGGTTCACGCTCTTGGCCGGGTGAAGCGTGCGGAACCACTCGGCCGCGAGGTAGTTGAACGGCAGGCTGGCCAGCACGATGATCATGATGACCGCGGAGATGCGGCCGCGCCGCTGCGGCTCCTCGATGAGCGCCCTGACGATGAAGTACCCCACCAGCAGGGCGACCATGAGCGCGGTGAGGGTGAGCTTGGCGTCCCAGGTCCAGAAGGTGTTGAGGGTCGGCTTGCTGTAGGTCATGCCGCCGATGACCGTGAGCGCGGAGAAGAGGAGAGCCGCCTCGGCGTTCGCCTGGGCCCGCACGTCGTCCACGCGCCGCCCGCGCCACAGGTAGAGCATGCCCCAGATGGCGGACATCCCCACGGCCACGAAGCCGATCCAGGCGACGGGCACGTGGGCGTACATCACGCGGATGAGTTCGCCCTGGTTGGCGTCGGGGGGGCTCACGTAGAACGCGGCGTACATGCCGTAGGCGAAGAGCAGGATGCTCACCACGCCAAGGGCCGTGAGCCACACCGGGCGCCTCGCTCCTCTGTCTGGGTTGGTCGTCATGGTTCTCGCTCCTATGCGCCTGGTTCGCCGGCGTGCCCGGTCGGTGCCGCGTCAGGCTCGCGGATCGGTCCTCGGGGCCCGGGCGCCCCGCTCGCGCGTAGTGTACGACCCCGCCGCGCCTCGGCGCGTTTCACGCGCCCACCTGGCGAGGCCCGGCCATCAGTCGTCGACCACGAAGTGGAAGATGCTGCTGCACACCACGAGGTAGACGAGGTCGAACCCGGCGAGGAGCTGCAGCCACGAGGCGGCCGTCTGGATGTCGGCCCCGCCCGCCACCGCCGCCTCGGTGGCGCGCACCGCGCCGAGCATGACCGGCACGATGACGGGGAACATGAGCACGGGCAGGAGTGCCTCCCGCGCCTGCAGGTTGGCGGTCAGGCCGGCGTAGAAGGTGGCGATGGCGGCGAACCCGAGGCTGCCGAGCACCACGGCCAGCACTAGCACCCACCAGCTCTCGGCCGGAGCGGCCGCGCCGTATAGCCCGAACGCGAGGGGCAACATGACGGCGCCGAGGACCGACAGGTAGGCCCAGTTGGCCGCCAGCTTGCCCAGGTAGAGGGCCGCCCTGGCCACGGGGAGCGTGAGGAGCTGCTCGAGGGCGCCCTCCTCGAGGTCGGCCTGGAAGCTCTGGGCGGCGGCGATGACGCCCGCGAAGGCCATGGCCACCCACAGGACGCCGGGGGCGGCTGAGGCCATGAGCGCCGGGTCGCGGCCGAGGCCGAAGGCCATCATCACCAGCGTGATGCCGGAGAAGAACAGGGTCGCCACGGTGGTCGCGCGCGACCTGAGCTCCTGGAGGAAGTCCTTGCGCGCCACCGCCACGGCGGCCATCAGCTCGCTCACGTCGGCGCGCTCCCCGCAGGGGCCACGGCGGCCTGGCGCCGCAACACGCCCCCCTCGAGCTCCAACACCGCGTCCGGCCCCAGGTGCTCGCGGTCCGACTCGTGAGAGGCCATGAACACGGTCCGGCCCCGCCCGCGGGCGGCCGCGACGCTCTCGTCCATGAGGCGCTTGCCCGCGTCGTCGAGGGCGGCGTAAGGCTCGTCGAGGAGCCAGAGGTCGGGATCGAGCAGCAGCAGCCGCGCCAGCGCCAGGCGCTTCTTCATGCCGCTCGAGAAGGTGCGCACGAGCTTGCCGCCCGCGTGGGCCAGGCCGACGCTCTCGAGCGCCGCCCCGACCGCGCTCGCCGTCGCCTCGGTCCCTCGCCCGGCGAGACCCAACGTGAGGCCGAGGTTCTCGCGGGCATCAAGCATGGGGTAGCTCCCCCCGACCACGCTGAGCAGGCCGATGCGACCCCTGGCGAGGTGGCTCCTGGCCGGGAGCTCGTGACCGAACACGAACGCCTTGCCGCTGCTGGGCCTGAGCCGCGTGGCGAGCAGCCGGATGAGCGTCGTCTTCCCGGTGCCGTTCGCGCCCCTGAGCACCACGAGCCTGCCGGCCGCGACCTCGAGGTTCACCCCGCGCAGCACGAGGTCGCGTCCCATGCGGCGCGTGACGTCGCGCAGCTCGATCGCCAGCGGTTCCGCCGTGGGGTTCACAGCCGGTCGAGCAGCCAGGCCGGCGTGAGCCTGATGAGCTGGGTGTTCAGCCACGTGTAGCTGCCGGTGACCATCAGCACGCCCGCCACCAGCAGGATGGCGCCTGCCACGCGCTCGACCCACGGCAGGTAGCGCCGGAAGCCCCGCGAGAAGCGCATGAACGGGTCGAGCAGCAAGGCCGCCAGCATGAACGGCACCCCCAGGCCGACGGCGTAGACGGCCAGGAGGAGCACGCCGCTCGCCAGGGTGCCGGACGCGCCCGCCAGGGTGAGTATGGCGCCGAGGATCGGTCCGATGCAGGGAGTCCACCCCGCGGCGAACGCCATCCCCAGTAGGAGCGCGCCCCACGGCGTACGCGTCTCGCCCGAGTACTGCACGCGGGTGTCGCGGTAGAGCCACGGCAGCTTGATGATGCCGAGCATCACGAGGCCGAAGAGGATCACCAGCGCGCCGCCACCCAGCATGAGGACGCGCTGGTTGGCCCGCAGGACCGAACCGAGGGCGCTGGCGCCCGCGCCGAGCGCGATGAACACCAGCGAGAAGCCGGCTATGAACGAGAGCGCGTTGCGGATCAGGACGCCGCGCTTGGCCTCGGCGCTGCCGCCAACGTAGGCCAGGTAGGTGGGCACGAGCGGCAGGACGCACGGTGACAGGAACGACAGGAGCCCGCCGACGAAGGCCACGCCGAGGCCCGGCGTCACCACGGTTCGCCCTCCGCCCTCCCACCCGCCAAGGAACGCCGCTGGCTGCGCGCCGCCGCGGCTGGCGTGTGGGTGGCTGTGACGAGTGAGGGCATGGGGGACCCGTCGATGATACGTGAGCCGGGCTGCGCGCGGACAGGACATTGCTACCTGGACACCGGTGGCCCGCCGCCCCGCGTTCTGCCCGCGAACCTCCCGCTCCCCGCACCGCGCGTCGGGGGTAACATGTCCGCCTGACTTCACCTCGGACCGCGCGCAGCTTGCCCCGGTCCCGCCTGGAGGCACTGATGACCGGTCGTACACTCAAGACGCTCCTCGCAACCCTCGTCGCGGCGACGCTTCTCTTCGCGTCGGCGCAGGACACGCACGGGGTGGAACCGCTTTCTCCCGCGCAGTCCGTGCGGGTCGCGTACGTGCCCATCCTGAAGTTCGCCACCCTCTACGTGGCCAAGGACCGCGGGCTGTTCGAGCGTTACGGCCTGAACGTCGACCTCGAGAGCGTCGCGTCGGGCACCGAGGCCATCGCATTCCTCGAGCAGGGCCAGATCGACGTCGGCGGCATCGCCATCGTCACCTCGCTGTGGAACGGCTGGAACCAGGGCATCGACGTGCGCGTCTTCGCGCCGGGCGGCCTCGAGCCGTTCGTTGACAGCCCCACCAAGGTGCTCGTCCGCTCCGACCTCTTCAACTCGGGCGCCGTGACCTCGGCCGCCGACCTAAGGGGCCGCACCGTGGCGTTCGCCGGCGGTCCCGGCAGCGGCGGCGAGTACCTGACCGCCAAGGCGCTCGAGCCCGCGGGCCTCACCATCCGCGACGTCGAGATCGTGTCGCTCGGCAACGCCGACATCCCGGCCGCCTTCGAGAACGGCTCCATCGACGCCGCCCTGCTCGGCTCGCCCTACGCCGACCAGGTGGAGGAAGCCGGCACGGCCGTGGCCGTGGCCACCGACCTGGTGCCCGGGCTCATGACGGTGGCCTTCGTGGGCTCCGGCAAGTTCCTCGGTGAGCGGCCCGACGTGGCCGACCGCTTCGCGCTGGCCCTCCTCGACGCCGCCCGGCTCATGCAGGGCGACGACTACCTCGACCCCGAGAACGTGGCCGCCTACCTCCACTACGTCAACTCGACCGAGGACGCCATCGTCAACGGCACCCCCGTCCTGTACGACCCCGACCTCGCCATCCCCGTGAGCGGCCTGGCCGACGTCGAGCGCGTGCACCGCGAGAACGGTCGCACCGACTACGACGCCCCCATCGACCTCTCCAAGGTCGTGACGACGGAGTTCGCCGAGTGGGCCCTGGAAGCCGCCGGCAAGTACCAGCAGTGAGGGGCGCGTCGATCCGGTAGCGATGACGACCAAGATCGTCGCGCGCAACGCGGGCAAGACCTACCCCTCCAAGGCCGGTACCGTCACGGCCCTGGAGGGGTTCGACCTCACCGTCGGCGAGGGCGAGTTCGTCTGCCTCGTGGGGCCCTCGGGCTGCGGCAAGTCGACGTTCCTGCGCATCCTCGCGGGGCTCGACGACCTCACCTCCGGCGAGGCCCGCATCGTGCCGGGCGACGATCCCCGCAAGCCGCTCAACAACGTGGTGTTCCAGGAGTACGCCGTCTTCCCGTGGAAGACCGTCATCGACAACGTGGCGTTCGGCCTGCAGATGCGCGGCGTCGGTCGGGCTGAGCGCTACGAGGTGGCGGAGAGGTGGCTCGCGAAGGTGGGTCTGAAGCGCTTCGCGCACTACTACCCCTCGCAGATCTCCGGCGGCATGAAGCAGCGCGTGTCGATCGCGCGGGCGCTCGCCAACGACCCGCAGGTCCTCCTGATGGACGAGCCGCTCGGAGCGCTCGACGCCCAGACCCGCGCCGTCTTGCAGGAGGAGCTGCTGCGCATCTGGGAGGAGACCCGCAAGACGGTGCTGTACGTGACCCACTCGATCGAGGAGGCGGTGCTGCTCGGCGACAGGGTGGTGCTGATGACGGCGCACCCGGGCACCAAGAAGTCCGAGTTCGCGGTCGACTTGCCGCGGCCGCGCGACCTCGCCACGACCTCCACGGCGCGCTTCGGCGCCCTCACCGGGGCCATCTGGGACGAGCTGCGCGACGAGGTGCGGCTTGCCATGGAGGCCCAGGCGTGAGGGGCGCGCCGCGCCGCGACGGGCCGGGGCGCGCTCACGGCGAGTGGCTCGTCCCGCTCGGCCTGCTCGTGGCGCTCGTCGCGGCGGGCGGGGCGCTCGGCCTGTGGACCCGCTGGTGGTGGGCGCTACTCGGGGCGGCGTTCGTGCTGCTCGTGCTGACGGCGGAAGCCGCGGCGCGGCGGCTGCCGTTCCGGCTGCAGGCTCCTTACGAGAAGGCGCTCGCCTGGCTCTTCCCGCTCCTGGTGCTCGTCGCCTGGGAGTGGCTTAGTACCGGCGGCGTCCTGAACCCCCGCTGGTTCCCGCCGCCCAGCCGCATCGTCGGCGCCCTGTGGGACCTGACCGTCAACTACGACCGTTTCTCGGGTACCTCGCTCCTCGGGCGGCCGTGGCTCGCTCCCGCGCGGCTCGTCGAGAGCGGCTGGGCCGGCGTGGCCGACCTCTTCAGGGAGAGCCACGTGTGGGCCACCCTGTCGCGCGTGCTGGTCGGGTTCGTGCTCGGCGCCGTCCCGGCGCTGCTGGTCGGCATCGTCATGGGCCTCAACCGCACGGTGCGCACCATGCTCGACGCCACCATGTCGGCCATCTACGTGCTCCCCAAGATCGCCATCTTCCCGATCCTCATGCTCGTGTTCCCCGACCCGTTCGGCGAGGGGCCCAAGGTGACGGTCGTGGCCATCTCCGCCTTCTTCCTGGTGGCCCTCTCGACCATGGCAGGCGTGCAGGGGATAGACAAGGTGCTCCTGCAGGCGGGCGCCAACTTCGGCGCCAACCGCTGGCAGATGCTCAGGCACGTGATCCTGCCGGGCGCGCTCCCGATCGTGTTCAACGGCCTGCGCCTCGCCCTCGGCACGGCCCTCATCGTCATCGTGGCGGTCGAGTTCGTGCGGGCCAAGACAGGCGTCGGTTACCTCGTCTACTACTACTGGCAGGTGCTCGGCACGCCCAAGATGTACGCGGCCCTGCTCGTGGTCATGGTGCTGGGCGTGGGTCTCACCGCCGTGCTGCAGCTCGTGGAGCGCTGGGTCATGCCGTGGCGGCGCTAGGGCTCCTCGCGCTTGCGTAACAGGCTGCCGCCCCAGGCCAGCCCGACAACCATCCGCAGGTAGTAGGTCAGCACGCGCCAGGCGAGGATGGCGGCGGCCACCCCCGCCTGCGCGCGCCTGGCGTCGTCGGTTGCGACCAGCAGCCCCGCTGTCCCCGTGGCGCCAGCGAACCCCTCGCCCCGTAGCCCCGTGTCCTCGGGCGCCACGGGCACGTCGACGCGCCTGGCGCTCGGCGAGCTGAGACGCATGAGGCTCGCCGTGCCCACCTCCAAGAGGCCCGTGCCGCCCGGGGTGGGGAAGAACGACGACGCCACCGACGGCACCTGGGCGCTGGCCATGGCCACCAGCGGAGAGGTGCCCGGCCGCATGGCGGCGACGACCACGAAGAACGTGAAGTACGTCGTGAAGTACACGACGAACGTGGCGAGGTGGAGGGCGGCGTGCGTGGCGGGCCGCGCGGGTTTGAGGCCGGCGTTGGCGACCTCCACCCGCTGCAGGAAGGCGCCGAGGGAGCCGCGCCAGCGCCTAACGCCCGGCACGCCAACGAGGAGGGAAGCCAACCGCGTGAGCCAGCGGAGCCTGAACAGCAGGAGCACCACCGTGAAGCCCGCCAACAGGAACGCGCCGGCCGCCACGACCTCGGGTCTCGAGCCCACCAGGATGCGGGTGGAGCGGCCGAGCACGAGGATGCTCAGGGGCAATGACCAGGCGAGGAAGACCAGGTCGAGTATCCAGACCCGCACGTTGATGGTCCAGGCGTCGGCGGGCGTCATGCCGCCCTTGACCAGCGACAGCGCCACGGCGGGTGCCTGGCCCGCGCTGCCCGGTGTCAGCGCGGCCGTGAACAGCCCGAGGGCGTAGGCCCTCAACGCCCCCATGTAGGGGAGGCGGTGACCGACGCGCGCGGCGAGCAGGACCAACCTGAAGGCGCCGGTGGCGTAGTTGGCCGCCGCCAGCCCGAGTCCCACCGCGTATGCCCACGCCGGGACCTTGAGCGCAGTCCCCAGGTCCTCTCCCAGCAGCCAGAACGACACCCCTAGACCCGCCAGGCCGAGGCCGACGGCGATCAGTACCGCGCGTATCACCTGGCGCCTACGCCTCGGCGCGGTTCTTGCCGCGGCGCTTGGCCTCGTAGAGGTTCGAGTCCGCGCGGGTCAACAGCGAGATCTCGTCGTCGAGCTCGTCCAAGGTGGCGCAGCCGACGCTGGCCGTGAGCACGAGCCCCTGCGAGTCGAGAGCCCGACTCGCCACGGCCGCGAGCACCTTGTGCGCCACGCTCAACGCCCCCTCGACCCCCGTCTCGGGCAGCAGGACCACGAACTCCTCGCCGCCGAAGCGCGCCACCAGGTCTATCTCCCTGGTCGAGTCGAGGAGCGCCTCGGCGGTCGTGCGCAGCACGGCGTCGCCCACCACGTGCGTGTGCGTGTCGTTGACTAGCTTGAAGTCGTCGAGGTCCACCATGAGTAGGCTCAGCGGCCGGTGCAGGCGCCTGGCGCGGAGCAGTTCGTCGCTCAGGTGCTCCTCGAAGGCCCGGCGGTTGGCCACCCCCGTCAGCTCGTCCGTGCGGGTGAGCTGCCGCAGTCGCGCCGCCTGGGCCTCGAGCTGTTGGTGCAGGTGGCTCAAGTCGGAGTAGGCGCGGGCCAGCTCCACGTTGCGCAGCCGGTCTATCTCGCGGTCCTTGCGCATGCGGTCCACGTCGAGCTGCAGCTCCAGGATCTGTGTGCGCCGGTCCGAGAGCTGCCTGGCCTCGCGGTCCTCGAGGTCGTGGAAGGTCTGGAAGTGGTGCAGCGCCTCCTCCCATCGCCCCAGCGCGGCCATGGCCTCCGACATGACCCGGTGCGCCGCGGCGGCCTCCACGGGCGAGCCGCTGGCCGAGGCCCGGGCGATGGCCTCCCCCAGGGGCTTCAGCGCGGCCTCCGGTTCGCCCCGCGCCAGATGCACGCGGCCCAACCCGAGCAGCGCCTCGCACTGCACCAGCTCGCGCCTCTCCGGCGACAGGCCCTCGAGGCAGTCGGCGAAGTGGCGGTGAGCCTCGTCCCAGCGGCGCTCCTCGGTGGCCAGCTGGCCCAGGCTGAGCTTGGCCAGCCGCTGACCGTAGGCGTCGGAACGGTCGAAGCTGGCCTGGAACGCGTCCCGTGCGCCCAGCAAGTCGCCGCTCTCCTGGCGCGCCTGACCGAGGACCCTGAGGGCGATGGAGAGGTCGCGCCGACCCGACGGCGAGGTCGTGGCGTGGTCGAGGGCCCGCTGCCCGTACTCCAGCGCCAGGTCGACGCGGCCGAGGTCGAGGTAGGCGCGCGCGACGCCGTTGAGCGGGCCGGCAACCTCGCCGGGTTGGAGCCTCTCGAGAGCGTCGAGCGCCTGGAAGTGGTTGGCGAGCGCCTGCTGGTAGAGCCCGACGGCGTGGTAACACCAACCGAGCCCGAGCTGGGCGTTGGCGGCCCCGACCTCGTCGCCGAGCCACTGACGCGCCTGAAGCTCGAGCCGCGCCACGAGCAGCGACGTCATGTAATCGGCCTGGCGGAAGGTGCAGATGGCCACCGAGGTGGCCGCAGCGGCGGCCTGCGCCAGCACCTCCGGCGTCAGGGGCGCCAGCCGCTCGTCCCAGGTGGTCAGCGCCGAGCCGGGGTCGAGGTTGACCAGGGCCAGGGCCTCGTTGCCTCGCGCCACTGCCTCGTCGTAACGGAACTCGAGGCTCGCTGCCGCGGCAGCGGCGGCGAGCGCACGCAGGCGTTCGACGAGGGACAAGGCATCGTCCGACATTCAGGTGAGCCCCCAGCTCCGAGCGGCTCTCATTATGCCCCGGGAGCGCACGCGCCCGCCCGCCCTCGTGCCCGCGCGGCGCCCTGGCTTGGGGCCTCGGCTACCTGGCCCAACGATCGGCGTACTCGGGGCTGGCCGTGACCGGCAGCCGGCCCCGCAGGAACTCCCGCTCGCTCTCGAGCCACGACGGGAGCTTGAACGCCAGGCCGAGCTCGTCGGCGGCCTCGTCGACCGTGAAGCCGGGTCCGTCGGTGGCCACCTCCAGCACGGCGCCGCCTGGCTCCTTGAAGTAGACCGACCGGAAGTAGTTCCGGTCCTTCACGGTGGTGGGGGCCAGCCCGGCGGCCTTGAGGTCGGCGCGGACCTCCTCGAGGTCGTCGCCGACCACGCGCAGCGCCACGTGGTGGATGCTCCCGGTGCCAAGGCGGCTCTGAGCCCGCTCGGGCACCTCCACAAGGTCGAGGTAGCCGCCCGCCGGGTAGACGAGGCCCGCCGGCGCGTCCGCCTGCCCGACCCGCACCCGGCGCGCGCCGTCGGAGCCCACCTCGGACGCTACCGTGCGCATGTGCAGCACGCCCTCGAGGACCGCGAGGGTGGCGTCTAGGCTCGGCGCGGCCACGGTGGCCGCGTGCAGCCCCTGGAGCGCCATGCCGCCCGGCACCGGGGCGCCGGGCCAGTTGAGCAGGGGCGCTCCCGGCTGGGCCTCCACCAGCTCGAGCGGCGTGCCGTCCGGGTCGGCGAAGGCGAGCACCTCCTCCCCGAAGCGGTCGAACGAGGAGTGCGCTAGACGGTGGTCGTCGAGCCGTTGCCGCCAGGCGTCGAGCATGCCGGGCGGCACGCGGTACGCCAGCGCGAGGGGCTCGCCCGCACCGCGCACGGCCGGACCCGCGCCGGGCCACGGGAAGAACGTGAGGACCGTGCCGGGCTGGCCCAGCGGGCCGCCGAAGTAGAAGTGATAGGTCTGCGGGTCGTCGTAGTTGACCGTCCGCTTGACCAACCGGAGGCCCAGTAGCCTCACGTAGAACTCGATGTTCGCTTGGGGGCGGCCCGCGATGGCCGTTACGTGGTGCAGGCCCGTGATGACTGACGGCATATGTGAAGGAGAGTATCAGGCGCCACCCTCGCGGTGCCCTCGCGCCTGTACCGTCACGGTCATGGCGCTGACGTGGCCAACGGAGTTCGTGACGGGCGGGCCCATGCCGGCGCCGTGGGAGGCGCCCGCTACAGACGGGACCGCCACCCTCGTCATGTTCTTCAACCTCGAGTGCCCGGGCTGCGTGTCGCGCGGGGTGCCGTTCATCAAGCGTGTGGCGGCCGGCTCGGGCGGCCGCGTGCGGACCGCGCTCGTCCACACCGCCTACGGCCACCGCGCCCTGGAACGCGAGCAGGTGGTGCCGACCCTCGTGAGGTTCGCCGAGGAGTACGCCCGCGTGGGCATGCCGGTGGCGCTCGACCTCTCGGGCGAGCTGGCGCAGGAGTGGGGCATAGAGGGCACGCCCCACTGGTTCGTGTTCGACGGGGAGGGGCGGCTGCGCCGCTCGCTCTTCGGCTCGCAGGACAACGCCAGGACGCGGCTCGAGTACCTTCTCGAGGAGCTGACGGGCGAGGAGCCGGTGGACGCGGGCTGACGCCCCGCGGCTATTGCGGTCACCGGTCCCGTTCGGCTAAGATGTCAAGGCTTGACGCACGGAGGCCGGTACGTCCGGCGGCGCCAGCCGCGCCACCTCCCAGCGTCCGCCATGGCCCGCAAGCGCCGTGGTCACTATCGGCCTTGCCGGTCGACGACCTGGAGACGACGATGAAGTACAACAAAGGCGCCATCATGCGCTCTATCGAGCAACCCTTCGTGCGTACCGACCTCCCCGAGTTCGATACGGGCGACACCGTCCGCGTCGATTACAAGGTCGTCGAGGGCAACCGCACGCGCGTTCAGGCCTTCGAGGGCGTGGTCATCGCCCGCAAGAACGGCAAGGGCGCCCGCAGCACCGTCACGGTCCGCAAGGTGTCGTTCGGCGAGGGCGTGGAGCGCGTGTTCCCCCTCAACTCGCCCCTGATCGAGAACATCGCCGTGGTGCGCCGCGGCCGCACGCGCCGAGCCAAGCTCTACTACCTGCGCGAACTGCGCGGCAAGGCCTCGCGCCTCAAGACCGACGTGGCCCGCCAGGAGCGCGACCGCGCCGCCGCCCGCGCCGCCAAGGCCGACAAGGCCTGAGGTAACGCCTGGCCGGCGCTCCTGCGCCGCGACCTGCAACCTGCGAAAGTAGACGCCCCCCGCTATGAAGCGGGGGGCGTTCTCGCCTCGCGGCCCGGCGGACGGGCCGAGTTCAGTCGACGACGATGATGGCGTTCGGGTCGAACCGGCGCGGCGCCAGCACGGCCGCCGCCGTGGGGGTGGCGAGGAAGCGCTCGAGCCCGGAGAGAACCACCTGGCTCGTGCCGCCCGCCTTGTCGGCCTGCTGGCGCAGCAGCGCCTTCGCCTCGTCGAACGTGCGGCGCTCCCGGTGCGGCCTGGGGGCGGTCATGGCCTCGAACCTCTCGGCCATGCTCAAGAGCTCGTCGATCAGCTCGTCGCGCTGCTCCGTGCTCAGGGTGTCGGCGCCGTCAGCCAGCGTCGGCGGTTCCTCCCTCACGTACGTCTCGGTGATGGGCGCCTGGTCAGCGAGGTCGAGGACGCTCGACAGGCTGGCGCGCAGGAGGGGGCGCTGGGAGCGGACCACCTCGATCTCGGCGTCGGACAGGGTCCGGTGACTGTCGAGGACCTCGGTGGGGGTGGCCAACCGCGCGATGTCGTGCAGGAGCGCGGCGCGCTTGAGGCGGCGCAGGTCTGTGGGTCCGAGCTGGAGTGCTGGGTCGAGGTGCGTGGCGGCGCCGGCCGCCAGCTCGCGCACGCGCTCGGAGTGCCGGTAGGTCCAGGGAGACTTGGCGTCAATGAAGCGGGCGAACCCCGCGATCACTCGGTCGGTGCGTGACGCGGACACGTAGCCGCGGCCTGTGGGTTCGGCAGCCAGGGCGACCTGCTCGATGTCGTTGGCGCTCAGCTCGGCCACGAAAGCGGGTGACGCGAGTAGCGCGATGGCGTGCTGGCACACCCCCGGGTCGAGCTGGTTGCCCGCCAGGCGAGCCAGCCGTGTGCTGGCCAGTTGGACGCCGCCCTCGAACCAGGCGCTCACGAGCGCGTTGGCCACGTTGAGGACGCGGCCACCGATGGCGACCTCGTCACCGGCGCTCCCCTCGGGCCGGCCGCGCCCGTCCCAACGCTCGTTGCGCGAGATGATGGCGTCGGCCGTGCCGCGGGCGAAGCCCATGTCGAGCGCGATCGAGGCGCCGCTGCGGCCCCGCAGGCGTTCGATCTGAACGGGCCCGTTGGCGCGGCCCAACGTGATGTCGACGAAGGCGGCCACGCGCCTGCGCCAATCCCCCTTGGTGCGGAGGAGGGGCATGGCGAGCCGCAGCGAGCCGCTCAGCGACGCGAGGTCGGCCCCCGGAAGGGCGTGGTAGACGACGCTGCTGGCGGCCCCGAAGGTGTGCAGCGCCTTGGAGCGCGCGCTGGTGGCGCCTAGGTCCTTCAGGAGCGAGGCGTAGTAGAGGTCGGTGAGGGTGGGCTGGTCGAGCTCGAGAGCCCGGCCCAACCTGATCGCCACGACCGCCGTGCGCATGGCGTGCGTGGCGGGAACCCCCTCGGCCACGTCGAGCGCTGGCGTGAGCGGGATGATCAACTCGGCGAGGCGCGGCGCGGCGTCGTCATGCTCGGAGCGCGTTACCGCGTTGACGGGTGGACGGGGCTGCTGCGCGCGCACCGACCCGGCGGGTCTGAACCCGGTAGTGGTGTCGCGGCCCAAAGTCATGCTGGGATTGTTACGCCGGAAGCCTTACAAGGAACTTACACGGTTCTCATGAGAACGCTCTCGACGCGCTTCGCGGGGTCGGAGCGACGTCCGATCACTTGGCGGCCCGACCGGTGGCGGCGGGCCGGAGCGCCCGGCACGCCGGTTGACACCCCCCCGACGCCGTTAGTACACTTGCGTTCGCTCCCCGACCTGGGCCATCCGGCCCAGTCGGACCGAGCCGACCGTGGGGCCGTGGCGCAGTTGGGAGCGCGTCTGAATGGCATTCAGAAGGTCAGGGGTTCGAATCCCCTCGGCTCCACCACGAGAAACAGCGTCCAGAACGCAAAAAAGGGATCCCGGCACTTGTCCGGGGTCCCTTGATTTGGCCACTACCACAGCTCATTCACATCTTGTGGGGCGCGTTGACCAACCCCTCGCTTCTTCAGCATGCACGCTTGACGAACGCGTACGCGGGAAGCTCCTCATCCCTGTTCTTGTCTAGCCGCCCCACTTTTGGGCTCAGACGTGGCCATGGGTGCTAGCGGAATCTCTTGCAGCACGGCCGGCGCCGGCCACCGGGGCGGGCTGCCAACGCGAACCCAGGATGAGGTCGCTGACGTTGCGAAGCCGCCGCCCGATGGGGCCGGTGCTCTTGACGATGGCAGTGGTCAGCGGCACGGTTCGCGAGAGGTCCGTTAGGCCTGCGTGGGCCAGCACGCGCGCGGAGGGGAACCCGCCCGGGCCGCGGGTCGGCTTCTTGACCGCCTGGGTCGCTAGTCTTTCTTCACCCAGGGATACGGACCTGTGTGAGTGATGAGCCGCAGGCTGTGACGGCGGGAGACTCACGTTGCTCTTACGCGCTCCTGTCAGGGGCCCCTAGGCGCTCACGTACGCAGCAAGATGCCGCCCTGTGACGCTTTCGCGGCTCCTCGTCAGCGCCTCCGGCGTACCTTCGAAGACCACGGTGCCACCGTCGTTACCCGCGCCCGGGCCTAGGTCGATGATCCAGTCCGCGTGCGCCATGACGGCCTGATGGTGCTCGATCACTACCACCGACCGGCCCGAATCCACCAGCCCGTCCAACAGCTCGAGCAGCTGCTGAACGTCCGCCAAGTGCAAGCCCGTGGTGGGTTCGTCCAGCACGTACACGCTGCCCTTCTCAGCCATCTCGGCGGCCAGCTTCAGCCGTTGGCGCTCCCCACCCGAGAGGGTGGTGAGGGGCTGGCCCAGGCTCACGTAACCAAGCCCCACCGCTTCGAGCCGCTCGAGGATCCTGCACGCGGCCGGCACTGCCGAGTCGCCCGAGGCGAAGAACGCACGCGCCTCCGAGGCGGGCATGGTGAGGACCTGGCTGATGTTGCGGCCCCCGAACTGGTACTCGAGCACCTGGGCCAGGAAGCGCTTGCCGCCGCACTCCTCGCACGGGGAGGCCACGGTGGCCATGACGCCTAGTTCCGTGTAGACCACGCCGGCGCCCTTGCAGGCGGGGCAGGCACCCGCCGAGTTGGGGCTGAACAGCGCGGGTTTCACGCCGTTGGCCTTGGCGAACGCCTTGCGGATGGGTTCCAGAAGCCCCGTGTAGGTGGCTGGGTTGCTGCGCCTGGAGCCGCGGATGGCCGCTTGGTCAATCATGACCACGCCATCGCGGCCGGCAAGCGAACCCGTTACCAGGGAGCTCTTGCCGGAACCCGCCACGCCCGTGAGCACGCAGAGCACGCCGAGCGGCACGTTCACGTCCACGTTCCTGAGGTTGTTCGCGTTGGCGCCGCGCACCTCGATGGCGCCCTTGGGCTTCCGAACGGTGGATTTGAGCTTCGCACGGTCATCGAGGTGCCGGCCCGTGATGGTGCCGCTGGCCCGCAGGCCTTCGAGGCCGCCCTCGTAAGTGATGGTGCCGCCGGCAGCGCCCGCACCGGGGCCCAAGTCCACTATGTGGTCGGCGATGGCTATGGTTTCCGGCTTGTGCTCCACCACCAGCACGGTGTTGCCCTTGTCTCTCAGCTCCAGCAGCAGCTGGTTCATGCGCTGCACGTCGTGCGGGTGCAGGCCGATGGTGGGCTCGTCGAACACGTAGGTAACGTCCGTGAGTGCCGAACCCAAGTGCCGGATCATCTTGGTGCGCTGCGCTTCGCCGCCGGACAGCGTGCCGGATGACCGTGCCAGGGAGAGGTAGCCGAGGCCGATGTTGACGAAGGCGTCCAGCAGGTGCTGCAGGCCCGCCACCAGCGGAGCCACCGTGGGCTCGTTCAGTTGCCGTACCCACTCCGCCAGATCGCTGATCTGCACGTCGCACAGCTCGGCGATGTTCTTACCGAGGATCTTCGAGGAGCGCGCTGCGGGCGCCAGCCTGGTGCCGCCGCAGTCCGGGCAGGTGGTGAAGGTGATGGCCCGCTCCACGAAAGCGCGGATGTGAGGCTGCATATGCTCGACGTCCTTGTTGAGCCAAGACTTCTGCACCTGCGGCACTATGCCCTGGTAGGTGAGGTTGATGCCCTCCACCTTCAGCTTGGTGGGCTCCTTATAGAGCAGGTCGTGAAGCTCCCGCTTGGTGAACTCGCCGAGCGGCTTGTCCGGGTCGAACCAGCCGCTGTGGCGCAGCATGCGGCCCCACCAGCCGTCCATGCTGAAGCCCGGAACCGTGAGCGCGCCCTCGTTGAGCGACTTGGTGGCGTCGTAGAGCGCCGTGAGGTCGAAATCAGTGACGTTACCGAGCCCCTCGCACCTGGGGCACATGCCGCCCAGCACGCTGAAGCTGGCCTTCTCGGTGATCGTCTTGGCGCCTCGCTCAACCGTCACGGCCCCACTGCCCTTCACGGAGGGCACGTTGAACGAGAAGGCGTTGGGTGGGCCGATGTGCGGCTCACCTATGCGGCTGAAGAGGATACGCAGCATGGCGTTGGCGTCCGTGGCGGTGCCCACCGTAGAGCGTGGGTTGGAGCCCATCGGGTCCTGATCCACGATGATGGCGGTGGTCAGGCCCTCCAGCCGGTCCACCTCCGGCCTGGCCAGGTTTGGCATGAAGCCCTGCACGAACGCGCTGTACGTCTCGTTGATGAGCCGCTGCGATTCGGCGGCGATGGTGTCGAACACCAGCGAGCTCTTGCCGGAGCCGGACACGCCGGTGAACACCGTGAGGCGCCGCTTGGGTATCTCCAGACTCACGTTCTTCAGGTTGTTCACGCGGGCGCCTATGACGCTGATGCGGTCGTGGCTGTCCGCCGGCGTGCGTTCCGGACCCCCGGCGTTCGGGCCGGCCGGTGTGCTCTCGTGCTCCTCGGGTTCGCTCATCTGCTCGGTTCAGATCTCCTTGATGCGGATCAGGTTGCCGGAAGGGTCGCGGATGGCGCAGTCGCGCACGCCGTAAGGCTGGTCCATGGGCTCCTGCACCACCTCGGCGCCGGCGGCCACCACGCGGTCGAACACCTCGTCCAAGTTAGGCGTTGCCAGGTTCACGCCGAAGAAGCTGCCCTTGGCCATCAGCTCGGCTATGACCCTGCGCTCGTCGTCCGTTAGGTCAGGCAGCGCTGTGGGCGGGTGGAGCACTATGGAAGTGTCCGGCTGGTTGGCCGGGCCCACGGTGAGCCACCGCATGCCCTCGTAACCCACGTCGTTCCGGACCTCGAAGCCCAGCACGTCCTTGTAGAAGGCCAGCATGGCGTCGGGGTCGTCCTGCGGCAGGTAGCTTGCGTCTATGAGTAGTTTCATGGCGGCGATTGTAGGGGAAGGTTCGCCGGCTTCGCTTCTCAATTCCTGACCGGCCGGCTCACCTGCTTGGCCAGGCAGGCGGGGATACCCTCCGTGGAATGCGCCCGCTCGTGCCGGTAGACGCTGGGCGGCACGCCGACCAGTTCCGTGAAGCGTGTGCTGAAGGTGCCCAACGACGAACAGCCGACCTCGAAGCAGACGTCCGTGACGCTGAGGTCGCCTCGCTGCAGGAGCGCCATGGCGCGCTCGATGCGGCGCGTCATGAGGTAGCCGTAAGGCGACGTGCCGAAGGACGCCCGGAACTCGCGACTGAGGTGCCCGGCGGACATGCCGGCCCCGCGCGCCAGCTCCTCCACGTTGAGGGGTTGCGCGTACTCGCGGTCGATGCGGTCTCTCACCCTGCGCAGCGTGCCCAGGTGACGCCGCTGCTTCTCGGGGATGGCAGGGGAGAGCATGGGGCGATGATGGCATATGGGGCGGCGTGGCGCGGTGGCAGCGGCCGAGAGTTGGCCCCGATTGACACTAGCGAGCTCGTATCGGTGCACAGATCGTCGCCCTGTAGACCGGGCTCGGACGTTACCGGGCGGGAAGGCCACGGGCGCCGAGGGGCGGTGGCGCAGTCGGGAGCGCGTCTGATGGCATCCGGAAGGTCAGGGGTTCGAATCCCCTCGGCTCCACCAGGACAAGCGAGTAAGCGAACCTAAGTGCGGAGCCCCGGTTCTCCGCCCGGGCTCCGCGCCTGTTCGTGCCTTCGAGCACGAGCCCGCGGAACGTCAGATTCCCTCGACGAGCGGCGGAGCCACCCTCGCCCGCCCCCGAGCCAACCTCAAGTAGACGAGCGCCGTCAACGCCACAGGCACGGCCGCCACGCTCCACGCCGCCCCGATCGACGCCGCCTCGGCGATGGGGCCCAGGAGCACGCTGCCGAGGAAGCCGCCGGCGAACGAGCTCAACGACGACAGCGACAGCATGACGGAGCGGCGCTCGGCCGGCACGGCCGCGTGGAAGATGGCCTCGTGGGGCGACGACCAGGCGGAGCGGGCGAGGTAGGTGAGCCAGAACAGGGCCGTGGCGGGCAGCGGTCCTGCCTGCCAGGCGAGGGCGAGTAGCGCACCGGCTTGCACGAGCTGGAAGAGCGCGGCCGTCAACGCGTGCCGGCCGCCCAGCCACCGGTCGACGCGCGTGACCACGAGGTTGCCGACCACGCCCAGCAGGAACGAGCCGGCCAGGATAGCGCCGAGGGCCGTGGTGTCGCCGCCGGTCACCCCGCCGCCGAGCCTGGCGGCGAAGAACGGCTGCCAGAACGTCTCGGAGGCCATCAGAGCCGCGCCCACCACGAGGTCGACGACCAGCAACGCTGCCACCGTGCGGTTGGCAAAAGTGACCGTCCTGGCGCCGCGCAGCACGTCGGCCAGCTCGCCCCGCATGGCGGCGAGACGCAAGCCGCCCTGGCTGCGCTGGTCGTTCACGAACCTCGCGGTCAACACGAGCACGAGCAACTGCAGCACGAGCGCCACGACCACGGTCGATGACAGCGGGGTCAGGACGCCGATCTCCGGTAGCGGCAGTGACGACGCGAGCCGCGGAACGTACCCGCCCAACAGCGTCGCGGCCGCCAGCGCCGCCAGGTTGTAGGCGCCTCCCCGCGCCAGGGCCGGCTGCAGGTCGGCGCCCGGGTCCTCGGACTGGAGCGCGTCGATGAACCACGCCTCCAACGCCCCGGAGGCGAGGGCGCGCGCGGCCGCTGCGAGCAGCCCGTACAGCATGAACGTGGGGAGGTCGGAGGCCACCAGGAACACCGTCTTGGCCGCCAACTGCATCACGCCGCCCGCCAGGAAGACGCGCTTGCGCCCCACGGCGTCCGCGAGCGCGCCGGACGGGAGCTCGAACAGCACCACGAAGAGGGAGAACGCGGCCATGAAGTGCGCCACGTCGGCCAGGGTCAGGCCGCGGGACTGGGCCAGGAGGACGGACACCGCCATGGGCAGCACGGCCGCGAACCAGTTGAGGGAACTGACAAGGTAGTAGGTGCGTCGTACGGACATGAACCCAAGGTGCCTGCTAACCTACTTGTGATGGCAGGAGCTGATCCAGGTAGGTCCCATGGTGCGGTGCCGCGGCCACCGGCTGAAGTGGTGGCGCACCGGGTGGAGGACGCGGCGCAGGCGCGCCTGCTCACGGACCCCCGCCACCTGACAACGTTCAGGGTCTTCCTGGCGCGCGAGGCCACGGTCACGGACGCGGTGGAGCAGACCGGCGTCGACATGAACGCCACCCTCTACCGGATCCGCAACCTCCTCGGCGCCGGCCTGCTCGAGGTCGTCCGGGTGCTCCCCCGCAAGGGCCGCGGCATCAAGGTCTACCGGTCCCAGCACGACGCGTACTTCGTGCCTTACGCGCTCACGCCCTTCGCCACCCTCGAGGAGCGCCTTCTCGCGCAGTCGTTGCCGGAACTGCGGGAGCGGACCGCCATGCTGGCCCGGCGGCTGCAGCAGGACGGCCGTGAGGGCCAACGCCTCTTCCGTGACGAGACGGGAGACACCTGGGTGATGGGTGCTCGTGACGAGGCCACCGAGCCGGCGTGGCCCGATCCGGGTTCGGGAGTGGGAACCGATTACTGGACGGACCTCGAGCTCACCGACGAGGAGGCGCGCGAGGTGCAGGCCGCTCTGCTCGGGCTGCTGAACGCCAACTCGCGGGCGCCAGGTCACGCGGCCGCCGACCCCCCGGCAGGCGCAGCGGGACGGGAACGGGGCGCGAGCCGGCGCGCCAGGCCCTACCGGCTGCTGGTGGCGTTCGTGCCGCTAGACGACTGAGCCTCACCGGAACAGCCCGGAGGCCCAGAGGCGTGGGTAGAATCTACGTCTGTCCGCCGCGGCAAGTCCGCGGCGCGGGCTAGGGTACGACCGCGTCAAGCGGCGTGCCCGGCCCGATCACCGGCAGCTCCCACAGACGGCCTGCCCGACAAGGAAACCATGAACCGCTACCGCTCGTTCGGGCTGCTCTTCGCCCTCCTCTCGGCCGCCGCGTTCGGCACCTCGGGCTCGTTCGCCAAGGGCCTGCTCGCAAGCGGCTGGACCCCGGCCGCCGCCGTCACGTGGCGCGTGGGGGTGGGTGCCGTGGTGATGGCCGTGCCCGGCATCCTCGCCATGCGGGGGCGCTGGCACCTGATGAGGCGCGGCTGGCCCAGCATGGTGCTCTTCGGCCTCATAGCCGTGGCCGGCTGTCAGCTCGCCTACTTCCTGGCCGTCGAACGGCTCTCCGTTGCCGTCGCGCTGCTCCTCGAGTACCTGGGAGTCGTCCTCGTGGTGGCGTGGCTGTGGCTCCGGCGCGGCGAGCGGCCGCGGGCCCTGACGCTGATCGGTGCCGGCGTCGCCATCGCCGGGTTGGTCCTCGTGCTCGACGTGTTCGGCGCGGTGAAAGTCGACCTCGTGGGCGTGCTGTGGGGGCTGGCCGCCGCCGTGGGGCTGGCCACCTTCTTCGTCATCTCTGCCGACGCGCGCCACGGGCTGCCGCCCGTGGTGGTCGCCGCCGGTGGGCTCAGTGTGGGCGCACTTGCCCTACTGCTTGCCGGAATCGTCGGGATCGTGCCGACCGCCTGGAACACGGCGGACGTGCTGCTGGCGGGCGTCTCGGTCCCGTGGTGGCTCGACGTGGCCGGCCTGGGACTCGTGGCGGCGGCGTTCGCGTACCTCGCGGGCATCACGGCCAGCCGACGCCTGGGGTCCAAGCTGGCGTCGTTCGTGGGCTTGGCGGAGGTGCTGTTCGCAGTCCTGTGGGCGTGGTTGCTGCTGGGAGAGATGCCCTTCCCCGTCCAACTGCTGGGCGGCGCGTTCATCCTCGCCGGCGTCGTGCTCGTCAAACTCGACGAGCGGCCCAGTGGGCTAACGGACGATGCTAGATTGAGCTCGGTAGACAACGAGTCGACGGCCGCCAAGGCCCCGCAACACATCACGCCGTAAGCGAAAGGTAGGTCCCCCGATGTTCTGGACGAGCTTCAAGCGCTCCGTGTTGGTTATCGCGGCGCTTCTCCTCGCCGCCCCCGCCTTCGGGCAGGAGGCCCCCGTGCCGGGCGGCACGGCCATCATCGTCCTCGGTTCCGACCCCGAGCACCTCAACGTCGGCATCAGCACGAGCTACCCGACCGGCGCCGTGGGCGTCAACGTGTATAGCGGCCTCGTGCGGCTCGCCGCCGACGGGCGCCCCGAGGGCGACCTCGCCAGCGGCTGGACCGTGTCGGACGACAACCTCACCTACACCTTCACGCTGCGCGAGGCGCGCTTCCACGACGGCACGCCTGTCACCAGCGCAGACGTCGTCTACTCGATGATGGAGATCGAGGCGCCCAACCATGGTCGCTTCCTCACCGCCTACAGCCACATCGACTCGATCACGGCGCCCGACGACAAGACGGTCGTCATCACGCTGAAGGAGCCGTACGCCCCGCTCCTCAGCCTCCTCACCGCCTTCGACGCGGCCGTGCTGCCCAAGCACATCTACGAGGGCACCGACCCGCTGACCAACCCCGCCAACGACGCGCCCATCGGCAGCGGCCCCTTCAAGTTCGCCACCTGGGTGCGCGGCGAGCGCGTCGAGATCGTGCGCAACGACGACTACTTCCTCGAGCCGGCCCTGCTCGACCGCATCATCTTCCGTATCGTGCCGCAGGACGTGGGGCGCTCCACCGCCCTCGAGGTGGGCGAGGCCGACCTCGTGTGGGGCTTCTACATGCCGCCCGCCGACCTGCCGCGGCTCGAGGCCGACCCCAACATCAACACCTGGACGGGCATCACCATCCCGGCGCTCTACTTCATGTTCATCAACACGAACACCCCCGGCCTCGACGACGTGCGCGTCCGCCAGGCGCTCATGTACGCCATCGACCGCGAGCAGATCGTCGAACAGGCTCAGGGTGGCCTCGGTCAGGCGGGCTCCGGGCCGTTCGGCGCCGGCTTCGCCTACGCCTACGGGCCCGACACCGACTACCGCACCCTCTACCCGTACGACCCCGAGAAGGCGCAGGCGCTCCTCGCCGAGGCCGGCGTCTCGGGCCTGAAGCTCCGCTTCGTCTACGACTCCGCGCGCGGTCCGTTCGCCGCCGCCGGGAACATCATCCGCGACAACCTCAGGCGCGTCGGCATCGACGTCGAGCTTCAGCCGGCCGAGCGGGCCGTGATGGTCGACCGCGTCTACGGCGGCGATTACGACCTCAGCATGCAGTCGTTCACCTCGGGTGGCGACCCCGCCATCGGTTACCACCGCATCTACGTGAGCGCGGCCCCCGGAACGCCGTTCGTCAACGCCTCCGGCTACAGCAATGCAGACGTGGACGCGTGGCTCGACGAGGCGGGCGGGCTCGCCGACCAGGACGAGCGCAAGACCTTCTACGACCGCGTCGACGAGGTGATAGCCCGCGACGTGCCCGTCATGGTCATGTTCGACGAACTCGCGTCCGAAGCGTCGGCCGGCAACCTGCGCGGCATGCGCACGCTGCTCGACCAGCGCGACGGCCTCGAGTACCTCTGGTTCGCCAAGCCCTGAGGGCCGGGCGGAGCTGACCCCGGATGGCGGCCGAGGGTAACGGGGGCGGTCTGGCGGTATACGCGCTCAGGCGCGTGGTCAACGCCGTCCCCCTCATCCTCGGCGTGGTCGTGGTCAACTTCGTTCTCATCGCCCTGGCGCCGGGCGACCCCGTCACCTCGCTGATCGGGGAGTACCCGGCGCCCGCGGAGTACGTGGAGCGGGTCAGGCAGGACTTCGGCCTGGACCGCTCCATCCCCGAGCGGCTCTGGCTCTACGTCAAGAACATCGCGCGCGGCGACCTCGGCTTCTCGTTCGCCAACCGCCAACCCGTCCTCGACCTGCTGCTGCAGCGCCTCGGCCGCACCCTCGTCCTCATGCTCAGCACCGTGGTTATCGCGTCCGCGGTGGGGCTCGTCCTGGGCGTGGTGTCGGCCCGGAAGCCGGGCTCGCTCACCGACAGGGGCGCCACCGGCTTCGCGCTTGTGGGTTACGCGGTGCCCGAGTTCTGGCTCGGCCAGCTCCTCATCCTCGTGTTCGCCGTGTGGCTCGGCTGGCTACCGGCCGGCGGGTTCCGCAGCGTGAGGGTCGAGTACGCGGGGCTAGCGGCCGTTTTCGACTCCTTCAAGCACATGCTGCTCCCCATGGCGGCGTTGTCGTTCAGGTACATGGCCATAACCACCAGGCTCACACGCGCCTCGCTCCTCGAGGTGATGAGCCTGCAGTACATCACCGCGGCCAGGGGCCGCGGGCTCTCCGAGCGCGCCGTGCTGTGGCGCCACGCGCTGCGCGCCGCCGCGCTGCCCGTCGTAACGGTGATCGGCTACAACTTCGCCTTCATCGTGGCGGGCTCCGCCCTCGTCGAGACGGTCTTCGGCTGGCCCGGCATCGGCCGCCTCATGTACGACTCCATCTACACCCGCGACTACCCCGTGCTGCTCGGCATCCTGCTCTTCGTGTCCGTGACCGTCATCCTCGTCAACCTGGCCACCGACGCGCTCTACGCCGTGCTCGACCCGCGGGTGAGGTACTGATGGCCGCTCCGGGCGCAGCTGACCCGAGCGCGGTTACCACCGCGGCGGCCACCACCTCGGGCGCGGCGCGCTCCAACGCCTCCGCCGCGTGGCGCCGCTTCAGGCGCAGCAGCTCCGGCGTGTTCGGGCTCACGGTGGTGGTGCTCCTCGGCGCCCTGGCGCTGCTGGCGCCCGCCATCGCGCCGTTCGACCCGCACTCCACCTCGAGGGACGCCTTCGCGGTGCCGTTCGGCGGCCCGCACCTCCTCGGCACCGACAACCTGGGACGCGACGTGCTCAGCCAGGTCATCTGGGGCTCGCGCGTGTCGCTCATCGTCGGCCTGGCGGCCGCGGCCACGGCCACGCTGATCGGCGTGCTCGTCGGGGCCCTGGCCGGCTACTTCGGCGGCTGGTTCGACGAGCTGCTCATGCGCGTCACCGAGTTCTTCCAGGTGATCCCGCGCTTCGTGCTGGCCCTCATCGTGGTGGCCTTCTTCGGCTCCGGGCTCGTGAACCTCATCCTGGTGATCGGGCTCCTCAGTTGGCCCCAGACGGCGCGGCTGGTGCGCAGCCAGTACCTGAGCCACAAGACCTTGCCGTACGTCGACGCGGGGCGCGCCCTAGGCATGCGCAACGCGCGGCTCATGTTCCTGCAGATCCTCCCCAACGTGATGGGCCCCGTGCTGGTCGTCGCCTCGCTCGACGTGGCGCAGGCCATCCTGCTCGAGGCGAGCCTGGGCTTCTTCGGCCTCGGCGACCCCAACCTCACCAGCTGGGGCGGCATGCTCAACAGCGCTCAGACGTACATCAGGCGCGCCTGGTGGATGAGCGTCTTCCCGGGCGTGGGCATAACCCTCGCCGTCCTGGGGTTCAACCTCTTCGGCGACGGCCTCACCGAGGCCTACGACCCGCGGATGGCGCCGCGCTGATCCCGAGGGTCGCGGCGCCGCGGTAAGGAGACACCGACATGGCAGACATCCAGAGACACCTGCGCGCCACCACGGGCGACGTGGCACCCTACGTCCTCATCCCCGGTGACCCCGGCCGCGCCGAGCGCATCGCCGAGACCTTCGTGGAACCCAAGCTGGTGGCCCGCAACCGCGAGTACGTCATCTTCACGGGCCGCACCAAGGCGGGCACGCCCATCAGCGTCTGCTCCACGGGCATCGGTGGGCCGTCGGCGTCCATCGCCGTCGAGGAGCTCGTCCGGATAGGCGCCACCCACTTCATCCGCGTCGGCTCGGCCGGCGGACGCCAACCCGGCACGCCCATCGGCTCGGTCGTGGTGGTCACCGCCGCCTTCCGGGGCGAAGGGACCTCGCAGGACTACATCCCCCTCGGCTACCCCGCGGCCGCCGACCTGGACGTCACCCTGGCGCTCAGGCGCGCCGCCGAGACCTACCTCGGAGAGCGCGCCATAGAGGGCGTTGTCTACACCCGCGACGCCTTCTACCGCCGCGACGACGGCCTCAACCAGCGCCTGACCGACGCCGGCGTGGTGGCAGCCGAGCAGGAGTGCTCCACCGTCTTCGTGGTCGGCTCCCTGCTGGGCGTCAAGGTAGGCGCGGTGCTCGGCACCGACTCGAACATCTACCTCGACCCGCAACCCACGCGCGAGGAGAAGGAGGCCCTCTACCGGAAGGTGGAGGCCGACACGATCAAGATCGCCAGCGCCGCCGTCGACCTGCTGCACGCGTCTCGATGAGCAGCGACTGGCTGCCCAGCCTCACGCGGCGCGACCTCCTCGTCACGGGTGCCACCCTCGTGGATGTGGTCACCCAGTCGACGTACGCCGGGTGGTTCACGGTGGTGGACGGCCGCTTCGTCGAGGTCGAGGCCGGCAGCCCGAAGGGCGCGGACCTGGCCGGCCTCGAGATCACCGAGCGGCGTGACCTGGGCGGCGCGTTCGTGCAGCCTGGCCTGCTCGACGTGCACATGCACATCGAGAGCAGCCTCGTCACCCCCCGCCGCTTCGCCGAGGCATCCCTGCCCCACGGCACCACCACCATCCTCCAGGACCCGCACGAGGTCGCGAACGTGCAAGGCGCCGCGGGCGTGAGGCGCATGATCGAGGCCGCGCGCGGGCTGCCGCAGCGCGTCTACGCCGCCATCTCCAGCTGCGTGCCGGCCACGTCGGCCGACATCGAGACGCCCAACGCCCAGCTCGGCGCGGAAGACGTCACGGAACTGGCGCTCGAGCCGGAGGTCCTTGCCCTCGGCGAGGTGATGGACTTCAGGGGGCTCATCCACGGCGACGCCAAGCTGCGCGGCATCGTGGCCGCCGCCAAGCGCGCCGGCATCGGGGTGGAGGGGCACGTGCCCAGCCTCACGGGTGCCGAGCTGTCGCGCTACGTGGCTCACGGCGTCCGCTCCGATCACACCCTCGCCACGCCCGCCAAGCTGCGCGAGGAGCTCCGCAAGGGCCTCTGGGTGATGTTGCAGGAGAAATCGCTCACGACCGACGTGGTGGCCGAGGTGGCGGCGCTGCCCGACCGGTCGCGCGTGCTGTTCATCACGGACGACGTGGTGCCCAACCGGCTGGTGGGCGCCCACCTGAGCCGCGTGGTGGCGCTTGCCGTGGCGGGGGGCTGGCCCGTGCTCGACGCCATCGCCTCCGCCACGCTCAGGCCCGCCACCTACCTCGGGCTGGCCGACCTGGGCGTCATCGCCCCCGGTGCACGGGCCGACTTCCTCGTCACCGACTCGCTCGGCCACTACCCGCCGCGCGAGACCCACGTGGGCGGCAGGCTCGTGGCGCGCGGCGGCGAGACGGTGGTGCCCTGCGGTGGGGGCGCCGTCGACTGGGGCGCGCCCCTTCGGCTGGAAGCGAACAACGTGGCCGAGGTGGCCCTCGGCTTCGGCGGTCCGGCACGCAGCTCCGGCCGCCACGTCGTGACGGCCCGCGTGATCGAGGTCAACCAGGTCAACAGCTTCACGACGCTGGCGGAGCGCGAGGTCGAGCTGGTCGACGGCGTGCCGACCGACCCCGACCTGGCGCTGGCCTGCGTGATCCCCCGCGCTCGCCTCGCCGCGGCCGGGGAGTACTTCGAACCGGTCGTGTGCCTGGTTGCCCGCACCGGCCTGAGGGAGGGCGGCTACGCGTCGAGCTTCGCTCACGACAGCCACAACGTCTTCCTGTTCGGCCGCGACAGGGCCGCGCTGCGCCGGGCGCTCGAGCGGATCGCGACCGTGGGCGGTGGCATGGCGTTCGAGAGCAGCGCGGGCTCCGCCCTACTGCCCCTGCCCATCGTGGGGCTGCTGTCCGACGCCCCCGTGCCCGAGGTGGCCGCCGCCTTCGACGCTTTGGAGGGCGCCCTGCGCGCCGCCGGCATGAGCGTCAAGGCGCCCGTGCTGCTCCTCACGCTCCTGCCGCTGAGCGTGAGCCCCGACTTCAAGGTGACCGACCTCGGCATCGTCGACGTGCAGGCGCGGCGCGTGCTGACCCCGGAGGTGCCCCGCCCGTGACCGACTCGAACCCGCCACGTCAGGACCCGGCCGACCCGGCCGCCCGCCGCGCCGCCCTGGTGACGGCTGTGCAGGCGCGCCTCGTGCGCCTCTGCCAGGTGCCAAGCCCCAGCCGCAGCGAGCGCGCCATCGCCGACTTGCTGACGGCCGAGTTCCAGGCGCTCGGCATGAGCGTGCGCGAGGACGACGCGGGTCAGGCGACGGGTGGTGACGCCGGCAACCTGATCGCGGAGCTGCCCGGCGGCCTGAGCGAACGCGTGGTCCTCGCCGCCCATATGGACACGGTGCCGCTCGTGCCCGGCCAGCCGCTGGTGGCCAACACGGAGGGCAGCGTCGTCCGCTCCAGCGGCAGGCAGGTTCTGGGCGCCGACGACAAGGCCGGTGTGGCCGTGATCCTGGAGCTCCTGGCGCGCGCCGCCAGCACGCCCTTCGAGGACCGCCCCACGTTGGTGGCGGCCATCACCGTCTGCGAGGAGCTGGGCCTGCTCGGCGCCAAGAACCTCGACGTGGCGGCGCTGCGGGGCGACTTCGCCTACTCGTTCGACGGTGAGGTGCCCGTCGGGGAGGTCATCACCGCCGCCGTCTTCAAGGACGACGTGACCGTGACGGTCGCGGGCAGGGCCGCCCACGCCGCCCTCGAACCGGAGCGCGGGGTTCACGCCATCAAGGCGGCGGCCGAGGTGGTCGTGGCGGTGCCGCTCGGACGCGTCGCCGAGGACCAGGTGCTCAACTTCGGCGCCGTCCAGGGCGGCGGGCCCACGAACGTGGTGCCCAGCCTGGTCACCCTGCGCGGCGAGTTCCGCGCCTTCAGCAAGGCGCGCCTCGACGAGCTGGCGGCGCGGGTCACCACACTGGCCGAGGAGGCCGCGGCGCGCCACGGGGCCACCGTCACGGTCGAGCGGCGCCACCTCTACGACGGCTACTCCGTTGCCGACGACGCAGGACCGATGCTGCGTCTGGCCGCCGCGGCGCCGGCGCTGGGCATCACCCTCGCCCCCGTCGCCTCGATCGGCGGCTCCGACACGAGCATCCTCAACCAGAAGGGGCTCCTCACCGTCAACGTCGGGGTGGGGATGCACGACATCCACTCGGTGAGCGAGTGGATCGACGCGCTCGACCTCGCGCGGGTGGTGCAGTGGGTCGGCGCGGCGCTGGGTCTGGCGGGCGCCTGAGCGGCGCGGGGCCGGCCGCCCCGCCGACCGGGCGCGCGGCCGGCGCGGCGTAGCATCTCGGCATGGACGCGCTGCAGCTCGGCCCCCTCGTGGTGTCGACCCCGCGGCTGCTGGCGGCGGTCGGGCTGGCCGCTCTGCTGGTGGCGGCCGAGGTCGCCGCCGGGCGCGCCAGACGCTCGCCGGGCGCGAGCGGCGCCCCCCGGACGGCCAACTGGGCCTGGAACGCCGCCGGCGGCGCCCTGCTCGGCGCGCGCGCCGGGTTCGTGCTGGAGAACCTCGCCTACTTCGCGCCGCGTCCGCTGGAGGCCATCATGTTCTGGCAGGGCGGTTTCTCACCCTGGTGGGGCGTGGCCGTCGCGGCGGTCGTCGCCGCCTGGTCGTTGCGTTGGCGACCCCCCGCGCTGCTCGGTGCGGCCGGTCCGGCGGCGGTGGGGCTGGCCGTTTGGCTGGCCGTGCCGGCACTGTTCACGCCGGTTGGCGCTTCGGCGCGGCACCTACCGGACATCACGCTCGAGACCCTCGGTGGCGCTCAGGTCAGGTTGGCCGACGCCGCGTCGGGTCCCCTGGTCGTCAACACCTGGGCCACCTGGTGCCTGCCGTGCCGCCGCGAGATCCCGCAGCTCGCTCGGGCCGCGGCCGATAACCCCGACGTGAGCTTCCTGTTCGTCAACCACGGTGAGCAGGCGGCCGCCGTGGTGGCGTTCCTGGCCTCCGACCCGTCGCGGGAGGCGCTCATGGAACTCCATCCCGACCGGGTGCTGCTCGACCCCGGCATGGCCGTCGCGACGGCCATGGGCGGCGTGGGGTTACCAACTACCTACTTCTTCGCGCCAGGCGGCGAGCTGGTGGGGACGCACGTGGGCGAGATCTCGGGCGCGGCGCTCGCCAACTGGGTACGGCGCCTGAACGCCATGTACTCCCAGACGACACCCGCGCCACCGGCCACGAGCTCGAGCCCACCTGTCTCCGCCGCGGCTCGCAACTGATGCCTGGGGTGGACGTAGAAGCGGTAGAGCCGCCCGAACAGCCGGCCCAGTCGATGTTGCGCCCGGGCCGCGAAGCGCGCCGGCGCTGTCGGGCGCGGGAAGCTGACGAGCAGTGTGCCGCTCGCGAGCCCGGCCGCCAGGCGCAGTAGTTCGACGCCCTCGCCGGAACAGCACACGACGCGGTTGAGGATGACCACGTCGGCTGGGGCCGGTGCCTCGTCGCCGGCGAGGAGGTCGGCCACCCGGAAGCTGGTGCGGTCCTGTACGCCCGAGGCCGCGGCCAACCGCGCCGCGTAGGGGGCGTAGGCCCCCACGAGCTCGATCACTTCGCCCTGTGCCGCGCCTCGCTTCAACAACTCGACCTGAAGGGCGCCCACCCCGCCTCCTACCTCGAGCACGTGGGCGCCCTCCAGGTCCTCCGCCGTGAGCCCCGCCAGCATGCGGCGCTCGGTGCCGTCGAGGCCACGGCGTCGGTGGTGCCTCAGGTACCAGGCCGCCACCCGCTCGTCGAACAGCTCCTCGCAGGGGGCGGCCCTGCAGCAGCCGCTCACGGCACCATGTTAGGCCCTTATCCGGCCAACCAGCCCCCGTCGGCCGGGTAGTAACCGCCGGTGATGTACGAGGCGTCGTCCGAGCAGAGGAACACGATCAGCTTGGCGATCTCGGAGGGTTCGCCGAAGCGACCCATGGGGGTCACGCTCTTGAGCCACGCCGTGGTCTGCTCGTCCTCGAAGATGGGCGCGGTCATGCCGGTCCGGATGACGCCCGGTCCCACCGAGTTGATGCGCACGCCCTGAGTGGCGTACGTGAGCGCGGCCGACTGGGTCAGGCCCCTCACCGCGTGCTTGCTCGTGCTGTACGACGGGTCGCCGGCGCTCGCTCGCTCGCCCATGGTGCTAGCGAGGTTGACTATCGCGCCACCGCCGCTCTTGATGATCTCAGGGACGGCGTGCTTGAGCCCGAGGAACGTGCCGACCACGTTGACGCCCAGGACCCGCTCGAACGCCCCCAGTTCCACCTCGTGCGGCGGCACGTTGGGGCCGGCAGCCGAGATGCCCGCGTTGTTGACCAGGTAGTCGAGCCGCCCGAAGGCGCCGACCGCCTCGGCGACCATCGCCTTGACGGACGCCTCGTTCGAGACGTCGACCTTGACCGCCGCCGCCTTGCCGCCAGCCGCCTCGATCTGCCGCGCCGTCTCCTGCGCGCCCTCTAAGTTGAAGTCCGCCGCCATCACGGCCGCGCCCCTCGCTGCGAACTCCAGGGCCGAGGCCCGCCCGATCCCCGAGCCGCCTCCTGTCACCAACGCCACCTTGCCGGTCATGTCTGCCATAGGACACTCCTTCCAGTAACAGCCTACGAACCAACCGGTAGGACGTTTGCCTAGCGCACCGTGAGGGTCGTCCCGTGCACGAGCCAGGCGCGCTCGCGCACGCCGGCGCCGAGCGCGCGCAGCAGGGTGGTGGGGTCCTCGGTCGTCGGCAGGAGCAGCTCCCTCGGAGCCTCGACGCGCCGCACGGCCGCGTCCGGCGGGAGCCCTGCCAGCTCCTTGGCGCGCGCCAGCGCCTGCGGCAGGCCGCCGATCTCGTCGACCAGGCCGCGCCCAAGCGCGTCGGCCCCCGACCAGATGCGCCCGCGCCCGATCTCATCGACCCGACGCGCGTCGAGGCGTCGCCCCGCCGCCACGCGGGCCACGAAGCGCGCGTAGACCTCGTCGATGTAGCGCTCCTGCAACTCCCGCTCGTCGACGGTGAAAGGCCTGTGGCTGCCCATCATGCCCGCGAAGCGGCCGCGCTCCACGCTCTCCACGTTGGCGCCGTACCGGTGGTAAAGCTCCTCCAGCACCGGCTTCATGGACACCACGCCGATCGAACCCGTGATGGTCGTGGCCTCCGCCAGGACGCGGGTGGCGTGGGTCAGCACGTAGTAGCCGCCGCTGGCCGCCACGCCGCCCATCACCGCAACCACCGGCAGGCGGCGGGCGAGCAACTCCACCTCGCGGCCGATCAGGTCGGACGCCAACGCGGAGCCGCCGCCGGAATCGACGTGGAGCACCACCGCTCGGGTGCGCACGTCTCGGCCCGCGGCGCGCAACGCGCGCACGAGCGTCTCGGAGCCGGCCGTCTTGCTGCCGAGCACGGGTAGCGGTACGGGAGAAGAGCGGCTCGGGCCCGTGACGATCGCGCCCTCGAGGCTCACGAGCGCCACGCGGCCGGTCTGCGTGGCGAACCGCCGCACCGGTAGCCGACGCCTGGCGGCGGCCACGGGAACGGCGTCGGGGCCGAGCGCCTCGTCCTCGTACGCCACCCTGTCGATCATCCCGAGTCGCGCCGCGCCCGCGGCCGAGGTCACTCCCGCGTCCACCCAGGCGGCCACCTCCTCCGCGCTCCGGCCCCGGCCCGCTGCTATGTCCGCGTGCGTCGATGCCACTACGCTGTCGAGGTAGGCGCCGTACTGCTCGCGCTGCGCCTCGCTCATGCGCGGGAGCACCAGGTCGTCGCCGGCGTTCTTGTACTCCCTGATGGCCAGCTTCTCGAACCGCACGCCGGCCTTGGCGAGCGTGTCGCCCAGGAACGTGGCCGTGAACGCGAGGCCGTTCACGTTGAACTCGGCGCTGGGGGGCGCCACGATGGCGTCGGCGGCGCTCGCCAGGTAGTAGCCGGCGTTGTCGAAGCTGGTCGCCAACACCTCCACCCGCCTGCCGGCGGCGCGCAGGCGCCCGAACTGCCGCCGCAGGGCCGCGGCGGTGGCGAGCGGCACGTCGAGCTGCGCGAACCTGAACGTCACCGTGCGCGGCCAGTCGGCACGGAGCAAAGCGTCGATCAGGCGCTCGAACTCCTCCAGTGACACCGGGGCGGGCGAGACGCGCACGTAGCGCGCCGGGAAGCGGCGGGCCTCCTTGAGCGCCGGGTACGAGCCGGTCAGCTCTATGACCACCCGGTCGGGACGTGGGCCAGGCAGTAGGCCGCGCGCGACGTCGACCGCCGCCAGCGCCGAGTTGGCCAGCGCGGCGGCGACCGTGCTCAGGCCGTGGGTCGAGTCGTGCTCGTTCTGGACCATGCCGTCATCTTACGTGCGCCCTCCGGACGGCGCCCGGGCAGTAGCATCGGCGCATGAGCGCTTCAGAACTGGACCTGAGTGTCGGCGGGCTGTTCCTGGCGGGTGTGGAGGCGGGATACCGGGCGCAGAAGACGTTGGCCGAGCGGGCGTTGGCGCAGCTGACCGACGAGGACTGGCACCGCGCCATCGACGCGGACAGCAACTCGGTGGCGGTGATCGTCAGGCACGTGGCCGGCAACCTGCGCTCGCGTTGGCGGGACTTCCTGACCGCGGACGGCGAGAAGCCGGACAGGCGGCGCGACGACGAGTTCGAGCCCGGTCACCAGACCGTGGCCGTCATGCTGGAGGAGTGGGAGGCCGGGTTCCGCGAGGTGTTCGGTGCGCTGGCGAACATGACGCCCGCGGACCTCACGCGCACCGTGACCATCAGAGGGGCGGAGATCGGCGTGGTCGACGCCGTCCTCCGCAACCTCGAACACACCAGCCAACACGTCGGTCAGGTCGTGCTCCTCGCCAAGCACTGGCGCGGAAGCGAGTGGGTGACCCTGTCGGTCCCCAAGCGCCGCGCCGGCTGACGCACGCTGCCGGCTAGTTGCCGGGCCGCAGCCCACGCATGGCGCGGCGCTCCTTGAGCGAGATGGCCACGCCGGCACCCACCACCACGATGATGCCGATCCAGCTCAACGCGTCCGGCAGGTCGCCGTACGCGAGGTAGCCGTAGAGCACCGCCGTCACCATCTCGAAGTAGCCAACGGGCGCCAGCCAGGTGGCCGGGGCGTGATCGAACGCCTTGATCAGCAGGAAGTGGCCCCCGGCCGCCAGGACGCCGAGCAACACCATCACCGCGAAGTCCCGAGGCGTGACGCGCACCCACAGGAAGGGGACCGCCGCCGACATGACCACGGCGCCAACCACGGCCGTGTAGCCGAGGGTGACGAGCGGCGGCGCGCTGCCGGCCAGCGCGCGCGTGAACAGCATGTAGAAGCCGTGGACGACGCCGGCGGCGAGCGCCAGGGCCGCGCCCCAACCGAGCATCCCGGAACCGGGCCTGAGGATCAGCATGATGCCCACGAACCCGACGAGCACGGCGATCACCCGCCAGCCGCCCACGCGCTCGCCGAGCAGCAGCGGCGCCGCCACCGTGACCACCAGCGGCGAGACGAAGAAGAGCGCCAAGGCCGTTGCCTGCGGCAGGAGCGACAGGGCGAAGAAGAAGAGCAGGGTCCCCGCCAGCAGCAGCCCGCCCCTCACGAGCTGGAGCCCCGCCTGGCGCGGCCACAGGCCGCGGAACCCGAAGCGGAGCAGGAGCACCGGCAGCATGCAGGCCAGGTGGAAGAGGTAGCGCGCCCACACGATCATGGGCACCGGGTAACGCTGGCTCAGGCCCTTGGCGAGGCCGTCCATGATGGGCAGCAGCACCATGGCGCTGAGCATCAGGCCCGTGCCGAGCAGCAGGTCGGTGCGCGGCAGGTTCGACCCCCCGACAGTGCGCTCCGCCGCGGGATCCGCCCCTCGACCGTCGTTCAACGCCGGGCCGCTAGCAGGGTGTCGGGGACGTCGCCGATGAGGCCGTCCACCCCGAGGTCCAACAGGCGCGACGCGAGCGCGAGGTCGTTCACCGTCCACACGAAGACGGCCAGGCCGCCGGCGCGCCACGCGCTCACGCGGTCTGCAGTCACGAGGCCGTGGTGCGGGTGCACGGCCGCCACGGGGAGGCTCGGCAGCAGCGCCAGCGCCGCCGGGTCGTAGACGAGGAACGCGAGGGGGGCGTCGACCCCGGCCGCCGCCAAGGCCAGGATCTGCAGTGGGTCGAACGTCGACAACCACAGACGACCGCGGAGACCGGCGGGCCAGCCCGCGAGCTCCCTCGCGAGCTCGACCGCCCGCGGGTCGTCGAACGGTGCCGCCGTCTTGAGCTCCAAGTTGACGAGCGCGGCCGGGAACTCCTCCATGAACGCCCTGAGGTCCGCCAGGGTGAGCATGGCCGGCTCGCGGCGCCTCAGCTCATTGATGCCCAGCTTGGCGATGAACGTGTCCGGCGAGGCGTCATCGCCGTGAAGGTACGGGTCGTGGCTGATGACCAGCACCCCGTCCCGGCTGCGCTGCAGGTCCGTCTCGAGCCCGTCGAGCCCGGCCTCTAGCGCGGCCCGGAAGGAGGCCAGCGTGTTCTCGCGGGCCTGCCGCGGGGCGCCGCGGTGGCCGAGGACCAAGGGGACGCGGCCGCTCCAGGGCGCCGCGCTGTCGGTGGGGTCGGGGCGGTCCATGGAGCAGATGATAAGGGAGGTGCGGCGCCTGAGCCCTCGCGCCGGGCCCGCGTATCATCGGCGGATGGTCGAGACCCCCGGCGGACGCGAGTTCTCAGGCACGGCCGAGTTCGTGGCGGCGGCGGAGCCCTACCTCTTGAAGCGCGAGGCGCAGCACTGCCTCCTGCTCGGGCTGCTGCCGTCACTCCAAGGCGTGGTGGCGCCCTTCCGGTTCGTGGCCGGGCACGGGGACGCCACCGCCCTGGTGGCGCTCATGACCCCGCCGCACAGGCTGATCGTGAGCGCGGCCGCGCCCGGCGCCGACCCGGCGGCCGCGCTGGCCCCGCTGGTCGCGGCCGCCCCACCCGGCTTGCCGGGAGTGATCGGGCCCCCGCGGGAGAGCGCCCTGTTCGCCGAGGCGTGGGCCGGACGTCGCGGCGTCAGGGTCGAGCACGACCGGCACGACCTCATCTACCGCTGCACCACCGTGATGGCGCCGCGGGCCGTCCCCGGACGAATGATCCGGGCGGGCGCCGAACACCTCGACCTGTTGATCGCGTGGCGGTTGGCGTTCAGCGAGGAGGCCCTCCCGTCGGAGCCCATGTCGTCAGAAGCCGCCCGGGCCGTGGTGGAGGCCGAGCTGACGTGGCAGGTCGGTGGCCTCTGGCTCTGGGAGGCGGGCGGCGAGGTCGTGAGCATGGCCGGCGCCCGCGGCCCGACCCGCAACGGCATCCGCATCGGACCCGTGTTCACGCCTCCCGACCGGCGCGGGAGGGGCTACGCCGGCGCGCTCACGGCCGAGCTGACCGCGATGCTGCTGGCCGCCGGGCGCTCTCACGTCACGTTGTTCACCGACAGCGCCAACCCGGTCTCGAACCGCGTCTACCGGGGCATCGGCTACCGCCTCGTGGGCGAGCAGGACGTGTACGACTTCCGTTGACGCGGCGCCAGCCGTGGACGTCGGTTGCCGGGCTACGATGACCGGTGGACGGTGAGGCGCCCGCTGCGCGGGGGCCCAACCAGACCGAGGAGGATGTCATGCCGATCACCAAGGCCAACGCGCACTGGGAAGGGTCCCTGCGAGACGGCAAGGGCGACATGGAGCTGGCAAGCGGGGCGTACCGCGGGCCTTTCTCGTTCGTGTCGCGCTTCGAGCGCGGCGCCACACCCGAGACGGGGACCAACCCCGAGGAGCTCCTGGCCGCCTCTCATGCGGGCTGCTTCTCCATGGCGCTCTCGGGTCAGCTGACCAACGCCGGCCACGCGCCGGCCAGCATCGAGACCACCGCGGCCGTGACCATGGAGCGAGTGGACGGCGCAATGACCATCAGCAAGAGCCACCTCGTAACGCGCGTGAAGGTGGACGGCATCGGTGACGCGGAGTTCCAGCAGGCGGTCGACGCGGCCGCCAAGACGTGTCCGGTGTCACGGGCGTTGGCTGGCGTGGCCATCACGGTGGAGGCCACCCGGCTCTGAGGGACCTGTCGGCCGGCCGCGGGCCCTGTCAGGCCCGCTCGCCGGCCGGTAGAGCCGGACGCTTGGTGGGTACGTGCGACACGTACCAGACGCCGAACAGGGCGGTCAGGACGATGAGAACGCCCACCACCGTGTTGCCGCGCTTAACCCCGACGAGCCAGGCGCTGAACGATGACACCCCGAGTATGAGGATCGACGCGTACCACTTCACCCACCTGGGGATGCCCTTGCCCGCCCGGTAATCGCGGATGAGCGGTCCGATGAGCCGGTGGTTCATGACCCAGTTGTAGAAGCGCGGGCTCGACTGCGCGAAGAACCAGGTGGCGATGAGGAAGAACACCGTGCCCGGCATGCCCGGCACGATGTATCCGACCACGCCGAGGCCCACGGCCACGAACCCTGCGGCAACGAAAGCCACGCGCAGGAGCGGGTGCCGCAACACCCTCACCTCGGCGCTGTAGTCGACCCAGTCGGGGCGCGCCGAGGCGGGCCGAGCCGGGCCCGACTTCGGGGTGCCGCCCGGCGCTTCCGTCACCTCGGCCGCCAGGGGACCGCCGCCTGACCGTTCTGCCGCCATCTGCCCCCGAGTCTACCCTCTGGCGCGCGCGCGGGCCGGCGGTACGTGACGGTCGAGCCCGGCGCCCGGAGCGCTTCCCGTCACGGCTCGCCCGTCACCACGACGATGCCCGGCGCGAGGACGGCCCGCCGCAGCCCGCGCAGGGAGTTCCCGACGTAGAACTCGCGGGCCTCCAGTTCCGCCAGGCTCACCTCATCCTCCCGGCACACGCCCTCCGCTATCAGCTGGCCCCGCAGCACCCCGGGCAGCGCGCCGGCGCTTGTGGGCGGCGTGACCAGGCCCCCGTCCCGCCTCACGAAGACGTTGGAGATGGCCCCCTCCGCCACGGTCCCCAGCCGGTTCAAGAAGATCACGTCTGCCAGCCCGGCCGCCGCGGCTCGCTCCGCGGCGGCGTCGTACAGCGCCCGCGCGGTGGTCTTGTGGCGCCTGAGCGGGTCGCGCTCGTCGCAGCGCTCCAGCGCCACGCCGACCGACACGGGTTCTGGGCTCAGCGGCGGCAGCGGCGCCGTCACGACCCTCAGCCCGCCCTCCCGCGTCACGGACAGCCGCACGCGGGCGGGTTCGCTCAGTCCGGCTACGGTCTCGGCCAGGCGCGCCCTGGCGGCGGCGGGCGAGAACGAGATCCCCAGGTAACCGCAGGCGCGCGCCAGTCGGGCGAGGTGAGCGTCGAGCCTGTGCAGGCCGGCCTCGTCGAAGCGGAGGGTCTCGAACGGTTCCGGCGCGGACGTCTGCATGGTGCCGTAAGGCTACAGCCTCGGTCTTGGGCCCGCCGTCACGGCGTGGTCGTTCACCCTTGGCGTCCGGGTCCGCGCTGATGCGAGAATACGGCCCGTGACCCGACCCCCCGACGAAGGTGCCTTCGCTCCACCCCCGGGTGCCGCGCTCTACCGGCGCGGGACCCGTACCGCGTGACCTCGTACGGCGGCGGTGGTGGTAGGCGGCCCCCGGCGAAGCCGGCGGACGACGCGCCGCCCATCTCCGTCCGCCAGCAGCTCAAGGACCTGCGCGCCACGCTGGGGCTGGTGTGGCAGGCCAGCCCCGGTTTCACTGCCGGGCTGGCGGCTCTCAGCGTGGTGCAGGCGCTGCTCCCAGCCGCCAACCTGTGGGTGGCCAAGCTCCTGCTCGACGCCGTGGCCGAGGCCATCGCCGGGCGCCTCGGCACCCCGGCCGAGGCGCTGGCCCGCATGCTCGGGTTGCTGCTCCTGCAGCTCGGGCTGTCGGCGTTCGTCAGCGTCATCGGCACGTTGCAAGGATCCTTCAGGGAACTCCTCGGCGACTCGCTGCAGAACCGCATCAGTCGGCTGATCCTCGCCAAGGCTGCCCAGCTCGAGCTGGCGCAGTTCGAGGACCCCAAGAGCTACGACGCGCTGCAGAACGCCTACCGCGAGG
>CAYNNL010000014.1:0-38603 GCA_964398765.1 uncultured bacterium | reverse complement strand
AGGGTCCGCGAGGCCGACTCGACCGCGTCGGCGAGCATGAGGATGCCCGTCTCCTTCGAGCGCGGCTTCGGTCCGGGGTACCTGAAGTTGAGCTCCTCCACCTGCCCCTCGTCCAGCGCCCGCTTGTAGAAGTAGCTGAGGACCGTGGTGCCGTGGTGCTCGGCCACGAACTGCTCCAGCTCCTCCGGCATGCGGTTCTCCTGCAGGAGCTCGATGCCGTCGCGCACGTGGCTCGTGATGATCAGGTAGGAGAGATGGGGGCTGATGCGGTCGTGCGGGTTGTCGCCCGAGAACTGGTTCTCGACGAAGAAGCCCGGGCGCTTGATCTTGCCGACGTCGTGGTACAGGGCCCCGACCCGGGCGAGCAGGTCGTTGCCCCCCACGTTCTTGGTGGCCTGGTCGACGAGGTTGGAGATGATGAGGCTGTGCTGGTACGTGCCCGGCGCCTCGGTGATGAGCCGCTGCAGCAGGGGGTGGCTGGGGCTGGACAGCTCCGTGAGCCTGAACACGGTCAGGAACCCGAAGCCGCCCTCGGCCACGGGGAGGAGCCCGAGGGCCAGCACCCCGGCAAGCACGCCGCCCGCTACCAGCAGGACGGCGCCGACGGCGAGCGCCCCGGTGGTCATGCCGCCGCCGAGCAGGACCAGCGCCACCAGCGCCAGCGCGGCCGTCAGACCGCCGACCGTGCCGGCCAGGAGCAGGGTGAGGCGGCTCGCGAAGTTGCGCACGAGCGCCGCGGCGACGACCCCGCCGATGAGCGTGGTGGCCACCGCCGCGAGGGGGGAGGCGGGGACCATCAGGCCCATCACTAGCGCCAGCCAGGCGGCCCACGGCACCGCCACGCGGGCGCCGAGGAGGGCGGCGACGACGAGCGGGACGAGCAGGGCGAAGAGGAAGTTCGCGGAGACGTCGAGCGCCAGGCGCTGCAGGCCGAGCGTACCGAGCGTGAGCGCCACGAGGAAGGCCAGCTTGCGGAACGTCATCGCGCGCACGAGCTGGGCGCGGGCCACGATGAGTGGCGCCACGAGCATGAGGGTGAGGAGCAGCACGCCGACCACGATCCAGGCGGTCTGGGAGGCCGCCTCGGCGCGCGCGCTGTAGAGGCCGAGCAGGTCGAGGACGCGGAGCTCGTCCTCCGTGAGGGGCTGGCCGGCCTGCACGAGGACCTGGCCCGACTCGAGCGACTGCATGACGGGCGGGACGGCGGCCGCAGCAGCGTCGCGTGCCACCTGCGTCAGCCGGTCGTTGGGGACGGAGTTGGCGGCTAAGCGCCTGTCCAGCACCAGCCGCGTCTCCCGCTGCCTGTCGGGCGGCGCCAGTTCCGACACCTCTTCGATGAAGCCCTGGAGCTCGGAGGCGCGCACGCCTTGAGGCGACTGGTAGCGGCTGATGACCGCGTCGACGACGGGCGCCGGCAGACCGGAGCTCGCGACCGCCGCCAGCACGAGGGTGGTGACCTGCAGGTCACTGGTGTAGACGGGCTCGATCTGGGCTCGCGCCGCCTGCCTTTCGCGCTGGGTGGCTATGGGATCGACGACCTGCGTGTCGACGGGCGCCACGAACGTCTGCGGGCTGGCCTCTCCCACGCGCAAGGGCGTCCGCTGGCGCGTGCCGTAGACGCTGTAGAGGAGCAGACCGAACGCGGCGGCGGTCAGCAGCGCGAGGAGCCAGTAGCGCCCCCGGGCCGGGGCCGCCAGGCGCCTAGGCGTGCCGCTCATACGCGAGCACAATCTGCGCCACGAGCGGGTGGCGGACGACGTCGGCCTTGGTGAAGTGCTGGAACGCGATCCCCTCGATGCCCTGCAGGATGCCGAGCGCAGTAGATAGACCGCTCTGTATGCTGGTGGGGAGGTCGGTCTGTGTCGTGTCCCCCGTGACGACCACCTTGCTGTTGAAGCCCATGCGCGTGAGGAACATCTTCATCTGTTCCGGCGTCGTGTTCTGCGCCTCGTCCAGGATGATGAACGCGTCGTTCAGGGTGCGGCCGCGCATGAAGGCGAGGGGCGCCACCTCGATGGTGCCCTGCTCCAGGAGCCGCTCGGCCTTGTCGGCGGGCAGCATGTCGTGGAGCGCGTCGTACAGCGGCCGGAGGTACGGGTCGATCTTGGCCTGCAGGTCACCCGGGAGGAAGCCGAGCCGCTCGCCCGCCTCGACGGCCGGCCGCGTCAGGATGATGCGCTTGACGCGGTTGGCGACGAGGCTCTCGACCGCCATGGCCACGGCCAGGTACGTCTTGCCGGTGCCGGCCGGCCCGAGGCCGAAGGTGATGGGGTTGTTGGCGATGGCGTTGACGTAGCGCCGTTGGCCCGCGGTCTTGGGCCGCGTGCGGCCCGGGAGGCGCGCCGTGGGCGCGTCGAGCACCGGGCCGCCCCCGGGTCCTCGCCCCACCTCCTCCAACGCCTCGACGGCGCCACCAACGTCACCGTCGAGCTCGGGCTCGTAGCCGGCCTCGAGGTCGCCGAACGCGATCTCGGCCAGGCTGACCTCGCCCCCCTGCCGGATGGTGGTGAGCAGCTGACGGAACGCCCTCTCGGCAGCGGCGACCTCGGCCGGCTCGCCGCTCAGCCGCAGCTCGTCGCCGCGAGCCACCACCTTGGCGCGCAGGCGCGAGCGCATCAGCTTGAGGTTCTCGTCGTTCTGCCCGTAGAGCGATAGGGCCTCCGCCGGGCTACGCAACTTCAGCGTCATTGATGTCGTGATCTTGCCCTCCTGAGCCGCCTGGTGGCGACGGGTTCCGACAGGATCTCGTGCCAGATCATCCCGCGCACCAGGTCGTCGCGCCCCGTCTTGATCAGCCCGCCCCTGGCGGGAGCGGTCGGGGCCGCGGCGGCGCCCAGTCTAGCCGCATCCGGCGGTCTCGTTCGTGTCGTGGTGCGTGCCGGTCCGGACGAGGCCTCGCCTCGACGACCCTGCGGCAACCGCGTGACCCGCGGCTCGTCGGAGCGCGCGGGCGAAGCGGGCTGCCGCGCGGCCGGCCCCTCACGCCCCAGCCCGGCCAGGGCCGGGTCGGCGGTGACGAGCCCGCCGGGGCGCGCCGCCGGGAGACCGCCGCTAGTGCTGGAAGTCACGAGCGGCCTGCTAGTGCGGTCGCGCACGAGGCGGGCGTCGCCCGGAGCCTCCGGCATGCCGCTGACGAGCACCTGCCCCTCGCCCTCGAGCGGACGCCGGGGGTGAGGGGCGCCGCCGGGCGCCCGGCCCGTCTGCTCTGCCTCGGCCTCCGCCACGCGGCGCCGCACCTCCTGCAGCAACTCGCGCCACGTGCCCGGCTCCGCGGGTGCCGCGTCCGCCGCCGGGGCCCCGCCGGGCGCCTGAGGCGGCCTGGCGGGCGGCGCCCCCCTGGCCGTCGGTCTGTTCTTCTTCGTGAAGAGCGGGATGATGACGAACACGGCGAAGAAGATCAGGCCGAGGATCTCCTCGAACCCGATGTTCACCCGTGCTCGCCGCCCTCCCCGGCGGCCCGCCCGATGTTGCCCCGCATGTTGGTGTCGGACTGGATGTTCTGCAGCTGGTAGTAATCCATGATGCCGAGGTTCCCCTCACGGAACGCCTGGGCGACCGCCAGCGGCACCTCCGCCTCCGCCTCGACGACCTTGGCGCGCATGGCCTCGACGTGGGCCCGGTTCTCCTGCTCCGCCGCCACGGCGACGGCGCGCCGCTCCTCGGCCTTGGCCTGAGCCACGCGCTTGTCGGCCTCGGCCTGGTCCGTCTGCAGCTGCGCGCCGATGTTCCGGCCCACGTTGACGTCGGCGATGTCGATCGAGAGGATCTCGAACGCCGTGCCCGAGTCGAGGCCCTTGGCGAGGACCGTCTTGGAGATAGTGTCGGGGTTCTCCAAGGTGCCCTTGTAGCTCTCGGTCGAACCGATGGTGGAGACGATTCCCTCGCCGACGCGCGCGATGATCGTCTCCTCACCGGCGCCGCCGACGAGCCGCTCCAGGTTGGCGCGCACCGTCACGCGGGCGGTGGCGATGAGCTCGATGCCGTCCTTGGCCACCGCGCTGATGTTTGGCGTCTGGATCACGCGCGGGTTGACGGACACCTTCACGGCGTCCAGAACGTCGCGGCCCGCGAGGTCGATGGCGGCCGCCCGGTCGAACGGCAGCGCGATGCGCGCCTTGTCGGCCGCGATCAGGGCGTCGACCACGCGGTCAACGTTGCCCCCCGCGAGGAAGTGCGCCTCGAGCTGGTTCTGGTTGACGTCGATGCCGGCCTTGTCGGCCTTGATGAGCGGCAGGATGATCTTGTTGGGCGGCACGCGCCGCAGGCGCATTGCCAGGAGCGAGAAGAGCGATACCTTCACCCCCGCCGCGACCGCCGAGATCCACAACCCCACCGGGATGAAGTTGAACAGGATGATGAAGAAGAGGATTACGGCGCCGGCGAGGATGAGTAACGGTATGTCCATCAGGTCTCCTTGTCGCCCGACTGGGCGCTGGCGCTCTCGCCTTCGAGAGCGCGGACGGTGATGCGGTTGCCTTCCACGCGCAGGACGCGCACGCGCGCCCCGGCGTTCACGAAGTCGCCGTCGCTGACCACGTCCACCCGGTCGGGCCCGAAGCGGGCCACGCCCGCCGGCCGCAGATCGGAGGCGGCCGTGCCCACGGCTCCCACCAGGTCCTGGCGGTCGCTCGGGAACTCGATGCTGCCCTGACCCGGTGTGGCGATGCGGGCCGTGAGCCTGAAGGCGGCGGCCAACCGACTGTTAGGCAGGAGCCACAGGAGCACGCCGAGCAGCACGCCGCCGAAGAGGACCGAGTAGCCGATGACGGGGAGGGTGCCCTCCTCGAAGATGCGGACGAGAGCAACGATGATGGCTGCGACGCCCAGGATGCCGGCCACGCCGAACCCGGGCAGCAGGAACACCTCCACCGCCAGCAGCACGATGCCGACCACCAGGATGGCCACGTCGAGCAGGCCGGTGGGGTTGGCGAAGTAGGCGGCCGCAGCGAACACGGCCAGCGCGATGATGCCGATGGCTCCGGGCACGCCGAAGCCGGGGGTGAAGGCCTCGATGAGGAGCCCACCCACGCCCAGCACGATCAGCGCCGCCGCCACCAGCGGGCGGGCCAGCAGCGCCGCCAGCCGCTCGGCCAGGCCGGGTTCGAGCCTGACGACCTTGGCGCCCGCGAACCCGAAGCCGGCCAGCGCCGCGTCGAGCGTGGGCGCCTCCGCGTCGGCGATGCCGTGCTCGACCGCCTGCCTGGCGGTGAGCGTCACCAGCTCGGACGCGGTGGACAGCCCCGGGATCTCGACCTTAGGGTCGACCATCCCCTCGGCCACGACGGGGTTGCGCCCCCGCGCCTCGGCAACGCTGCGGAACTCGCCGCGCAGTGCCGACGAGAACTTCTCGTCGACGTTCGCGATGCCGGTGGGGGTGGATAGGATTGGCAGGGCGGCGCCGATGCTGGAGCCGGGCAGCATCGCCAGCTGCTCGGCGCTCATAGCGATGAGGGCCCCGGCGCTGAAGGCGTTCTGGACGACGGCGATGGTGGGGACGCGCGTGTCGTGCAGGATGATGCCGACGATGTCCTGCATGGCGGCCACGGCGCCGCCCGGCGTGTCGAGGTAGAAGACGAGCACGAGCGGCAGTTCCTCGTTTGCCGCCCGCACCCGGTTCCTCACGAACGCGGTGGTGCCGGCCGTGATCTCGGAATCGATGGGGACGACCCACGCCTCGTTCGTCGCGGCCCTGGCGACAGGTGCGAAGGCGAGGCCCGCCAGCATGGCGGCGAGCACCAGCAGCGACTTCAAAGCCCGGACCGGCTGCGGTTCCACGCTCCGAATGGTATCACGCCCTATTGTCGGCTCCTGACCGGCAATGACGGCCGCGGCGGCGCGCGCCGAGGCCGGCAAGCGAAGGCGCCTCGCCGGATGACGAGGCGCCTTCTGTCCGGGTGGCGGGGGCAGCAAGACTCGAACTCGCGACCTACGGTTTTGGAGACCGCCGCTCTACCGACTGAGCTATACCCCCTGGACCTGCGCGGAGCGGGGAAGCCGAGGCTCCCGCGGCCGACCAAGGAGTATACCGAGCCCCGGTCGACCCGTAAAGGCGCCCGCTGGGGGCAAGCCGATGTGCGGTCGGCCACGGCCCCCGCGTCGCGCCTTCGCCGCGGTATCCTCTCCGCCATGAGCGAGTCCCTAGACACCGACCGCATGACGTTCACGCCCGCCGGTGCCGAGAAGGCCGGCCAGCTGCTGAAGGGGAGCGGCAAGGAAGGCGCCGCCATCCGCGTCTTCGTGAAGTCGGGCGGCTGCAGCGGCTACCAGTACGGCATGCAGATCGACGACAAGAGCCTCGAGGGCGACCGCGTCTTCGAGGTGGGCGAGGTGCGCCTCGTGGTGGACGCTCGCAGTTGGCCCCTCCTAAAGGGTTCCCAGGTCGATTACGTCGAGAACATGATGGGCGGCGGCTTCAACGTGTCGAACCCCAACGCCTCCAGCGAGTGCGGCTGCGGCCACAGCTTCCGGACGGACGGCGCGCCTGCGCCCACCGACGGGTCCTGCTCCAGCTGAGCAGGGGGCGGTCTGTAGACGGAAGCGGCGCCCCGGGTTCGAGGCGCCGCGCTTGCTTGGATGTGGTGGCGGGCCCCGCCTAGGACCCGGTCCCACCGAAGTCGTGCTTGAGCACGGGCTGCCGCGCCGCGCGCACCTCGTCGAGCCGGCGCACCGGCGTGTTGTAGGGCGCCCCCGCCAGGAACTCCGGGTCGTGCGCTGCCCGCTCGAGGATCTCCGCCAGGGCCTCGACGTACGAGTCCAGCGCCTCGAGGCTCTCCGTCTCGGTGGGCTCGACCATGAGCGCCTCCTTGACGATGAGGGGGAAGTAGACGGTGGCGGGGTGCATGCCGTAGTCGAGCTGCGCCTTGGCGATGTCGAGCGTGCGCAGCCCCGCCGGCGGCTGGGCGACGAACTCGTGCATGTTGACGCGGTCGAACGGGACGTTGAACCCGAGCTCCTTGAGCTTAACGCGCACGTAGTTGGCGTTCAGCACCGCGTACCCGCTGACCTCGCGCAGCCCCTCGCGCCCGAGGGCCCGGATGTAAGTGTAGGCGCGCACGAGGTTGCCGAAGTTGCCGTAGAAGGAGCGCATGCGCCCGATCGAGCGGGGGGCGTCGTGCTCGAAGCGGAAGCTGCCATCCTCCGCCCTGGCGACCACCGGGCTCGGCAGGAACTCGGCCAGGTGCGCCTTCACGCCGACCGGGCCGGTGCCCGGACCGCCGCCGCCATGCGGGGTGGTGAACGTCTTGTGCAGGTTGAGGTGCACGACGTCGAAGCCCATGTCACCGGGGCGAACGCGGCCAACGATGGCGTTGAGGTTGGCGCCGTCGTAGTAGAGCTGGGCGCCCACGGCGTGGGCCGCCTTCTCGATATCGAGGATGCGGCGCTCGAACAGGCCGAGCGTGTTGGGGTTCGTGAGCATGACGGCCGCTACGGTGTGGTCGAGGCGTGCCTTGAACGCCTCCAGGTCGACCTCGCCGTCGGGTCCGGTCGGCACCTCCACCACGTCGTAGCCCGCCATGGCGGCCGTGGCGGGGTTGGTGCCGTGCGCGCCGTCGGGGACGAGCACGACGCGGCGCTGCTCGCCCTCGCCGCGGGCTCGGTGGTAGGCGCGGATCATCAGGATGCCGGCCAGCTCCCCGTGGGCACCTGCGGCCGGCTGGAGGCTGACGGCGTCCATGCCGGTGATGGCGGCCAGGTCGTGCTGCAGGTTGTAGAGGAGCTCGAGCGCGCCCTGCACCGTCTCGGGTGCCTGGTACGGGTGCAGGTCCTGGAAGAGCTTGGCGGCCTCCTCGTTGACCTTGGGGTTGTACTTCATGGTGCAGCTGCCGAGCGGGTAGATGTTGGCGTCGATGCTCATCTGCCGGTGCGCCAGCTGCGTGTAGTGCCTGACCAGGTCCAGCTCGCTCACCTCGGGCAGGCGCGGCGGCACCCGCCGCAGGTTCTCCTCACCGAGGAGCTCGGCGGCGGCGACAGGGTCCGGCCGCGGCGGCTGTGAGGCGCGGCGACCGGGCCGTGAGCGCTCGAACACGAGCGGTAGCTGCGGGTGCAGGGGAGCCGGGGTACGGTTCTGGCTGTCAGCCATGGACCCTCGCCCCCTCGCCGCGGTCCGAGATGACGGCGCCCGGACCCTCGCCGCACGCCGCCAGAGCGGCGACCAGCGCAGCTATGTCGGCCCCGCTCACGCTCTCGGTGGCGCTGAGCAGGACGGCGTTGCCGAAGCCGTACTCCTGCGGGACGCTCACGCCGGCGTGAACCCCGCGCGCGGCCAGCGCGCTGCGCAACTCGTCGGGCCGCCCCGAGACGGGCAGCACGAACTCGTTGAAGTAGCGCCGGCTCACCTGTGGCTCGAAGCCGGCCGTGCGGAGCGCGGCGGCGAGCTCGTGGGCCTTGGCGACGGAACCGAGCGCCAGGTCGCGCAGCCCCTGCGGGCCGAGCGCGGCCACGTTGATGGCGGCCATGACCGCCGTGAGCTGGTGGTTGGAGCAGATGTTCGACTTGGCCTTGGAGCGCCTGATGTGCTGCTCGCGCGCCTGGAGGGTGAGCACGAACGCGCGCCGACCGTCGACGTCGACCGTCTCGCCGACGAGCCTCCCCGGGAACTGCCGTATGAGCGCGTCGCCAACGACCATGAACCCGAAGGCGGGGCCGCCGAAGTTGACGGCGTTGCCCAGCGTCTGACCGTCGCCGGCGGCGATGTCGGCACCGTACTCGCCGGGAGGGGCGAGCACCGCCAGGCTGAGAGGATCGACCGCCGCCACCATCAGCGCGCCGGCGGCGTGGGCCGCCGCCGTGAGGGCGGGCATGTCCTCCAGGTAGCCGAGGAAGTTGGGTTGCTGCGCCACCACGCACGCCACGTCGGCGCCGAGCTCGGGGACGGAGGTGGCGTGCGGGTCGAGGTCGACCACGTCGACGACCGCGTCGAGGGCGGTCAGGTAGGTGGCCACCACCGCCCGGGTCTCCGGGTGCACGCCGCGGCTGATGACCACGCGGTCGCGACCCGTCTGGCGGATGGCGAGCAGCACGGCCTCGGCCACGGCGCTGGCGCCGTCGTACATGCTGGCGTTGCTGACCGGCAGCCCCGTCAACTCCGCCATCATGGTCTGGTACTCGAACGTCGCCTGCAGGAGGCCCTGCGCCACCTCGGGCTGGTACGGGGTGTAGGCGGTGACGAACTCGCTCTGCATGGCGAGGTGGGCGGTCACGGACGGCATGAAGTGCCGCCGCGCACCGCCGCCAAGGAAGTCCGGGCCGTCGGAACTGTTCTTGGCGGCAAGCGACCGCAGGTGCGCCATGAGCGCCGCCTCGTCCATTCCCGCCGGGATGTCGATGGGAGGGTCGCGCAGCGCCTCTGGCAGGTCGGCGAAGAGGCTGTCGATGGAGGGCGCGCCGACCTTGGCGAGGGCCCGCGCGACGTCCTCCGCCGTGTGGGGGATGTAGCGCACTCAGCCCTCCTCGAGGGCGCTCTTCTGGTAGGCGTCGGCGTCGAGCAGGGAGTCGAGCTCCTTGTCGTCGGCCATCTCGATCCGGAAGAGCCAACCGCCCCCGTAGGGCTGATCGTTGATGAGCTCGGGCGTCGTCTCCAGCGCCCCGTTGACGTCGGTGATCACGCCGCTGACGGGGGCGTAGATGTCGGAGGCCGTCTTCACGGACTCGATGACAGCGACCTGCTCGCCCTTCGCCACGCGCCTGCCCGCCTCCGGCAGCTCCACGAAGACGACGTCGCCGAGCTGGTCCTGGGCGAAATCGGTGATGCCGACGGTCACTGCCTCGTCCTCACGGCGGACCCACTCGTGCGACGCCACGTAACGGAGTTCCTCTGGTGTCTTCATCTCGTCTCCTCGACCGCGCAGGGAAGGCGCGGGCTATGTGATCGCATCATGCCCCGTGGAACGGCGGCGTTACCACCCGCGCAGGCGCCGGTTGGCCGCGGATCTCAACGGCGAGCGCCGTGCCGGCCTCCGCCAGGTGGCGGTCCACCCACGCGAAGGCGATGCCCTCACGCGTGAGCGGCGAGAGCGCGCCCGACGTGACCTCGCCCACGGTCCGCCCGCCCTGATCGAGCACGTGGTAGCCCTGGCGCGGCACGCCCCGGCTGTCGAGGCGCAGGCCGACCAGTAGGCGGCGGCACTCCGGGTCCCACATGGCCTCGCGGCCGTAGAACGGCTTGTCCTTCACCACCCACGCGAAGGGGGTGCAGAGGGGGTTCGAGGCGCTCGTCAGCTCGTGCCCGTACAGTGGGAAGCCGGCCTCGAGCCGCAGCGTGTCGCGGGCGCCCAGACCGCAGGGCGTGGCGCCCGCGTCGACCAGCATCTGCCACACGGCGACGGCGTCGGTGGGCCGCAGGAACAGTTCGAAGCCGTCCTCGCCCGTGTAACCGGTGCGGCTCAGCCGAGCGGGGATGCCCGACAGGGTGGCGTCGACGGTGGCGTTGCGCTTCACCTGGCCCAGATCGACCTCGACCAGCTGACCGAGCAGTAGGGGAGCGCCGGGCCCCTGCAGGGCGAGGAGGGCCACGGCGTCGGACTCGTCGAGCACGTGGCAGGAACGCCCCTCCGCCAGCGTCTGGAGCTGGGCCAGCACGGCGGCCGTGTTGGCGGCGTTGGCTACGACCAGGTACTCCTCGTCGGCGTCCCGGTAGACGAAGAGGTCGTCCACGAGCCCACCCGCGTCGTTGGGGAGCATGTTGTACTGCCCGCGGCCGAGCCTGAGCTTGCCGGGGTCGTTCAAGGTGGCCCACTGCAGGAAGCGCGTGGCGTCGGGCCCGATCACGCGGATCTCGCCCATGTGCGAGACGTCGAACAGCCCCGCGCCCTGCCTGACCGCCAGGTGCTCCTGGTTTATCCCGGTCGGGTAGTGAAGCGGCATGGAGTAGCCCGCGAACTCGACCATGCGAGCCCCGAGCTCCTCGTGGACCTTGGATAGTGGGGTGAGCTTCATCGCCCCGACCATATCACGCAGCACCCGGCGGTTTTCCCGTCCAGGCGGGGCGTAACGACAAGGGAGCTCTTGGGTCAGGCGCGCTGGGCGAGCTTCTCCAGGACCATGGTGGCCACGCCCCGCAGGGGCTCGAAGACGCCGTCGAAGTTGGCGGCCACGGCCCCGAACATGGGCACCTTGCCCTGCGGGTCGAGGACGGCCCGCAGCATGTCCATGTCGAGCGCGTCCGGCAGGTCGCGCTTGTTCGCCTGGATCACGAGGGGCACGTCGGAGATGCGCATGTTGTACTCCTGCAGGTTCTCCCGCAAGTTGCGGAGGCTCTCGGCGTTGGCGCGGAGGCGGGCGGGGCTCGAGTCGGCCACGAACACCACGCCGTCGACCCCGCGCAGGATCAGCTTGCGCGACGAGTTGTAGAACACCTGCCCCGGCACCGTGTAGAGGTGGAACCGCGTCTTGAAGCCGTTGACCTTGCCCAGGTCGAGGGGGAGGAAATCGAAGAACAGCGTGCGCTCGTCCTCGGTGGCGAGGGAGACCATCTCGCCCTTCGATTCCGCGGGGACCTGCTGGTAGATCTGCTTGAGGTTGGTGGTCTTGCCCGACAGCCCCGGCCCGTAGTACACGATCTTGAAGTTGATCTCGCGGGCCGAGAAGTTGATCGTGCTCATCCTTGCCTCGTACCGAACAGCCCGTCGAGGAGCGCCGCCGCGCCCTGCTGGAACTCGGCGTCGAACTCGACGGTCGGGGGAGCCTCCGTGGCGCCCTCCAGCGCCGCCCGCACCGCGTCGGCTGCGTGCTTCGTGGCGATCTTGACGCGGCCGAGTTGCGCCGAGGTGTCGAACACCGTGACCAGCAGCGCCTCGGCGCCCAGCTCCTCGATGTAGGTGCCGACCTCAGCGCCCTGCTGCACCGTCTCCTTGAAGCCGTCCTCGCCGAACAGGTGGGCGATGGCGCGGTTGGCGGCGTAATTGGAAGCCACCAGCGTGGCGAACGAGTCGAACGACGGCGGCTTCGGCGCCCACAACGCGCGGGCGTGCATCAGCACGAACCCCTTGTGGTCGATGATCAGAGCGTACCTGGCCCGGCTCCTGGCGAGAAGCTCGCGCAGGATGCCGTCCACGGTGTCGTAGGTGGAACCGTAGAGGTCGAGGGACGGCTCGAGCATGGGTTTCACTCTAGCAGCAGCCGCTCGGGCCGAGCGTAGAACAATGCACTTGCCCGGCAGCGCCCGCAGCCTCGCCGCCCCAGAGCGACGGACGCGGCCCCTCGCGGGACCGCGTCCTGAGCGTGGTAGCGATGGACGGGATCGAACCGTCGACCTCACGATTATGAGTCGTGCGCTCTCACCAGCTGAGCTACATCGCCTTGTGCGTTGTGAGCGGCCCCGGGGCCGCCGCGCCGCTCGGCGGCGGACCTGCAGGTTACACCTCGGTGGGGGCTCGGCGCCACCCCCGCAGGGAGCCCCGGTCAGCGGCGAACGAGGAGGTCGCCGACTGTGCCGTGCCAGCCGCAGGCGCCGCACTCGGCGGTGGTGTTCTCGTCCCAGCCGCTCTCGCCGATCTGCTCGGCTATGACCTCGAGGTCCTGAGCCGTGATGGCGTAATGCACCTGGTACTTGACCTCCACCGACGTGTCGATGCTCACGACGGGTGCCCGGCACGCCGGGCAGAGCGGCGCGGGCTGCGTGGCGTCATGGCTGCTGGCGGTGGCTGCCTTCACGACGTTCGCTGTTCTACCGCTTCAACTCTTACGGCCTTCTTACGCGCCCGGGGCGGCCCGCCGGCGCGCCCTGCCGTTGTGATGGTGCCGGAAGCGGGGCTCGAACCCGCACGCCCTCGCGGGCAGCAGATTTTAAGTCTGCAGCGTCTACCGTTCCGCCATTCCGGCCCGCGCGGCGGCGCTCGGCTGGGCAGCGCTCAGTCTACCCGGCCCCGCCGACCTCGCGTCGGTGCTCGTAGGTGCACGCGGGTTCACGACCTTGAGTTCAGGCGGGCGCCCAGTCGCGCGAGCGCGACACGGCCTCGGCCCAGCGTTCGGCCATGGCGCTCCGCTCGGCTGCGTCCGTGCGCGGGGCGAAGCGTTCGCCGGCGCGCCAGTTGGCGGCGACGGCGGCCCGGTCGGGCCAGACGCCTAGCGTCAACCCCGCCATGTACGCCGCGCCCAGCGCGGTCGTCTCGCTCTCGGCCGACCGCACCACCTCCACGCCCGAGACGTCGGCCTGCAGCTGCATGAGGAGGTCGCTGCGGGAGGCGCCGCCGTCGACCCGTAGCTCCGTCAGCGGCGCGCTCGAGGCGGCCTGCATGGTGCGTAGCACGTCGGCGACCTGCGAGGCCACTCCCTCGAGGGCGGCGCGAGCGAGGTGAGCGGCGGTCGTGCCGCGGCTGATGCCGAGGACGGTGCCCCGCGCACGGGGGTCCCAGTGCGGGGCGCCCAGGCCCGTGAGCGCCGGCACGAACACCACGCCGCCGGAGTCGGGGACGCTCGCCGCCAGGGCGCTCACGTCGCCGGCCTCACGGATCAGCCCCAGGCCGTCGCGCAGCCACTGCACGACGGCGCCGGCCATGAAGATGCTGCCCTCCAGCGCGTACTCGACCCGCGGACCCTGTTGCCACGCCACGGTGGTGAGGAGCCTGTCGAACGGCGCCTGCGCGGCCGTGCCGGTGTTGAGGACGAGGAACGCGCCCGTCCCGTACGTGGCCTTGGCTTGGCCGGGCGCGAAGCACGCCTGACCGAAGGTGGCGGCGTGCTGGTCGCCGATCAGCGCGGCCACTGGCATGCCGCCCAGCGGGCCGGCCTCGGCGTGACCCACGAGGTGAGCCGAGGGGACCACCGCCGGTAGGAGGTCGCGCGGCACGCCGAAGAGGCTCAGGAGCTCGTCGTCCCAGGCGCACGCGTGGATGTCGAAGAGCAGGGTGCGCGAGGCGTTGGTGACGTCGGTCACGTGCACCGCTCCGCCCGTCAGGCGCGCGGCGAGCCACGTGTCGACCGTGCCGAAGGCCAGCTCGCCGGCCTCGGCGCGGGCGCGGGCGCCAGGCACGTTGTCGAGGAGCCAGGCGATCTTCGTGGCGGAGAAGTAGGGGTCGAGGAGCAGGCCAGTCTTGGCACGCACGCGCTCCTCGTGACCCGCCGCCCTGAGGGCCTCCACCTGGGGCGCGGTCCGGCGGTCCTGCCACACGATGGCGTTGGCGATGGGCTCGAGCGTGGTCCGGTCGTATAGGATCGTGGTCTCGCGCTGGTTGGTGATGCCGATGCCCGCCACGGAGCCGACCGGTACGCCCGCCCTGGCGATGGCCTCGCCGGCCACGCCCATCTGGCTCGACCATAGGTCGAGCGCGTCGTGCTCCACCCAACCGGGCTGGGGGTAGTGCTGGGGGAACTCCTTCTGAGCGACGCTCACGACGCGGCCGTCGGCGCCCACGAGGAGGGCGCGCGAACTGGTGGTGCCCTGGTCGAGCGCGAGGACGTAAGGGCCCGGCGCTGCCACGGCTACAGCGTTACCCGCTCGCCGGGGATGACCCGCAGCCTCGCGTACTCCCGCTCACCGGCCAGGGCCCGCTCGAGTTCCGCTTGCGCGCGAGGCAGCAGCATGCCCCTCCCCCTGACCGAGCTCTGGAAGCGCCCCACCTTGTAGGTGTCCAGGAACAGCTTGCTGATGCGTCCGAGCGGCAACTCGCGGGCCGAGAACGATTGCAGGGTGACGCTCCGCAGCGCGGCGAACGTGTGAACCGAGACCGACGACTCGCCCAGCACGGTGGCGGCGCTGTGGCCGTCCTCGCCCCCGGCGTGCAGCACCACCTCGGCGGGCCCGCCCGCGGGATCCAGCCCCTCGACCGCGCGCAGGAGTTCGACGATCAGGCCGCGCGTGACCGCCGGATCGGCGAGCGCCACCGGGTCCGCGCTAGCCCCGTCGAGGCAGATCTGCGTTCCGAAGCCGAGCGCGTCGTGGACGTTCATGCTCGACGAGTGTATCACCAGGCGCAAGCTCAGCCCTTGACGCCCCCGGCCGTGAACTGGCCGGTGAGCGCGTTCTGGAAGGAGTAGAAGACCACGAGGATCGGGAGGCTGCCCAGGACGGCCGCGGCCGCCATCGCGCCCCACTGGGTGGCGAACTGGTTGGTGGAGAAGTTGCGGAGGCCAACCCCTACGGTCCACAGGTCCTGTCCGACCAGGATGGTGTTGGCGAGGATGAACTCGCTGTAGGTGCCGATGAACTGCTGCAGGAAGATGAACAGGAGCATGGGCACGCTGATGGGGAGGATGATGCGCCAGAACGAGCCCCAGCGCGTGGCGCCGTCGACCATGGCCGCCTCCTCCAGGCTGGGGCTCACGGAATCTAGGTAACCCTTGAAGATCCACGAGGAGAACGCGATGGCGCCGCCGGAGTAGGCCAGGATCAGGCCCGTGAAGGTGTTGAGAAGGTCGAGGCGGCTCATGAGGTAGAAGATGGCGACCAGCGCCATGAAGGTGGGGAACATCTGCACGAAGACGAAGGCGAGGAGGGTGCCGTAACGCCCTTCGAACCTCAGGCGGGAGAAGGCGTAACCGGCGGTGGTGGAGAGCAGCACGGCCATCACGCCCGTCACGCCGGAGACGAGGAGCGTGTTGCGGATGTAGAGCGGCACCATGCCGCCGATGCTGGCGGGCAGCCGCGCCCCGTCGCTAGCGCGCACGCCGTAGAACTGGGCGGGCTGCACGCTCACGACCAGCAGGGCGGCCGCCGCGAACACGCCCCAGCCCGCGTACGCGCGCAGGCGCTCCGCGCCGGCGGCGGACTGGCCGAACCGCGGCGACACGAACGTGGCCACGAGCACCAACACGGCCGCCGCCAGGGCGGCGATCAGGAGCCACTGGTACCAGAGGACGTGGGTCTCGGCGAGGATCTTCTGGAACTGCACCAGCGAGAAGTCGGCCGGGTTTGGCACCACTCCCGCTCGCACCAGGAGGTTGCCCTCGCGCGGCAGGGCGCCGGCCAGGGTGTCGTTCCGGTTCAGGGCCACCGTGACCAGGTACGCCACGGGGTAGAGCACGGCGAGGATGACGAGCCACAGGAAGATGTGCGTGCCGGCGGTGACGGCGTAGCGTGCCGCCCGCATGGGCCGCGTGGCGAGGCCGTACAGGTACGCCACCGCGCTGATCCCGCCGATCACCAGCACGCTGGCCGCGAGGAAGCGCTTCCACGCGCCCGGCACGACCAGCATGCGGTCCCTGACGATCACGTCGGGGGCCGTGGCGAACAGCAGGTAGACGGCCGCGCCCACGAGGAGCACCACCGCCGCGATGCTGAGGAAGTGGAGCGACCTGCCGCGCCTCACGCCGCGGCCTCGTCCTTCAGCGCACCCGTCACCTTGAAGTTCATGAGGCTGACGGCGAGGGTGATGATGAAGATGAGCAGCGAGATGGCCGAACCAAGCCCGTAGGCGTAACCCCCCTGGCTCCTGAACGCCTCGTTGTAGGCCCAACTGATGAGGATGTCCGTGCTGCGGGCCGTGGCGGTGCCCCACTGCACCGGTGGCCCGCCGTCCGTGAGCAGGAAGATGACGTTGAAGTTGTTGAAGTTGAACGCGAAGCTGCTGAGCGTGATGGGTAGGAGCGCCGCCCTGAGCAGCGGGCCGGTGACGCTCCAGAACCCCTGCCACACGCCGGCCCCGTCGATGCGGGCGGCCTCGTACAGCTCGTCGGGGATGGCCGACAGCGCCCCCAGGGTCGCGGTCATGATGAAGGGTAGCCCCAGCCACAGGTTCACGATGAAGACGGCCGCTCGCGCCGCCATCGGGTCACCCACCAGCCAGTTGATGGGTTCGGGCGAGACGTCGAGGAGGGCGAGGACGCGGTTGATCGACCCGAAGTTCTGGTTCAGGAAGCCGCGCCACACCTGGATGGTGATGACGCTCGGCAGCGCCCACGGAACGATCAGGAGCGTCCGGTACAGGTTCCTGAACTTAAGCGACTTGTTGTTGAGGAGCACGGCCAACAACACCCCGACCGCTGTGTTGAGGATGACCGTGATGAACGCGAAAGATATGTTCCACAGGAACACGGGGAAGAGGGCGCGGGGAGCGTTAGCCCACACCTGCCTGAAGTTCCTGAGACCGACCGCCCCGAAGTCGTTGTAGCGCGCGATCGCGGTGGCCTCCGTGCCCTCCGGCAGTGGCTCGTCGAGTTCCAGCCGGTCGCCCCGCTCCGCCATGATGGTGCGCCTCACCTCGGCGCGGTCCAGCTCGACGCGCACGTCGGTGAGGTCGGGCGGGAACGGTGGTTCGCGCTCGAGGAGCAAGACGCTGCCGTCGACGCCCACCACCCTGATCGTGACGGCGAAGCCCAGGTCCGGGAGGTCCAGCTCGACCGCGGTCACGTCTCGACCGGCCGGCGGCGGGTTCCTGAGCACGAGCCGCGTGCCGTCGAGAGCCTCGGCGTCGACGACCTCCTCGCCCGAGGCGTAGACGACGGCGCGGACCCCGTTACAGCCGTTCCGCAGGTTCTTGCAGTCGAGCGTAGCCGGGTCGGCGATCACGACCTCGGTGCCGTCGACCGAGACTATGGCCGTCTCGCTGCTGATGTTCAGCTCGCCGTTACGGACGCCGGCGTAGTCGGTGAACGCGAGGAACACCGTCAGTACCACGGGGAAGACGGTGAACGTGAGGAGGAAGACGATCGCCGGCAGGAGGTAGTACCACGGCATGATCCAGGACCAGCGCCGGGCTATGTAGGCCAGCAAGCCGACGAGGATGACCGCCGCCACCGGGATGCCGATGTAGGTCGGCGCGGCCGGGAAGGCGAGCTGCACGAGGTAGGTGACCAGCGCGCCGGCCGCCACGGCGATCAGCAGGGCGGCGGTGAGGAGCAAGAGCGACCTCATGAGCCCGCCCGCGGTGCTGCGACTACGTGGGAGGAACTCCTTCGCTCGGCGCGAGATGTCCATGCCGGCTACCCCCGTCAGGGCGGCGGCCAGGAGCGTGAACCCCTGGCCGCGCGACCCTCAGTGAAGAGTGGTTGTCACTCGCCCTTGATCTCGGCCACGGCCTGCTTCAGGACGGCCGAGACGTCGGCCCCGCCGTCTTCCGTGAGCACCGTGAGGGCGTTGCCCATCGGCGACCAGACGGCGCCCATCTCCGGGATGTTCGGCATGGGTTCGGCGGTGAGCAGCGCGGCGCCGAAGCCCGCGATGATCGGATCGGACTGCACCGCCTCGAGGGCGGAGAGCGAGGCCGGGATGCGGCCGGAGAGGCGCGCCATGGAGATCTGCGCGTCCTTGCGGGAGAGCCACTTGGCGAAGTTGGCCGCCTCGACCTTGAGGTTCGTGAACGAGTTCACGAGCGCGCCCTGCACGCCCATGAAGCCGGAGAACGGCGTGCCGTCGGCGAGCGGGGGCACGGGGTGAACGCTCACGTTGAGCCCGGCGTCCTGGTACTGGCTGATGGCCCAGGGACCCGTGTAGATCATGCCGAGAGCGCCGTCGACGAACAGGCCGTTGGCGACGTCGTAGTTGGTGCCCGACGGGATGAGCCCGAGGTCGAAGCGAAGGTCCTTGAGCGCCTGACCACCGGCCACGGCGCCCTCGTTGGCGAGCCCGACGTCGGTCGGGTCGAGAGCGCCGGAGGCGTCGCGCCCGAAGACGTACCCGCCGTAGGTGTGGATCCAGCCGTAGCTGAAGTAGAAGTTGGCGATGTCGAACATGAACCCGAAGGTGTCGGCCGTGGTGAGCGTTTGGGCCAGGGCCATGGTCTCCTCGTACGTGGCCGGTAGGCTCTTGACGAGGTCGTCGTTGACGATGAGCGCCGGGCCCTCGACGTACATGGGGAGGCCGAACAGCTTGCCGGCGTAGGAGTAGCCGAGGCGCGCCTGTTCGCTCAGGTCGGCGAGGTACGCGCTGGTGGCGTAGCTGCTCATGTCGAGCAGGATGCCGCCGACGGCCATCTCGCCGATCTGGTCGTGGGGCACGCCGGTGAAGACGTCGCCAGCCTCGCCCTGCGGGGCGGCGAGGAGCGCTTGCTGCTTGAGCTCGTTGACGTCCAGGCGGACGATCTCGATGTCCACGCCGAACGCTGCGGTGAAGCTGGCCGCCTCCGACCTGAGCCAGTCGAGGGTCTGGTCTTGCCAGGTGGTCCAGACCTTCAGCGTCTGGGCGTTGGCGACCCCGATGCTCAGTGCCGCGACGACCACCATCAACAGGAACTTCTTCACTGACCACTCCTTTCGGCCCACGGGCCGGAGCGCTCCACGAAGGGAACCTGGTCCCCCTGGGTTCGGGCCGCCGTGCGGCCGGCCCACCGCGCTGTGGGCACAGGATATCCAGCGCGCCAGCACCTGTCCATGCACGGAAGTCCCGGGCGCAGTGGCCCGTCCGGACCGGGCCAGCGGGCCCTCGGCGCCGCGACCGGGCTCGTCAGCCGCGGCGGCGATAGCGGCCATCCGGGGTGCGGGCGACCACGCCCTCCAGCTCCAGGAGGCCCAGGGCGGCCAGCAGCTCCGCGGGGGTGGCGCCGGTCGCGCGCGCCAGCTGGTCCAGGGAGGCCTCGCCGCTGGTGGCCAGCAAGCGGGCCAGGTCGCCGAACAGACCGTCGAGCGGCGCGTGAGCCGGTGCCGGCCTGGTCGCGGCCGCCTGCGCGGCGCCCGGGAAGTGCGACAGGAGGTCGGACGGGTCGACGAGGACCTGCGCGCCCTCCTGCAGCAGTTGGAGGCCGCCGCGGTTCCGGGCGTAGTCGGGCCTGGTCGGCATGCTGAGCACCGGGCGGTCGAGCTCCACCGCGTGCGTGGCGCTGTTCAGCGCGCCCGAGGGCACACCGGCCTCCACCACCGCGACGACCCGCGAGAACGCGACGACGACGCGGTTGCGACGCAGGAAGTGGTAGGGCTGCGGGTTGGTGGAGGGCGGCCACTCCGACACGACCGCTCCGCCCGCTCGCAAGATGCGCTCGGCCAAGCCGCGGTTGGCGGCGGGGTGGAGCCGGGCGTGCCCACCGCCGAGCACCGCCACCGTGCCACCACCCTCGGGCCCCGCCTCGAGCGCGCCCTCGTGAGCAGCCGCGTCCACGCCCAGCGCCAGACCTGACACGACCGTGACCCCGCCGGCCGCGGCCGCCCGGCCGAGGTCCATGGCGAACTGCAGGGCGTAGGGCGAGGCGCGCCGCGTGCCGACCACGGCGCACGCCACCGACTCGGGCACCTCGAGCAGTTGGTGCGGCAGCCGGCCGGCGGTGAACAGCACCGGCGCCGAGTACACGCCCTCGGCCAGGAGCGGGGCGGGGTAGCCCGCGTCCTCCCAGCAGTGCACGCTCAGGTCCATGGCCCTGGCCTCGCGCACCGCAGCGGCGGCGGCCGGGAGCGAGGCTCGCACGGCGGCCACGACCTCCGCCAGGCCCACGCTCACGCCGGTGGGCGGCCACTCCAGGCAGGCGCCCGCGAGGGCGCGCTCCAGGCCGCCGCACGCCCCCACGAGCTGCCACAGTCCCTTGACGCCCAGGCGCGGCGTCGAGAGCGCAGCGAGGTAGTGTGCCGCCAGCGTCATGCCTCAAGCATGCCCGGGCCGGCGCGCGCGGCCGCCGCGGTCCTGGGCGGGCGCCGCGTGGTGCTAGGCCGGGTTCCGGCCCCGGTTCACCCGCCTGCGAGCTTCCACCGGCTGCCCCCCGCCGTGTCCTCCACGTTCACTCCCAGCCCGCCGAGGCGGTCCCTTAGCAGATCCGCGCGGGCGAAGTCGCGCCGGTCGCGGGCTCGCTGGCGCTCCTCGAGGAGCATGTCGACCAGGCCGCGCAGGAGCTCGGACGCGGCGTCGGGGAGGCCACGCGCCGTCGGCACTCCCAGGACGCCGGTCAGGTGTTCCTCCAGGAACCTTCTCGCGCCGAGCCGGTACGCCGGGCTCGCTCCCGCCTCGAGCTCCTTGTTCATCTCGCGCGCTGCGTCGAACAGGACGGCGATCGCCTGTGGCGTGTTGAGGTCGTCGTTCATGGCGGCGCCGAAGCGGACACGGAACTCGGCGAACGGCGCGTCGTCAGGCTCCACGCCCTCGGCGGACGCCGGCTCCAGGGCGACGTAGGTGTCCCTCAGGCGTTCTAGGCCCGCGGCCGACGAGGCGATGCCCTCGGTACTGAAGTCCGACACGCTCCGGTAGTGAGAGCGGAGCAGATGGAAGCGGATCACCAACGGGTCGTGCACCGTGAACAGCTCCGCCAGCGTCACGAAGTGGCCCTTCGACTTCGCCATCTTCTCGCCCTGCAGCGTGATCATGTTCCAGTGGAGCCAGTAGCGCGCGAACCCCTTGCCGGCCGCGCGCGCCTGGGCCAGCTCCGCCTCGTGGTGAGGGAACACCAGGTCGAGCCCACCGCCGTGGATGTCGAACTCGTCGCCCAGGTACTTGGTGCTCATGACGGAGCACTCGATGTGCCAACCGGGGAAGCCGTCGCCCCAAGGGCTTGGCCACCGCATGATGTGGCCGCCCTCGGCGCGCTTCCACAGGGCGAAGTCGCGCGGGTCGTCCTTCTCGGACCGCACCTCCACGCGCGTGCCCTCCAGCTGCTCGGACGGGTCGCGGCCAGAGAGCGCGCCGTACTCCGGCCACGCCGAGACGTCGAAGTAGACGTTGCCGTCACGCTCGTACGCCTTGCCGCGCTCCACCAGCTCCCTCGTCATGACCTGCTGCTCGATGATGTGACCCGAGGCGCGCGGCACGATGCTCGGCCGGCGGACGCCCAGGGCCGCCATGGCGTCGAAGTAGGCCCAGAAGTACTTCTCGGCCACCTCCATGGGCTCGAGCCGCTCCAGCTGAGCGCGGCGCTCCAGCTTGTCCTCGCCGTCGTCCGCGTCGTCCACCAGGTGCCCGACGTCGGTGACGTTCGCCACGAACCGCACCGCGTAGCCCTCGTGCTCGAGCCAGTTCCGCAGGACGTCGAACACCACGGGGCCGCGAGCGTGACCCAGGTGGGGCTCCGAGTAGACGGTCGGGCCGCACATGTAGATGCCGACGTGACCCGGCACCACCGGGCGGAACTCTTCCTTGGTGCGTGACAGGGTGTTATAGAACTCGAGCGCCATCGGCTCCTCCGAGCAAGGCGCCGGGGCGGGGCCCCGCGCGCCGGGTCGCTTGTGCGTGACGTTGCCGTGCCCTTCGGCCGGCGGGGAGGGGAGCGCCTGCGGCGCCTGCCCTCAGCGGCCGAGGCCGTGGCGACATCGGGCAGAGGGGCGTCTGGTGCCGCCCGGCCGCCTGCGAGCAGGTCGCGTGGCCACGGTCATGCCGGCGAGAGTACCACGCGCCGCGGCGCCCGACGTTCGGTGCGGGGTACGCTCCCAACGTGGCTCATAGCACGGTCGGCACGCCCGCCACGCACGAGGAGTCGGTCCTCGGCTCGCGCTTCCTGGGGTTCGTGCGAGAGGTGGACGACGTGGACAGCGCCGCGGCGCACCTCGCGGAGATCAGGGCCGCGCACCCGACCGCCACTCATCACTGCTGGGCGTACAGGGTCGGCCGCGAGCAGCGTTTCTCCGACGACGGCGAGCCGGGCGGTACCGCCGGGCGTCCGATGCTGGAGGTGATCCTCAAACGGGACCTGGATCACGTGTCCGCGGTGGTGGTGCGCTACTTCGGAGGCAGGAAGCTCGGCGCGGGCGGGTTGGTCCGCGCCTACTCCGGCACCCTGGCCAAGACGCTCGACGGCGCGGGCGTGCGCCGGGTGGTCGACCTGGTGAGCGCGACGGTGAGGGCGCCCTTCGCGGCCACGGACACGGTGCTGCGTGCGCTCGAGGAGGCCGGGAGGCGCTCGCCGCACCTGACGCCGGGCGCCCCCACCTTCGACGCGGACGGCCTGGTCGTGAGGCTGTCCTTGCCCGAGGCCGAGGTGAGCGCCCTCGAGGTCGGGCTGCGGGAGGCCACTCACGGCGGAGCGACGCTAGAAGTCGATTGGTGAGCATAGCGTGACGCCGCGCTCACCGCACGGCGGTTCGCGAGATGCGACCATGGAGGCATGAAGACGTCGCGCGGCAAGCTACTAACCAGATCATCGCTACTGCCATTACTGCTCGGCGCCACGCTCGCCGCGTGCGCGCCGGCGAGCGCTCCGACGGGCAGCGTCCTGGTGGCCGTCATGAACGGTCCGGCCCAGTCGCGGCTTGACGGTTCTGCCGATGCGGTGCAGACCATCCTCGAGCGCGAGCCGGGGGCCAGCTTCGCCTACGTGTCGCAGTTCACGATGCGCTTCCTGGAGACGCACAACGACCTGTTCCATAGCCGCGCCGCACCGAGCGCCGCGCGGATCGCGCGCTCGCAGGGCGCCGACCTGGCCGTGATGGTCGGTGCTCCGGTCCTGGAGCGCGAGGTGACGGAGTCGAACGACGGTCGCTCGCGGCGGGTCGACGTGTCGCTGGCGCTCGAGGCGCAGGTGGTCGACCCGCGCACGGACGCGGTCGTGCAGGTGCTGAGGACGAGGACGCTGCAGGGTTCCCGCGTGGAGTCTACGGCCGATGAACTGGTGGCTGTCGACACCGACCCGACCGTGTTGGCCCTCCGCGACCAGGCGGTCCCGGAGCTCGCCGCCGCCCTGGCCGCCGAGCTGCCCTACCTCAGGAACAGCCTCCTCATCGGAAGTAGCGGCGGATGATCTCCTGGTAGGCGGCAGGTAGGTCGCCCTCTCCCAGCGCCTCCTCGGCCGCCGTGCCGTAGGGCGCGAGGGGCGTGCCGACCGGCAGTTCCACCATGTCGTCGCCCGGTAGGCGCACGGTGCCCGCCGGGGTGGTGGGTCCGTCGAGGATCACGCCCGGAAGCAACTGCACGCCGCCACCCACCAGCACGTCGGATCGCTCCGCGTCGTCGACCAACATGGCGCCACCGGCGCCCGGACTCCCGTCCGCCCCCGCCTCCTCACCTCCGGTGCCTGCCGCCGTTGCGCCGGCGGGCGCCTCGCGCTGTCCCTCCTCGGGCGACCCGAACCCGATCCCCATGTCGCCGCGGGTGCCCTCGGTCTCGCCGGGGTCGGGAGCGTCTCGCGGGTCCTCAGCGCCTGGCCGCGTCGCGCGCGCCGCTCCGGTCGTCTGACCCGCCGGGTCGCCCGTCTCTTGCGCCTCCGCGCCGGCCTGGGCGGACGCGTTGCCGCCGGCGACCTCGTCCGCTCCGGGCGCCGCACCCTCCCCGTGGGCATCGGTGTCCGGGGTGCCGGGAGCCGTGCCGCCAGCGCCGGCGGCGGCGCCGGTGCCCCCGGTCGGGGTGCCCGGACCGGTCCCGCCCGAGTCGCCCATGGGCGCCTCGCCGCCGGCCCCGTCGGATCCCGGCTGGCCGCCGCCGGAGCCGCCGGGACCCCCAGCCTGCGACGACGAGCCGTCGGCCTGCCTGAGCGCCTCGAGGTAGCGAGACAGTGCGTCGCCGCTGCCGGAGGCGCCGGGTCGCAAGGGATCGGCCGCGTTCGGCGCGGCGGCGTCCGTGCGGGTCGCCCCGGGGTCCTCCGCGCGCCCGGCGACGCTGGGCAGGTCGAGCAGCCGGTCGACGGCGGCGCCCTCGGGGGGCCGGTCGGTGGCCGCCGGCGAGCCGGAACTGCCGCCGGCGGTGCTCGGTGGCGCCGGCCGCGTCAGGAGACTCGGCAGCGCCGTGAGGGCGAGGGCCAGCACGGCGAGCGGCAACCACCAACGCGGCGCGGGCGCGGGAGCGTAGTCGGCCACGGATCTCCTCGCACGCGCGAGGAGACCGGCCTCGAGACCGAACTCGTCGGGGAAGGTCGGCTCGCCCGCCGAGGGGACCGCGCCGCGAGCCGCGTCGGCAGCCGCCGACCGCCTCTCCAGGAGTTCCAGCGCCGACTCGTACGCCCACCCCGTTCGGCGTCCGATGTCGTCGAGCGCCTCGCGCGCCGCCGACCTCAGCGGCAGCGCGGCGCCCACGAGAGCGCCGAGGAGCGCCGCGGCGAGCCGGTAGGGCGGCGGCACGACGAACCACACGCCCACCAGGAGCGCCACGGCCGCACCCGCGAGCGCCCCGAGCGCCCCGCGCGTGGTGCGTCGCGCCGTGGCGAGGCGCCTGGCCGCGACCAGGTGCAAGGCGAACGTGGCGTCCGGAGGAGGCTCGGTCCGCCGGCGGCGGCTCGGCGCGATCACGGCCGGACCCGGCCGATCGCTCGGCCGACGAGCAACCCCACCACACACAAGGCCAGCATGCAGGCGAGGTAGACGGGAGAGACCGCGGCGGGCGCCGCCCAGGGGTTGGTGGCCACCACCCCCAGCGCGAGGTCAGACCAGACCAACAGCGTGCACACGGCCGGAACCAGCATAACGAGGAGCGCTCCGGCGAAGCGACCCCGCACGAGGCTACCGAGAAGGAGCCCGAGGCCGAAGTAACCCGAGAGCCCGAGGGGAGCCACCAGAGCGGACCAGTAGCCCGGCACGGCCGGGTAGCTGCCGGCCTGCGCAGCCAGCTCCAGCGGCCACGTGAAGAGCGCCACCGCGAGGAGCGCCAGCCAGGTCACGAACGCTCCGCCGGACTGCGCGGTGACCGCGGGATCGACGTCGGCGCCCGCCGTCGGCCCACCGAAGCTCACGGCCTGCCGGGCACCGAACGCTACCCCGAGCAGGGCCATGGCGCTCGACCGTAGGGGCGCCACGGCCGCCCACGACTCGTTCACCCGGGCGCCGCCGTACGGCCAGTTCGCGATCAGGGCGGCTGCCACTGCGGCCAGCATGAGCGCCGCGGCCTGCGCGAGGTCGGAGCGCATGAGGCGCGCGGCCACGGCCGCCACGAGCCTCACCCCGGGCCCCGGTCCGAGACCGCTGCGGCCGACGGCCCGCCCGGGGCCGCGCCGAACGCCGTGTCGCTGAGCCACACCACGCAAGCGCCGGTGCCACAGCCGCTCGTCGCCACCAGCGTCCCGTAAGGAAGGAGCCCCACCAGGGCAGCGTACGCGGCGGCGCGTTCCGGCGGGAACGAGTCGAGCTCACCGGGCCCCAGCCGGAGCTCGGCTCCGGGCGGGACGTCGGGTTGCGCCCCGAGCCCCACGACGTACAGGCCGCCGAGGGTGCCGGCCGAGAGGTTACGGACCGCCCCGCCGGTCACCTCGAGGGGAGCGCTCACGGCTCGCGGGGGCGACCACATGATCACCTGGCGCCAAGCCCCGGTGGGCACGCCGACGCCCGCGTCGTCCGCCACGTAGCTGCGGGGCTGCGCGGGACTGGCACCCGGTGGGAACTCCAGGATGCCGGGCGGTAGGGTCAGGCGTTCGCTCGCCTCGTGCAGTAGGGCCAGGCCGCCGCCGACGATGCCCACGGCCACGCCACCCTCGTACTGCCCGGTGGGAGGCCGGGTGAAGGTCCAGGCCGCGCCGCCGGCCAGCGCCGCCACCAGAAGGGCTGCCAGCAGGCCCTGCGGGCCCCCGAAGCGGAGCAGCAGCACGAGCGCGGCCGCGTAGGCCGCCACGCCTATCGCGACCGTGCGGAGCGGTGCAGGCTCTGGCGGCGCCACGAGCGGCTGGCCCAGCGCGGCCGTCAGCAGCTCGGCCGGCCGCACCGTGACCAGCCCTCCCGCGGCCGGTTCGGCGCCACCGGCGACGAGCCAACCGGCGCCCAGCCTGGCCACGCCGCTCGGTCCGAGCAGCGCCTGAACGGGCCCCGGGTAGGTGGACGGCTCGCCGCTGAGCACCACCTTGGCGCCGGCGACCGCGGCCGCCACGAGCGCCTCCAGCGGCGGATCAGGGTGGGCGACCAGGAGGCCGACAACGCCACCGAAGGCGGCGGGCGTCACGGGCAGGTCGGCCGGGGTGACCTCCACTAGACGGGCGCCCGCCCACTCGCTACCGGCGCCCACCGCGGGCAGGGGAGCGCCCCGCTCCAGCAGCATGAGCACGAGCGGACGTTCGTCCGAGTCGCGACTGCCGAGCGAACCGCTGGCCACCACCCTGTCGCCGGTGACAACGCGCCACGCCACCGACCTGAACGGGGGGACGTAGAGGTCCGTCTCGAGTGTATGCACGCCGCCGCCGCCGCGGAGCTCGTGGCTCACGGTGACCGGCACCTCGCCGCCCTTCAGGGTGCCCACGTCCAGCACGGCGGTGAAGGTGCCGGCCGGCAGGTCGCGGGTGACCACGCGGAGGGGGTTCCACGCGCCCGCCACGAGCTGGTTGCCGACCCCGATGACGACGGACGCTTGCTGCTCCGCCGCCGCCGCGCAGCCCCACCCCGCGGCGAGCAGGATGGCCAACGACACGAGCGGCACTCGCGCGAGGGGAGGTCGCCGGGCCGTGCTGACGGGCTGGGCGCGGAGCGTGGGCATCTGGGACTGGAAGTATAAGGGCCGCCCGGACGGGCGGCCGTAGCGGCGTGGGTTGCCGCCTAGAGGCGCGGGGCGCCTCGCCGCGGACGGGGGGCGCGCCGGGCTTCGTCGGGTTCAGCGGGAGGCGCTCGCCGCCACCAACACCACGGCGCTGACGACCTTGCGCTCCGTGGTGCGGTTCATGAGCTTCCCGTCGACCAGGAGCGTCGTGCTGCTGCCGCTGTCGAACCGCATGGCCCGGTCGACGCCGAGGCCGAGGAAGAGTGACACCAGGTCCTCGGCTCGCATCGTCTCGGCCACCACGAGCAGCGTGGTGCCGTCGGGCATGACCCCGATCGCGGCCTGCTGCGTCAGCCCGTCGAGGATCCGTTGCCCCGAAGCGAAACCCTCGGCGCTGGGGTCATAGGCGGCGACGCCGCCCTGCACGAGCAGCGGTCCGGCCTCCACGGCGTAGCGCGCGACCTCGAACCCCGTCGGGGTCAGGTTCGTGTCGAGCGCGACGGCGTCACCGGTGTCGAGCAGCGCCAGCTCCCTGTTCGTCGGGGGGTAGGCCAGCGCGAACCCGTCTGCGGGCGCCAGCCGCGGTCCCACCTTGTTCTCCACCACGATCCCGTCGCGGACGACCAGGACACCCTGCGTCGGCGCGCCCGTGAGGGCGCCGGGCGTGGTCGTCACCGTCACGCCGTCGCCGTTGGCGGCGCCCACCCTGAGGAGGCCCTTGGCGGTGTGGAGCCGCACGTCCGCGTCGAGACGGTCGATCAACGGCGGACCGGCGGGGGAGAAGCCAACGCTGGCCCGGCCTCGACTGGGCAGCGACAGGAGCCCGTAGTCGACCTTCAGCAGGCCTATCGCCGCGTAGTCGCTCGTGTCGAAGTAGCCGGCGTTCAGGGCCACGAGCGCCCCGTCGCCGAGTTGAGACACGGTGCGCGGCACGCGGCTCTCGCCCACGACGCGCAACTCGCCGGCGCCCGGCGCGATGCTCACGAGGTGAACCACGCTGGGCCCGCTCGCCGCGAAGACGCGGTAGCGCCGGTAGAGGACGCCGGGCGCCACCTCGCGCTCCACCTCCACCAGCTCGCTCAGGTCGCGGCGCGGCGTCACGTCGATGACGAGCCGCGTCGGGTCCTCGAGGGGGAACACGCCGTAGTCGAACGCGGGTCCGCTCAACCGCAGCGACGTGCCGGTGGGGGTGGGGTCGAGCGACAGCTCCAACCCCGCCACGTCGTCCTGCGCCTCGGCAGGCAGGAGGAGGGGAGGCAGCTCCAGCATCAGCGGAACGCCCGCCTCGCGCGAACCGCCGCTCCGCAGCGCGGCCAGCTCCGACACGCCCAGGCCGGCCAGGTCGAGCACGAGGCGCACCTCGGCGCCCCCCGAGAAGCGGATCCCCTCGAGGCGTGGGGCCTCGACACCCAGAGCGTCGAGCACCGAGGCGTTCACGAGCACCTGGTCGTCCACCAGGACGGGCGGGTCGGCGCTCATGTTGGAGAGCCAACCGAGCCCCGGGACGTAGGTCTCGTGGTACGGCCCGTAGACGATGGTGATGGCGTCCTGGCTCATGGTGGCGGAGGCGCCGGGGAGCCGGTAGTAGGGCCCAGCCGCGGCGGTGCCTTGAGCGTGAACGCCGGCAGCGACGGCCAGGATGTACAAGGCGAGTGCCAGGCGGAGGAGTGCAGGGCGCGCTTTCACCAAGCCGAGTGTCGCAGCCCGGACGGCAGGTTTGATGAGCGCAGCCGACAGTGCGACGAAGACCCGCGGCCTCAGAGGCCGTGGAAGAGGGTCAGGATCGGTTCGAGCCCAACCGAACCGCCCAGTATCTGACTGAGGGCGAGCTCGAAGCGGTACGCCTCCAGGTCGCGCCGGTTGAACGTGAGCGCCCCCAGGGCCAGGGCGCGGCTGCGGAGGTCCGAGACGGCCGTGTCGGCAAGGTCGACGACCGTGAGGTGCGGGCCGAGCTGATCGTCCGGCACCCGGGCGGACGCGTCGACCCTCACCACCAGGTCGGCGCGCTCCAGGAGGGTGGCGCAGAGCGGGTCCGACAGGGAGCGGGCGTAGACGTTGGTGCCAGCGGCCACCGGCGCGGCCCTCTCGGCCGTCACGCGATCGGAAGCGAGTATGGCCAGCGACGCGACCCCGAGGCGCGCCAGCTCGCGCGCCGCGGCCCTTGCGTACGGGCCGGCGCCGAGCACCACGGCGTGGGCGCCGTCCGCGTGCCAGCGCCGGTCGGCGAGCATGGCGCTCAGCGCGCGCCCGAAGGCGTGATCGGCCATGACGCCGGCCTGCGTGACGGTGAGCGTGTCAGCCGCGCCGAGGTCGTCGGCGTCCAGCGAGCTGCGGGCGGCGAGCGCCTTGGCCTCGGCCTGCCGCGCCTCGTCGAGCACGAGAGCACCCGCGAAACCGAGCCGCGGCAGCGCCCTGAGCAGGTCGCTCATGGAGCCGTCCGGGACGGGGTGGAGCAGGAAGCGCCCCGCTTCGTCGTGGAAGTCGCGGAGCGCGTGTACCAGGTCGGCGTCTTCCGTGACCAGCGCCACGATATGCATGAGCGAGAGCTTACCAGGGCTCGCGGCCGCGCGGGGGCCGCGTGGTAGTATCGGCCCGTGCAGCACGCTGTCCGGCACGGCCAACTCAGCCAGGTCCCCGGGCGCGCCGGCGCTCGGCGAACGCCCCGGCGGGCCGCCGCGGCGGCCTGACCGACGCTCGCATCGGCCTGCCGGGCTCCCGGCGCCCCCAGACAAGGACACGCGGCCGCGCTCAAGGTGCGGCCACCAGAACGGCACAGGTGAGATATGTTCGTGGTTCTACCCGACGGTAAGCGGCTCGACGTCCCCGACGGCGCCACCGGCGCCGACGTGGCGGGCGCCATCGGCGCGGGGCTCGCCAAGGCCGCCCTCGGCGTGCGCGTCGACGGGCGCCTCTCCGACCTTCAGAGCGTGGTTCCCGGCGGGGCTCGGGTCGAGGTCGTCACGAAGCGCGACACCGACGCCATGTTCCTCGCGCGCCACACGCTGGCGCACGTGATGGCTCAGGCGGTGCGCGAGATGTTCGTGGCCGAGGGCTTCGCGCCCGAGTCGGTGAAGATGGGCGTTGGGCCCGTGATCGAGAACGGCTTCTACTACGACTTCGACCTGCCGCGCTCGCTGACCCCCGAGGACCTCACCGCCATCGAGGAGCGGATGCGCGCCATCGTGGCCGCCGACCTGCCGCTCGTGAAGTACGAGCTGCCGAGGAGCGAGGCCCTCGGCCGCTTCGAGGCGCAGGGCGACCCCTACAAGGTGGAGCTCATCACCGACCTGCCCGTCGGCGAACCGATCAGCTTCTACGAGCAGGGCGGCAAGCAAGGCTTCACCGACCTGTGCCGCGGCCCGCACCTCCCGCGCACGGGCGCCGTCCCGCCGAGCTTCAAGCTCATGAGCGTGGCAGGGGCCTACTGGCGCGGCGACGAGTCGCGCCCCATGCTGCAACGCATCTACGGCGTGGCCTTCGCCACCAAGGAGGAGCTCGAGCACCACCTCTGGCAGTTGGAGGAGGCGAAGCGCCGCGACCACCGCAAGCTGGGCGCCGAGCTCGACATCTTCGTCCTCGACGAGGACGTCGGCCCGGGCCTGCCGCTCTGGTTGCCGCGCGGCGCCATCATGGTCGAGGAGATCGAGAGGCTCGCCAAGGAGACGGAGGAGGCCGCCGGGTACAAGCGCGTGCGCAGCCCTCACCTCACCAAGGAGCAGCTCTTCGTCAAGTCGGGTCACTTGCCGTACTACGCCGAGTCGATGTACCCGCCGATGGTGCTCGAGGACGGCGAGAAGTACTACGTCAAGCCGATGAACTGCCCGTTCCACCACAAGATCTACGCGGCGCGCCAGCACAGCTACCGCGACCTGCCGCTCAGGCTGGCGGAGTACGGCACCTGCTACCGCTACGAGGACTCCGGGGCGCTCATGGGCCTGATGCGCGTGCGCTCCATGCAGATGAACGACGCGCACATCTACTGCACGGAGGAGCAGTTCGAGGCGGAGTTCCTCGCCGTCATCGACCTCTACACGAAGTACTTCGACCTCTTCGGCATCGACGAGTACGTCATGCGCCTCTCCAAGCACTCCAAGGAGGGCCTCGGCAAGAAGTACGTGGACCAGCCGGAGCTGTGGGTCAAGACCGAGGCGATGGTGCGTGATGCGCTGGTGGCCGCCGGCGTCCCGTTCGTGGAGGAGGAGGACGAGGCAGCCTTCTACGGCCCGAAGATCGACGTGCAGATAAGGAGCGCCATCGGGCGCGAGTTCACCCTGGCCACGAACCAGGTCGACTTCGCGCAGCCGGCCCGGTTCGACCTCACCTACGTGGACGAGCACAACGAGCGGCGTACCCCGCTCTGCCTCCACCGCGCGCCGCTCTCCACCCACGAGCGCTTCATCGGCTTCCTCATCGAGCACTTCGCCGGCGACTTCCCCGTCTGGCTGGCGCCGGAGCAGGTCCGGATCGTGCCGATTGCCGACCGGCACGCCGCCTACGCCCGTGGCCTGCAGGACCGCCTCGAGGCGGCCGGGCTGCGCAGCGAGGTGGACGACAGCAACGAGCGCATGAACGCCAAGATCCGCGACGCCGAGCTATACAAGGTGCCCTACATCGTCGTGGTCGGCGACAAGGAGGAGGCCGCCGAGGAGGTGTCGTTCCGCAGCCGCCAGGAGCCCGAACGCAAGGGCGTCCCGGTCGAGGCGTTCGTGAACCACCTGCGTCATGCTCACGAGCAGCGCCTGCTGAAGGTCGCGCCGCTGGCCTGAGCGCCGATCCCCTCACCGCAGGAACGAGAGCGTGCGCCCTTGTTCGGGGCGCACGCTTGTCAACAGGGCGGCTCCGGGGCAGCCGCTGCCTCAGCGGGCGTAGATGGTGACGGACTCCATGCGGTCCGGTTGGGCGCCGCCGCGCCGGCTCGGGTCGACGCGCTGGATCTTGTCGAGCACGTCGGCCCCGCCGATCACCCTGCCGAAGACGCTGTGCTTCCCGTCGAGCCAAGGCGTGTCGGTGAAGGTGATGAAGAACTGCGAGCCGTTCGTGCCCTCGTTCCTGAAGCCGGGGCCGGCGTTCGCCATGCTCAAGACGCCCACGCCCGTGTGACGCAGGTCGGGGTGGAACTCGTCGGCGAACGTGTAGCCCGGCCCGCCGGTGCCCGTGCCGGTGGGGTCGCCCGTCTGGGCCATGAAGTCCTCGAGCACGCGGTGGAAGACGATGCCGTCGTAGTAGCGGTTCAGGGCGAGGAAGACGAAGTTGTTCACCGTCCTGGGGGCCTTGTCGGCGTAGAGCTCCAGGACGATGTCGCCCTTGCTGGTGCTGACTACGGCGCGGTACTCGGCGCCGTCCTCAAGGACCTCCTCGGCCCGCGGGAAGTTGGTCCTGCGCTCCGCGGCGAGGGGCTCAACGCTCCTGAAACCTTCGAGTAGTTCGTTCATGGGGGTACCCTTTCCGTCCGTGCCGGTCGCGGTCGAGCCGCACCGGCCGGCCCTACGACCGGTCCGTCAGTCGCGTGGTCTTACGGCGATCACCACGGTGTCGAGTTGATCGGGCGTGCTGAAGAAGCCGAACGCCGGCTGCCCGCCTGCCTGGCCCACGGCCACCACGAAGCCGGCGAGGTTGAAGGACTGACCCGCCACGGGCATGGTGCCGAGCAGGGCCTCGACGGCCTCGCCCACGGTCTCGCCCTCCGCCGCCTGTAGGTCGATGCCCTGCGCGGCGAGGTCGCCGGCGGGCTCGTCGAAGAAGGCGATCACGCTGGGCGTGCCCGGGTCGACGCGCGTGATGGCGTCGAGCACCGCGTCGCCGGCGGTCACGTGGCCGAAGATCGTGTGGTTGCCGTCGAGCCACGGTGTCGGCTCGAACGTGATGAAGAACTGCGAGCCGTTCGTGCCGGCGCCGCTGGGGTCCTTGCCGGCGTTCGCCATGGCCAGGACGCCGCGTGAGTCGAAGTGCAGGTCGGGCGCGATCTCGTCGTCGAACTGATAGCCCGGCCCGCCGCGACCCGTGCCCGTGGGATCGCCGGTCTGAGCCATGAAGCCCTCGAGGACGCGGTGGAACGGCACGCCGTCGTAGAAGTGGTTCAGCGCGAGGAAGACGAAGTTGTTGACGGTGTTGGGTGCCGCGTCGGGGTACAGGTCGACGGTTATGTCGCCGCGGTTGGTGCGGAGCACGGCGGCGTAGTCGAGGCCGGGTTCGAGCACCTGCTGCGGCGCGTCGAACGCCTGCACGGGCGCGTCCGTCAGGTACGCGAGCGCCTGGTAACCGTCCGGGAGCGTCGGCTCGGTGTCCGGCTCGGCCTCCGCGGCCTGGTCGGGCGCGGGTGCCGCCTCCGGGTCGGCCGCGGTCCCGGCCTCGCCGGCCTCCGGTGCGTCGTCGACCGTGGCGTCCGCGGCGGCGCTTGCCGCGTCCTCGCCCGTCTGCTGGGTGGTGCTGCTCACGAGTTCGGTGGTGGCGGTGGCGCCCGTGTCGGCGGGGTTCGCCGTCGCGCGGTCACGCGCTAGCCAGAACCCGCTCCCGACGATCACGGCTAGGAGTAAGGCGAGTGCGGCGACGCGGGTCATCCGGCGCGGCTCCGGTGGGCTGACGCCCGTCCATGAGAGGCGCTGGTCGTGTGGTTGAGTTCCGTCATGGCTCAGCAGTCTAACGGCTGGCGCGCTCCGGGTCGCGTCGCCGGCGCTTCGGGGCGTGAAAGAACGCCGTCATGGTCCGCCGCTAGCATCGAGGCATGCACTTCAACGACTTGCTGCAACAGATCGTCGAGCGGGGGGCATCCGACGTACATCTGCACGCCGGGCTGCCCGCCATGGCCCGCGTGAGCGGCAAGCTCATACCGGTCACTGAGGCCCGCATCACCCCCAAGTTCACCGACGCGCTCGTGGACCTCATGTGCGACGAGCGCCACAAGGCCACCTTCGAGGCCAAGCAGCAGGTCGACCTTGCTTACGCCGTGAACGGCCTGGGCCGCTTCCGCGTCAACATCTTCAGGCAGCGCGGCAGCGTCAGCGCCGTGCTCCGCGTGGTGAACTCTGACGAAGCCTCGCTACAGGTCGTCAACCTCCCGCAGGAGACGATCGACTACTTCAAGGACCAGGAGAAGGGCCTCGTGCTCGTGACCGGCCCCACCGGCTCCGGGAAGTCGACGACGCTCGCGCGCATCGTGCACGAGATCAACACTGCGCACTCCAGGATGATCGTGACGGTCGAGGACCCCATCGAGTACTTGCACCGCTCGGCCAACTCGATCGTGGTGCAGCGCGAGCTCGGCGTGGACGCGCCGTCCTTCTCCGAGGCGCTGGTGGCCGCCATGCGGCAGGACCCCGACGTCATCCTCATCGGCGAGATCAGGGACCACGCCACGGCGGCCGCCGCGCTGAGCGCGGCGCAGACCGGCCACCTCGTGTTCAGCACGCTCCATACGCAAGACTCGGTGAGGACCATCAACCGCATGATGGAGCTGTTCCCGCCACACGAGCGCGACACGGCGCGCGTGCTCTTCGCCGAGTCGCTCGTGGGCATCGTCGCCCAGCGGCTGCTGCCGAGGGCCAACGGCGGCGGCCGCGTGGCCGCGACCGAGATCCTGAAGGGGACGCTGCGCGTCAAGGACCTGGTGCGCGACCCGGAACGCACCCCCGAGCTGTACGACGTGTTGCAGGAGGCAACGCTTGACGGCATGCGAGCGTTCGACGCGCACCTGGCGGAGCTCTACGGCGAGGGCGTCATCGACTACGCCACGGGCTACAACGCGGCCACGAGCGCGCAGGCATTCAAGATGGCTGCCACGCAGATAGACGTGACGCGGCGGCTGGTGGCTGCCGACTGATCCGCTTCGCCGGGCCACGCAGGGCGGCTCAGAACGGCGTCTCGGCCACCGCCTCGGCCCGCCGCTGCTGCCACTGGTTCTGGCCGCGGTCGGCCAGGAGCGCCGTGCGGTCCAGCGTCACACGAGTTCGCAGCCACGGGCAGCTGGTACTGAGCTCGTCGAGCGCCCCCTGGTCGATGGCGGCGCCGTCGAGGTCGTAGAACACCACGTCGTCGTCAACCTGAAGTGCCAGCCTGACCGGTGTCCTGCCCGCGTGCTCGTCTAGGAGCGACCTGAGCTCCAGGAGCTGCTCGCGCCCGACCTGGTCGAGGTCGAAGTCGAGTAGGGCCACCTCGGGCGCGCCGCCGCTCGACGCCGACCGCGTGTCCCACCTGATGAGGCGCTCCACCACGACGCGCACCCCCTCGCCCTCCTCGCTCAGCTCCACCAGCGCGACGACGGGGGCGTCCTCCTCGAGCAAGGGCGCCACGGAGTCGTAGGTACGGCCGAACGCCAGCACCTCGCGGGCGCCGGTCTCGTCGGCCACCTCGAAGCGCGCCATCATCCCGCCCTTGCGTGTCGGCCGCTTGACCACGTTCTGGAGCAGTCCGGCCAGCACCAGCCGGAGCCTGCCCGTGCCGCCGTCCTGCTGGAACGCGCGGTAGCGCCGATCGATCGCCTCGACGCTCACCGAGGCGGCGTCCGCCAGCCCCGTGTAAGACGCCATGGGGTGAGCGCTGATGTAGAGGCCCAGAGCCTCCTTCTCGTAGCGGAGCAGGGTCAGGTCGTCGAGTTCCGGCGCCTCGCTAAGGGTGGGCGGCGCCACCTCCTCGACCCCGAACAGGCTCATCTGGCCCGAGGCGGCCTGTTCGCGTTCGGCGGCGCCCCAGCGCATGGCCGTCTCGAGGTTGGCGAGCAGCAGGTGCCTGCCGGCGGCGCCCTCGCGCCCGGCCGCGGCCGCCAGCCTGTCCATGGCGCCCGACTTGATCAGGTGCTCGGCGGCGCGCTTGTTGACGACGGCGGTGTCGACCCGGCGGAAGAAGTCGAACAGGTCCTTGAACGGCCCACCGCGGTCGCGTTCGGCCACGATGTGATCGACGGCGCCGTCGCCCAGGTTCCTGATGCCGTAGAGCCCGAACCTCACCACGCCGTCCACGGGGGTGAAGTCGCCGCGCGAGGCGTTGATGTCGGGCGCCAGGACCTCGACGCCCATGTGGCGCGCGTCGGCCACGTACTGCGCCACCTTCTCGGAGTCGCCGCGCTCGACGGTGAGCAGGGCCGCGGCGAACTCGACGGGGTAGTGCGCCTTGAGGTACGCCGTCTGGTACGACAGGACCGCGTACGCGGCCGCGTGCGACTTGTTGAAACCGTAGTTCGCGAAGCGCTCTAGCAGGTCGAAGATGCGGGCCGATTCGGCCTCCGCGATGCCCTTGGCCGTCGCCCCGGCCTGGAAGACGGAGCGGTGCTTGACCATCTCCTCGACCTTCTTCTTGCCCATGGCCCGCCGCAGCAGGTCGGCCTCTCCCAGGGTGTAACCGGCGACGACCTGGGCGATCTGCATGATCTGCTCCTGGTAGACGGGGATGCCGTACGTCTCCTCCAGGATGGGAGCGAGGAGCTTCTCGGAACCCGGGAAATCGGAGTAGTCGACGGGCTCCTTGCCGTGGTGCCGCCTGATGTAGGTGGGGATGTTCTCCATGGGCCCTGGCCGGAAGAGCGCGCCCACGGCGATCAGGTCCTGGATGCGCCGCGGCTTGAGGCGCTTGAGGGTGTCGATCATGCCCGAGCCCTCGAACTGGAACACGCCCGACGACTCGCCGCGGGCGAGCAGTTCGAAGGTCTCGGCGTCCTCCTCGGGGAAGGCGTCCGGGTCGAGCTCCGTGCCGCGGGACTCCTTCACGATGCGGACGGCGGCCTCGATCAGCGACAGCGTGCGCAGGCCCAGGAAGTCCATCTTGATGAACCCGAGCTCTTCGGTGGAGCCCATGTCGTACTGGCAGACGACCGGGCCGTCGCCCACGCGGAACACGGGCGCCAACTCGACGACCTCGTGGCGCGCGATGATCACGCCGGCGGCGTGCACCGACGCGTGGCGCGTGAGGCCCTCCAGCTGGCGGGCCACGTCCACGTACTCCTTGGCGCCCGCCTCGTAGGCGTCCCTGAGCTCGGGCACCTCCTTCAGGGCGTCGTCGATGGAGATGCTGCGACCGAACTTGAGCGGCACGAGCTTGGCGACCTTGTCGGCCTCCGCGAACGAGGCCTCCATCACCCGCGCGGCGTCCTTGATGGCGGCGCGCGACGCGAGCGTGCCGAAGGTGGCGATGAGGGCCACCTTGTCGTGGCCGTACTTCTCGCGGACGTAGTCGATGACCTCGCCACGCCGCACGTCGGAGAAGTCGATGTCGAAGTCGGGCATGCTCACCCTGTCGGGGTTGAGGAACCTCTCGAACAGGAGCCCGAACTTCAGGGGATCGATGTTGGTGATGCCCAGGGCGTACGCCACGATCGAGCCGGCGCCCGAGCCGCGGCCGGGGCCCACGGCGATACCGCGCTGCTTGGCCCAGTTGATGAAGTCGGCCACGATGAGGAAGTAGTCGGGGAAGCCCATGGCGATGATCACGCCGAGCTCGAACTCCACGCGGGCCATGGCCGTCTTGACGGCCTCGTCCACCTCGCCTGCGAGGAACTCTTCGAGGTGAGGGTAGTCGTAGCGCCCGAAGTTCTCACCCTCGGCGGCGGGCCTCAACCCCGCCTCGCCCGCCCGGGCCACGCCGAGGAGCACGTCGGCGAGAGGCGCGGTGGCCGCGGCCGCCACCCCGCACACGGCGGCGTAGGTGCGCATGACAGCCTCGGTAACGTGCGGGTAGCGCCGCATGAGGCCGCGGTAGGCGTCCGTGCGGAGCTGTTCCGCGAGCGTGACGCCGGCGGGCAGGTGGAGCTCGGGCATCTGGTAGACGCGTTTCTTCCCGATGGGCAGCTCCACGTCGCACAGGTCGGCCACGTGGTTGGTGTTGTCGAGGGCGCCGGGGTAGTCGGCCTCGGGCAGGACGGCCGCCATCTCGGCGGGGCTCTTGACGTAGAACTCCTCGCACGGGAACCGCATCCGGTCCTCGTCGCTCACCAGCGCCTTGGTGCCGATGGCGAGCAGCACGTCGTGCGCGTGCGCGTCCTCCTTGCGCACGTAGTGCCCGTCGTTGGTGGCCACCATGCCTATCCCGTGCCTGGTGGCGAACTCCTTCAGGATGGGGTTCAGGCGCCGCTGCTCCTCGAGCCCGTGGTCCTGCAGCTCGACGAAGAAGTCGTCGCCGAAGATCCCTAGGTGCTCCAGCAGGACCTTCTCGCCGGCGTCCGGCCCCACGTCGAGGATGGTGCGGGGGATCTGTGCGCCGAGGCAGCCGGACAGGGCGATGACCCCTTCGGAGTGCTCCCGCAACAGCTCGAGGTCCACCCGGGGTTTCATGTAGAACCCCTCCAGGTAGGCGCGGCTGCTGAGGCGGCACAGGTTCTGGTAGCCCTTGAAGTCCTTGGCGAGGAGGGTGAGGTGGAAGTAGCCGCCGTCGAGGCGGTTGGAGCCGCGGCGCTTCTCGAAGCGAGAGCCCGAGGCGACGTAGGCCTCGAGCCCGAGGATGGGCTTCACGCCGGCGGCAA
>CAYNNL010000013.1:0-40777 GCA_964398765.1 uncultured bacterium | reverse complement strand
TGAACCGCGTGGTGTACGACATCACCAGCAAGCCACCCGCGACCATCGAGTGGGAGTGAGCGGTTTAAAGTCGCCCATGGCACGCAGCTGGTTGGTTAAATCGGAGCCCGACTGTTACCCGTACCAGGCGCTGGTGGACGACGGCCGCACTCCCTGGGACGGCGTGCGGAACTACCAGGCGCGCAACTTCATGCGCGACGACATGCGCGAGGGCGACCTCGTCCTCTTCTACCACTCGAGCACGGCAATCCCCGCGGTGGTCGGGCTGGCGCGGGTGGCCAGCGGCGCGTACCCCGACGCCACCCAGTTCGATCCCGCCAGCGAGTACTTCGACCCCAAGGCCACGACCGGCGCGCCGCGCTGGTTCCTCGTGGACCTCGAGCCCGTGCGCGCGCTGCGGCGGCCGGTGACGCTCGAGGAGATGCGGAGCGACCCGGCGCTGGAGGGAATGCAGCTGTTAGCGCGAGGCAACCGCCTGAGCGTCATGCCGGTGGAGGAGCGCCACCTGCAGCGGGTGCTGCAGCTGGAGTCGTCGGGTTGAAGACCCGCGGGCGACCGCTTACGCGGGCGTCATCGACCCGGTGGTAACATCTCCCCCATGAAGGAACGGCGCGCCAGGGTGCTGGAACTGGTTGCGGAGGCGTACATCGCCACCGCCCACCCGGTGGCGTCGTCGCACATCGCGGCGCGGCTTGAGGTCAGCCCTGCCACGGTGCGTTACGACTTCGGCTCTCTGGAGGACGCCGGACTCCTGCACCAGCCTCACACGTCGTCGGGCCGCATCCCCACCGCGCTCGGGTTCAGGACGTACGCCACGGGCTTCCTGCCTCCCAAGCCGCTCGCCGCGCCTCAGCGGGCGCAGCTCGACGAGCGGCTGCGGGGCGCCGTCGGAGACGACCTCTTCAACCTGGCTTCCCGCCTGGCGGCCGAGCTGTCCGGCTACGCCGTCACGCTGCGGCTGCCGGCGGACGCGAAGCTGAACATCCTGGAGATCCACCTCTCACCCCTCAGCGCCAACCGGATGCTGGCCGTGGTGATCCTCGAGAACGGGCTCGTGCGGCAGCTCGGGGTGACCGTCGATCCCGTCCCGGACGACGACGTCATCGACGACGCGGAGCGCAACCTGCGGCAGCTCTCGCAACCCGTCGGCGAGGTCCCCGCCGCGCTGCTCGACATAGCGCGCCGCGCCGAGGCCGAGCTGGGCAGGACCCTGCAGGCACTCGCCGCCGCCTGGAGCGACCTGCAGCCGCCGCGGGTGTTCAGGGAGGGCATCGGGCTCTTGCTGGCGGAGCCGGAGGGGGCCGACCCCGCCTTCGTGCGTTCCGCGCTCGAGCAGCTCGAGGAGGAGCCGCGAGCGCAGGAGGACGGAAGCCTGACGTTGGAACTCGACGACAGGGTGGCGCGCCTCGCCGCGGCCTTCTCGCTCGGCCGCACCACCGGGCAGCTGACGCTGGTCGGTCCGGCCCGCATGCGCTACGGCGACGCGTTCTCCGTGGCCCAAGGTCTGGCTCGCGCCCTGGAGGGGCCGCACGACCACGGCAACGCCGTCAGCGGCTGACCCGCAAACCTGCGCGCGAGACGGCGAGGCGGCCCACGGAGACGCTCCCCAACGGAAAATCTCACACCCCGGAGGCGCGTGCCGGCACTATGCTCCGCAGCGAGGACGGGAAGGAGGGGCATGCCTAACGACGTCTACAGGTACACGCATGCGGCGCTCTCCGCTCTCGTCTCGCCGAGGGTCGCGCACACCATCCTCGAGGACGCTCTCAGGACCAAGAACCAGAGCAGCGACACCATCACGGTCGGCGCCATGCGGCACCTGCTGGCCGGCGCCGTCCGCAAGGAGCTGGCCCGCACCCTGCCCCGCGAGGGGTTGAAGAGCACCCTGAAGCGGCTGGCCGACGAGCTTGCAGCGCACCCGAGCCTCGGGTCAGGGCAACCGACACCCGTGGCGGACGCCTTGATCGCCGAGGCGGACGCCGAGCGCGCCATCCTGACCCTCACCGCTGAGCGCGCCGCGGCCGACCCACCAAGCGCGCCGGCGGCACCGCCGAGCCCCGCCGCCCCGGCGATAAAGGGCGTCGGCGGCACCGTCGCGAACGTCAGCGACCTGCCTCCCGGGCGCCTCCTCGGCAGGACGCCCGAGGGCGTCCGCCCCGTCACCCGGCGCCGGGCGGCGTCGGCCGCACCACCGCCCAAGGTCGTCACGCGCCTGGCCGAACCCGCGCAGGACACCGCCGTCAGGCTCTTCGGGGAGATCGAGAGCGTCAGGCAGGTCGTCGTCGTCAGGCGCCTCGAGGTCGTGTTGGAGCGCGGCGAAGGCGTGACCGCCAGCGCCTTGCCGGGTCTGATAGTTTCGTCCCGTCACCTGTTGGCGCGTTCGGGGGAGCTGCGCGCCCTGTCGGTGGAGCGCGCCGGCGGCGTGCTCTTCCTGTTCCCCTTCGGCGAGGACACGGTCGTCGTCGTCACGTCGCCAAACGTAAACATCGGTGCCGTCCTTAACGCACGCGCCGCACTCGAGGAGGCTGCATGATCCGGCGTCAACTGACCCTTACTACCGGAGTGATGGTGGTGCTCACGTTCCTGGCGGTGGCGTTCGCCCAGGACGACTCGGTGCTGCAGCGTTACGACCTCGCCATCGAGAACCTCGAGGTGGCCACGGCCAGCGTCCCGCAGGACGGCGCTCAGGCGCGCGACGAGCTCGAGCGGGCCCTCAACGCGCTCCTGACGTTGTCTCGCGACGCGACCAGCACGACGCTCGTGCAGGCCATGGAGCGCACGTTCGAGCGCACGCGCGTGGCGGTGGACAACCAGAGCAAGACCGACATGGCGGTGCAGACGGCCGTGCTCGCAGGTGGCTTCAGCCGCCTCGTCATGGACTCCGCCTACCTAGCCGCGAGCGGCGGCGACGTGCCCACCGCCAAGGCGCGGCTCCTCCACCTGGCGGAGCGCATCGGGTTCGCTCCCGAGGCGGCGGCGGCCGTGACGGCCGCGACCACGGGTCCCGATCTCCGCCTCGCCTTCGAGGCGGGCCTCGCCGAATCGGTCGCGGCGGACCTGGCGACCGCCACCGAACTGGCCACGACCGACGCCGACGCTGCCTACGTCAGCCTGGCAACCGCCTACGGCGAGTCCCTGCTCGTCCAGGACTCTCCCCGCGTGGCGCCCACCCTCAACCGCGAGCTCGTCGACGCCGCCAGGGCCCTCGTCGGCAACGACGAAGCGGCGCTTGCCACCTCCACCCAGGCCGCGCGGGCCACGCTCGCCGACCTGGCGGCCGCCGCCCGGAGCGGCAGCGCCGGCTCCGCGACGGTGACGGCCGAACCGGCCCCGGAAGAGCTCCCAGCCGCACCCGCACAGGGCGCACCCGCACAGGGCGCGCCCGCGACCGCCGAGGCCGACGGTGCCACCGACGCCGGCGCGGCCACGCAAGCCTCCGCCGACGCGCCGGAGACGGCCACAGAGCCGGACCAGCGGTCCGACGCCGCTGCCGCGGACGCGCCGGCCCCCGCCGGCGCCCAGGCGCTCGCCGGGACGCCGGACGAGGCGACCCTCGAGGCGGCCGTCGCCGCCCGCGTGTTGGCCCTCACGGAGGCCGCGGAGCGCGCCAAGGCCGAGGACCTCACCCGCCAACTGGTAGCGGCGGGCGTGGGCGCCGACGCCGCCCCAGCGGCCGCGACCCGGCTGCTGGCGCGCGGCTACGACGACCTGGGCGGGCTCCTGCAGAGCCTCGAGGCGGAGACGGCCCGCGTGGCGGCTGCCGTGGCCCGCGGCGACCAGAGCGGTGCCGCCGCAGCGCTGGCTCGAGCCACTTCCACGTACTCCCAGAGCGTAGCCCCCCTGCTGGAGCACGCCGACCCGCAACTGGGCGCGTCCACCGCGAAGCTCCTCTCCGACCTGAGCGCGACCGACGTCACGCAGGCCGACGCGACCCTGCTCGCGGCCCGCACGGAGCTGATCCGCGGCGCCTTCGCCGGCCGGACCCCCACCCTCGCGGACGAGGTCGACGGGGCGGTCGCCGGCTACTGGACCGGCCTCACCCGCGACGCCGTGTTCCTCATCCTCGGTATCCTCGCGATCTTCCCGCTGGTCCTCCTCAACATGGCGTTCGGCGGCAGCAACCGCAACTGGCGGCTCGTCGGCTGGGGCCTGTTCCTCCTGCTGGTACCCGTGTTCTACCAGGCACTGGTGGGGCTCGCGAACCTGCTCGGGACGGCCGTCGACATGAGCTGGCTGCCCGACCTGGGGCGCTGGTCCATGCTCGGAAGCCTCACCGGCCAGGTGGTGTGGGTCCTGCTCGTCCTAATCGCCCTCGTGCTCGCCATCGTGGGGTTGAGGGGCATCTGCGTCCAGTTCGGCCTCCTGGGAGGGGGCCGCAAGGGGACGCAGACCAAGGCGACGGCCGTCCAGCCCAAGGGCAGCACCGGGCACACGACCATCGACTGGGACGAGGAGTTCTGAGCATGACCCGGCCGAACGGCGGGCGACTGCTGGAGGCGCGGCGCTAGATGAACGCTGCCGTCAGCCCCGTCTACCAGACCGCCGTGACGGAGCTCGAGGCGGTGCTGTCGCCCCGCATCGTGTCGCGGGCGCTCAAGGACGGGCTCAGGCAGCTCGGCCGCTCGCCGGACACGGCCGACCTGATGGACATCGAGAAGGTCATGAAGTCGCAGGTCTACCGCCAGCTTCAGGTGCTCATGCCGGTCACCCAGGCCAAGGAGACGGTTGCCAGCATCCTGGGCCGCATATCGACCTCGTCGGCCGGCGCGAGCACGCCCTCCGAGGCCGGCAGCGACTTCATGAAGGTGCAGGCCAAGCGCCTGGCCGCCCTCCAGGCGGAGCTGAAACCGTTCAACCTCTACTTCGAGTGGCCCGAGGTGCAGAAGCTGCGCGCGCAGGTGCAACTGGTCGAGGGCGACGCCGCGGCCGGCCGCGAGGCACCCGCCCTTCTCACGGACGCCGAGGCGCAACTGGCCGTCGTCAAGCAGAAGCTGGAGGACCAGCTCGTGCTTCAGGCTCGCGACCTCGCCGTGGTGCAGGAGGCCCTCGAGCAGGTGCGCGGCCTGGGCGGGAGCAGCGTCAGGCGCCTGGAGACGCTCGTCAACCAGGTCGTGGCGGCCCAGGCGCAGCGCCATCTCGTCCAGGCGGAGCTGGAGCGGGCCCACCGCCTCGCTCGCGAGCTGCGCAAGGCGCTGCCCCCTGACGGCCCGGCGACCGAGCAGGTGATCGCCGCCGAGGCGGCACCCTCCCAGCCGCCCACGGGCGCGGCCCCGACCGAGGAGCCGGCGCTCACCGTCTTCGCGGAGGGCGCCTCGGAGCCCACGCTGGCCGAGCCCGACGCGGGCGACGGTGCGCAGCAGCAACGCAGCCACCGACTCGACATCGACGCCGAGCTGCACGACCTGCGGACGCTCGAGAACGACCACGCCAACCTGTTCGAGTACCTTCCCGAGCTGGGCGTCCGCCTGGCCGAGCTGAGGGCCGAGCTGGAGGCGGAACGCTCGGTGGCCCAGGTCCTGGAGGGGATGCGCGCCGACCTCGATGCGACCACGCGCGCCGTGCGCGAGGACCTGCGCGAGGAGCTCGGCGAGCTGAGCACGCAGGTGGCCACGATGCGGCCCGACGTCGCCACCGCCGAGCTGGACCAGGCGCTGAGGGTCACCCTCGGCATCCTCGCCTCGACCTTGCCCAACCGCACGGACGTCGAGCACGTCAGGCGCCTGCACCAGCTGGCCCTCGAGCAGGAGAAGGTCCTGCAGCACGAGGAGGAGCAGCGGGCCGCCGGCCTCGCTGCGCAATCGGAGCTGCTGGCGCGGCTCGAGTCGACCCTCCTGCGGCGCGGCGACGACGCCGACGTCCGCGAGGAGGTGGATCGGCTCCGCACCGAGTTCGACCACCTGCGCGTCGCACAGTCGCAGAACACGGTCGCGCACGACCTCGTCTCCGCCGCGCGTCAGGCCGAGGAGGACCTCGCTCGGAGCCTGGCGGCGCGCGCCACGGAGGCGTCAGAGAGGCTCGTCGCGCAGCTGACCGCCATCCGGGCGCAGCTCGAGCGCCTGCCCGTGACGGCGACCCTGACCGACCGCGCCGACACGCTCCGGCACGAGGTGGAGAGGCTCCTGCAGGAGCAGGAGAGCGCCTCGGCCGTGGCCGGCCTCCTCCTCGACGACGACCCCGGGCCGCCCGCGCTGGTGGACGAGGCGGAGCTGGCGTCGCTCTCCACCGAGGTCGACGCGCTCAGGCTCGAGCTGACGGCCAGCCTCCGCAGCCGTCTCATGCGCCTCGCCGAGGAGGCCACGGCGCTGGGCAACCACCCGCTCATCGAGCACATCCAGCGTGGCCTCCTGGGGCTCGAGCTTGGGCGCTACCCCGACCTGGCGCAGTTCCAGGCCGCGCTGCGGCAGGAGCGCGAGGCGCAGCGCCAGGACCAGGTCGACGAGCTGAAGCGACTGACGCAGGGGGCCGCGCACTTCGAGGGCGACGCCAGGGGGGCTGAGCTCAAGGCGCTCCTCGCCGACGCGCGCGAGCGCATCGAGGCGGGCGAGCCGGCCCAGACCCTCAAGCGGGCCGCGGAGCTGCTCCACGATCTCGAGGAACAGGCCGACGCGACCCTTGCCGGCATCCCGGCGCGCCTCGACGCCGCGCTGCTCGCGCTGGAGCCCGTCTCCAAGCTGAACAGCGACGGCGTGGTCACCGTGCGCCGCATCCTTCATCACCTCGACTCGCAGCGGGAGGCCCTGCCGCGCCTGTCGCGCGGGCTGCAGCTACAGCTCGAGCAGGCGCTCAGCCAGGCCGAGCGCATGCTGGTCGAACTGCGCAGCGAGTACGAGGCCACCCGCCTCGTGGCCGACCAGGTCGTGAGCGGTGGGCTGCTGGACGGGGTCCTGGGCCTCTTCAAGACCCCCGAGGAGCCGGAGCCCGTCTCGGAGGAACCGGCGTTCTCGCGCCAGGCCGTCCTCGACGAGTACCTGGCGGAGAAGTACGTGAGCGCCGGCGCCTGGACGGACGCCGCCGGGGTCCTTCTGGCGGGGGTCGCCGACGCGCTCCCCGCCTCCGCGTCCGACCCCGAGCTCACGCCGCTGGCGGGCGCCACGGCGGCGTGCTGGCAGGCGGCCGACGATGCCCTGATTGCCGCCTGGTTGCCGAACGGCGAGACGCTGTACCTCCGGCTCGCCGACCCCGACTTGGCGGGTCTGATGGTGAACAGGGTGCGGCGCGACGCCGCGACCTGGCCTGTCGGCGGGGCGCAGCAGAGCGACGCGTGAGCGCCGGTGCCGGCGTCGCGCCGCCCGGTGCCGCACCGCTCGCCGGTCTCGCGGACACCGAGGCCTTGGCGCGCGCCGCGGTGGCGTCGGTCCCCGTGGGTGGGCTGCTGCTCCTGTCCGGCCCGCTGGGCGCCGGCAAGACGACCTTCACCAAGGGCCTGGCGGCGGCGCTTGGGGTGATGGCCGAGGTGACCAGTCCGACATACACGCTCGTGCACGAGTACCCGTCGCCGGCCGGCACCCTCGTGCACATGGACGCCTACCGGCTCGGCGGGGCTGCGCCGCTGGCCGGCGCCATGCTCGACGACTACCTGGCCCGCGCGCGCCTCGTGGTCGTGGAGTGGGGCGAGGACCTCCTCGCCGCTTACCCGGAGGCCTGGTGGCTGGAGTTCGGTCTCTCCTCCGCGGCGGCCGGGAGCGCCGATCCTCCGGCCGCGCCGGGCGCCGCCGACCCCGCGGCGGAGGCCGGTGCCGGTCTCTTGCGCTGGGCCAGGTGGCGGGAGCGCCACGACTCGTGAGCGACTCCCGCGACCCCCAGCCGACCGCCGCCGGCGGCGCCGCTGCGCGGACGCGCCACGGTCTCACCCTGGGACTCGACTGCTCCGGCGACCACCTCGCGCTCGCCATCGTCGACGCGGACGGGCGCGTCCTGGCCTCCACGGCGGACGACGTCGGGCGCGCCCACGCCGCCCTCATCGTGACGGCGAGTGCCTCACTCCTCGAGGCCGCCGGGGTGGACCCGCGCGACGTGGCGCTCATCGGCGTCGGGGTCGGGCCGGGCTCGTACACGGGATCGCGAGTGGCCGTCGCGACCGCACGCGGCCTGGGCCGGGCCTGGGGGGTGCCTGTCGCAGGGGTCTCGAGCCTGATCGCGGTCGCGGGGACGCACGCCTCCCAAGGCGAGGAGGTCGTGGCCGTCAGCGACGCCCGCCGCGGCAACGTCTACGCGCAGCGCCTCAGGCGCCTGCCGGGAGGCGGCGCACCGGCCTACGAGGAGCTCGAGCCGCCACGCAAGATTAGTAGGAGCGAGCTCGCCGCCGCCTACCCCGGCTCGCGCGTGGTGGAGGGCACCACGCCCGACGCGGCGGCAACGGCGATGTGCGCCTCGGCGGGCGGCGAGGTGAGTCCCCACTACCTGTGAGTGGCGTTATACTCAAGCACCGCGAGACCACGACGCGCTCGTGGACCGTCTCCCGGTGTCCGCTGCGGCCGCGTGCCGTTGGGCGTCGGTTCGGCCCGGGCGGCGTCGTGCGGCCGTGAGCCCCGTGGGGCGGGAGTGAGCATGTTCTTCAAACTCGGTCAAGAGATGGGGGTCGACCTGGGAACGGCGACCGTCCTCATCTACGTGAAAGGCAAGGGCATCATGCTGCGCGAGCCCTCGGTCATCGCCATGGTGCGCGACACCGGCGAGGTGAAGGCCGTGGGCGAAGAGGCCTACCGCATGCTCGGCAGGACCCCCGGCAACATCGTCGCGGTGCGTCCGATGCGCGACGGCGTGATCGCAGATTACGATCTGACCGAGAAGATGCTGCAGGCCTTCGTGCGCAAGGTCCTGACGGGCCCGAGCCGGCTCTTCAAGCCCCAGATCATGGTGTGCGTCCCGTCCGGAGTGACCGAGGTGGAGCGCCGCGCCGTCCTGCAAGCCACCCGTGAGGTGGGGGCCCGCAAGGCGTTCCTCATCGAGGAGCCCCTGGCGGCTGCGATCGGCGCCGGCGTGAAGATCGCCGAGCCGACCGGCTCGATGATCGTGGACGTGGGCGGCGGCACCACCGACATAGCCATCATCTCGCTCGGGGGCATCGTGGTGTCGGAGAGCCTCCGCATCGCGGGCAACGAGTTCGACGAGTCGATCATCAGGCACATCCGCCACAAGGAGAACCTGCTCATCGGTGACCGCACGGCAGAGACCGTGAAGACCCATGTCGGCGCCGCCATGTTGCGGGGACCCGCCGACGACGACTCCATGGAGGTCCGCGGCCGCGACCTCATCAACGGCCTCCCCAAGAGCATCGCCGTGACCACGCGCGACGTGGTCGAGGCGCTGAAGGAGCCCATCGCCAAGATCGCCGACGGCGTGCGGCGGGTGTTGGAGCAGGCGCCGCCCGAGCTGGTGAGCGACGTCATCGACCGCGGCATCATCATGACGGGAGGCGGCGCGCTCCTGCGCAACTTCGACGAGTTGCTCCGCGAGACCACCGGCATCCCCGTCATGGTCGCAGACAACGCCACGGAGTCGGTGGCGCTCGGCACCGGTCAGGCGCTCGACATGCTCCACGTCCTGCAGGACGCACTGATCTCAGACAACTTCCTGAGGCGCTGACCGTGGCGGCGCAGCCGCGCGCCGCGCGTCTTGACCGCCACGCGGGTCCGCGCGCCGGACGCGTCCGAGCCGCGCTCGCCTGTGTGGTCCTGCTGCTCGCGCTCGCCGCGCAGGCGGCGCTGGCGCAGGGGGGCGCGCGGCGCGACATCGGGGTCGAGCAGGTCGTGGTGGGCGACAAGGGTTACGCCCTGACGGCCGGTGCCGGCAACAGGGTGGAGCGCTTCCCGGTGGAGGTCCTGGCCGTCCAGTGGGATGGCGGTGCCGGCTTCCCGCTCGTGTTGGTGAGAGCCGGTGGCGAGTTCATCGCCGCGGCCGGCGGCGTGGCCGCCGGGATGAGCGGGAGCCCCGTCTACCTCGCCACCGAGGAGGGCGACGCGCTGCTGGGCGCCATCGGCTACGTCTTCCCCCGCGCCGACCACGACCTGGCCCTCGTCACGCCGATCGCCGTCATGCGCCGGGAGCAGCGCGAGGGCGCGCCACCGTTCGTGGACGTCCCCGGCATCGGGCGGGCCGTGCCGGCCTCCACACCGGTGCTCCTCACGGGCGTGTCGGCTCGCGCCGCGACCCTGCTGGAGCCGCTGTTCGCAGGCGGCGCCGTGGAGCCGCTCGCCGTCCAGGGAGGCGGCGGCACGGTCCCGGGTGGGAGCGACGCCATGGACACCGAGCTCCGCCCCGGTTCGCCCCTCGCCGTCGCCCTCGCGTGGGGCGACGTGGGCGTGCAGGCGGTGGGGACGGTCACGACCGTGGAGCAGGGAGCGGTGCTGGCGTTCGGCCACCCGTTCCTGGGACTCGGCAAGGTCGCCTACCCGATCTCGCCTGCCGAGATCACGGCGGTCGTCCCGAGCGCCGACGTCCCCTTCAAGCTCGCCAACGCGGGCGATCAGGTCATCGGGACGGTGGAGCAGGACCGGCCCGGCGCCATCGCCGGCCGCCTGGGCGTCGAACCGCCCTCCATCCAGGTGGAGCTGAGCCTCGTCGGCCTGGGCCCCTCCGCGAACCATTCCTTCCGCGTGCCGGCCGACGACCGGCTCTACCCAAGCATCGTGGGTACCGGGGTGCTCGCGCTGCTAGACCGCTACCTGAACGCCACGACGGGCGGCTACGCAGAGGTGGCGTGGGAGATCGTGTTGGCCGGCGGCGAACGGGTCAACGTGCTCGAGCAGACCAACGACCCGACCGACATCGCCTACAAGGCGGCGGTGCTCGCCCTCTCGCCGCTCGCGCTGCTGGCCGACAACCAGTTCAGCGAGAGCGACGTGGCCCGCGTGTCCCTCGCCATCAGGCTCGACGACCGCCAGCGCGTGGCCACGCTGGAGGAGGCGGTGGCCGAGGAGACGACGGTGACGGCCGGCGAGAACGCGGTCGTGCACCTGCGCTTGCAGCCGTACAGGCAGGCCGCCATCGTTCGCAACGTCAGCGTCCCCATCCCCGCCGACCTGGAGGGCGACGTGACCCTCCTGATCCGCGGCGGCGACGTGCCCCGCGACACGGGCGACGCGCACGTCGACGAGCAGGAGGTCGACCGGCCCCGCTCCTACCCCGAGTTGCTCGACGCCCTGCGCCAGCAGGTGCAGGCGAGCGAGCTCGTGGTCGAGGTGGTCACGCCCGACGGGGAGGTCCTGCGCCTGCTGCGCACGCCGTTCGCCTTCGTGGTGGACGGCACGGAGCGGCTGACGCTCGACGTCGTGGCCCCCAGCGGGGACGCGGCCGGTGAGGCGACGCAGGACGCGGCCGAGACCCAGACGGACGGGGGGACCGACGATGACCCGAGGTGAACGTCCGACGGTCGGCGAACTGCTCGCCAGGCTGGGCGCGCGGCTGAGTCGCGGCGAGGAGGACGCCCTCGGGGTACCGCTGGAGCGCCTTTGCGACGCCGGTGCCCTGGCGCTGCCGGGCGCCGAGCCGAGCGCCAGCGTGTGCGTGATGGCGCCGAACGAGGCCGCCGCGGGCCCGCCGACGCCGACCCCCGCCCTCGTGATCGTGCCGGAAGGCACGAGCTGGTTGCCGGACTACGAGGGCGCCGCCGCCGAGGTGGGCGACCCCCGCCTCGCCCTGGCTCTGACGAGCGCCGCGTTCGTCGACCCGCACCTCCCCGCCGCGGGAGTGCACCCAAGTGCCGTCGTCCACGAGACCGCCGTCCTGGGACCCGGCGCACGCCTCGACGCCGGGGTCGTCGTGGGACCCAGCGCGGAGGTGGGCGCGGGCTGCAGCCTGGGCGCCGGGGCGGTGGTCGGCGCTGGAGCGCGGCTCGGACCGGGCTGCCGCCTGCACCCGAACGTCACCCTCTACCCGGGAGTCGTGCTGGGCGCCCGCGTGATCCTGCACGCCGGCTGCGTGGTAGGCGCGGACGGGTTCGGCTACGCGGCCTCCCCCGCCGGTGCGGTCAAGATCCACCATCTTGGGCGGGTAGTGCTGGGCGACGACGTCGAGGTGGGCGCCAACACCTGCATCGACCGCGGGACGCTAGGCGACACGGTGGTCGGCGCGCGCACCAAGATCGACAACGCCTGCCAGATCGGCCACAACGTACGGATCGGCACCGACACCCTCATCGCCGGCGTGACCGGCATCGCCGGCAGCGCACGCATCGGGTCCGGCGTGATCATCGGGGGCGCCGTGGCAATCAGCGACCACGTCACCGTCCACGACGGCGCCCGGGTGGCGGGCCGCAGCGGCGTTACCAAGGACGTGCCCGCGGGCGCCACCTGGGCGGGTTTCCCCGCCCGCCCGCACCGCCAGTTCGTGCGCGAGCTCTACCTGCTGGGCAAGCTCGACGAGTGGTGGAGCCGCACGCGCCGTAGCGCGCCGGACGAGGAGTCCACCCCGTGAGCGGCGTGACCGGGCGCGCCGTGCACAGCGGCGTGAGCTGCAGCGTGACGCTGCACCGCGTCGACGGCCCCACCCGGTTCCGCCGCGGGGCTACCATCGTGCCCGCCGACATGGCGCACGTCATCGGCTCGGAGCGGGCCACGAGCCTCGGCGCCGACGGCGCCAAGGTTCACATGGTCGAGCACCTGCTGGCGGCCCTCCGCGTGGCCGGCTTCCACTCCGGCGTGCTGGTGGAGGCCAGTGCCGACGAGCTGCCCATACTGGACGGGTCCGCGGCGCCGTGGGCGGCGGCCGTCGCCGAGCTGGGCCCGCCGCCGCCCACGCCGGCCCCACTCGTCCTCGCCGCCCCGGTCGAGGTGAGCGTCGGCGGCGCGACGGGGCGCCTCCAGCCGGGTACGGAGTCGCTCACCTACACCATCGAGTTCGACCACCCCGCCATCCTCACGCAGACCTGGACGGGCGGGCCGGCGAGCTACGCCGAGCTGCTGGACGCGCGAACGTTCGGTTTCCTGCGGGACCGCGACGCGTTGGTGGCGCGCGGGCTGGCCTTAGGGGCGGATGAGGACCATGTTATCGTCTTCGCAATGGACGGGCCGTCGCGTCCCCTTCGCCACGCGCACGAACCTGTACGCCACAAGGCCCTCGACGCCATCGGGGACCTCGCGCTGCTCGGCCGTCCGCTCGCGGCCGCCGTGAACATCCGGCGCGGCTCCCACGCGCTGCATCATGCCTTGGTGCGCGCCGCCCTCGACGAAGCTGGAGCTGAGTGAGCGCGGAGGGCACGCACGCGCAACCCGTCCGCGTCGCCGTCGTCGGCGCGGGGGTGATGGGCCGCCATCACGCGACCAACTACATGACCCTGCCGCACGTGACGCTGGTGGCCATGGTCGACGTGGACCACGCCAAGCGGGTCCGCGCCCACGACACGTTCCGCTGCGCCACCTACGCCACGGTCCAGGAGATGCTCGCGCGCGAGGTGATCGACGCCGCGAGCGTGGCCGTGCCCACCAGCCTCCACTTCGCCGTCACCCGCGACCTTCTCGACGCCGGCGTGCACGTCCTGGTGGAGAAACCGGTCGCCACAGAGGTCGGGCAGGCGCGCGCGCTCGCCGAGCTCTCACGCAAGAGGGCGCTCGTCCTCCAGGTCGGGCACATCACGCGCTTCTACGGCGCCGTCCAGATGCTGGCACGGGAGGTGAAGGCGCCCTACCTGATCGAGGCGCGCCGCCTCTCGCCTTCCCAGCGTGTCAAGGACGTCGGCGTGGTCCTCGACCTCATGATCCACGACATCGACATACTGCTCGGCTTGGTGCAGAGCCGCGTCACGGACGTGGCGGCCGCCGGCCTGCCCTTGAACGGCTCCCCCCTGGAGGACGTGGCCGCCACGCAGATCACCTTCGAGAACGGCTGCGTGGCCCGACTCCTCGCCAGCCGCGTCTCCCCCGACCCGGAGCGGACGCTGCTCATCGCGGAGCGCGACAAGACCGTGCGGGTCGATTTCGGCAAGGAGCCCTTCAGCGAGGTGCAGTTCTTCCGGACCCCCGAGGCGGCCAGGAGCGCCGGCCACGTGAGCCTCGACCGGCACCTCGTCCACGACGAGAACCCGCTCCGCAAGGAGCTCGAGCACTTCATCGCCCGCATCGAGCGCAAGGCCGATCCGATCGGCACGCTCGACGACGACATGCGGTCGCTGGAGCTCGCCACGGACATCCTCGCGGCCATGGAGGCGTCGCGGCCCGTGCCGGTACACTGACGGTACACTGGCGTGCCATGGTAGACGTCCGCGGCATACTCCCTCACCGTTACCCCTTCCTGCTGGTCGACGCGCTCGTGAGCCAGGACGGCGACCGGTTCGAGTGCCTCAAGAACGTGTCCCACAACGAGCCGTTCTTCCAGGGGCACTTCCCCGCCGAGCCCGTCATGCCCGGCGTGCTCATCCTCGAGGCGCTGGCGCAGGCCGCCGCGGTGGGGCTGGCCGTGCGGGAAGGCAGCGCCGGCCAGGCGGAAGGCCCCGGCGTCGGTTACCTGACCGGTGTCGACGGGGCGCGGTTCCGGCGCAAGGTCGTCCCCGGTGACCAGTTGCGGCTGACGGGCACGATCGTCCTGTTCCGCCGGGGCCTCTGCAAGGTCGACGCCCGCGCCCTGGTGGGCGACGAGGTCGTGGCGGAAGCGCAGCTGTCGTTCATGTACGCCCGCTGATGAGCGCGGATCCGAGCTGGGCGCCGTCGGCCAGCGTGGCGCCGGGCGCACGGTTGGCCCCGGACGTCGAGCTGGGTCCGTTCGTCGTTATCGAGTCGGACGTGGAGGTCGGCGCCGGCACGCGGCTGCTGGCCGGCACAGTGCTCCATTCCGGGAGCCGCGTGGGCGCTCGCTGCACGCTGGGTCCGTACGCGATCGTGGCGGGCGAACCGATGGACCTCGCTTACCGCGGCGAGCCCACGCTGGCGGTGTTGGAGGACGAGGTGACCCTCCGGGACTTCGCCACCGTCCACCGGGCCACCGGTGAGGGCAACGAGACGCGCGTCGGGAGCGGCGCGCTTGTGATGAGCTACGCGCACGTCTCACACAACGCCCGGATCGGGCCTCACGCCACCATCACCTCCGCCACGCAGCTGGGCGGGTACGTGACGGTGGGTCACCACGCCGTCATCGGCGCAGGCGCCCTCCTGCACCAGTTCGTGAGGGTGGGAGCCTACGCCATGTTCGGCGCGGCAAGCGCCGCCAACCAGGACGTCCTCCCGTTCACCATGGCGCGCGGGAACCCCGTGCGGCACTACCGCCTCAACTCGGTTGGCCTGAAGCGCAACGGGATCGGCGGCGAGCGCTACGCGGCACTGGAGCGCGCCCTGCGCCTGGCGCGCCGGAAGGACCTGGGCGCCCTCAGGGAGCTCGCCAGCGGGAACGACGACGCCCGCGAGATGCTCGAGTTCCTGACCAGCAGCAAGCGCGGGGTGGCGCGCTTCGTGGGAGGTTGACGGCAGCCCATGACCGCCAGCGCCCAGCGCCACGTCTACCAGGTCGTCCTCGTCAGCAACGGCCCCGGGGAGCTCTACACCTGGGTCAGGCCAGTGCTGGACGCCCTCAGGCGCCGCGCGCCCGAGACCAGGATCGCCATAAGCCTCGTGCCGTGCCAGTTCGCTGGGGGCAACGAGGCCACCATCGCCCGCGCGTTCGGGCCGGACCTGGTCACCACGCCCGCCCAGTACCTGCGAGGCGCGGCCCTCGGCGCCGCCCCTGAAGGCCTCCAGGGCGAGCCGGGGGCCGGCGTCGTGATCGGCCTGGGCGGCAACGCGGCCCTGGCCGTGGCACTGGCCCGCCGCCTCGGGCATCCCGCCTACCGCTACAGCTTCGAGCCGGCCTGGCAACGAGGGCTCTCCGGTCTGCTTGTGCCGGACGAGCGCGTGAGGGCGCGCGCCGTGCGAGGCGGCGCCCCAACGGGCAAGGTCGCGGTGGTGGGGAACCTTGTCGCCGACGCGGTCGAGGAGGCCGACGAGGCGCCCGCACCCGGGTCGCCTCACGTGCTGGTGTTCGCGGGCAGCCGTGACACCTTCGCCGTCCACCTGATCCCTCTCCTGATCGGCGTGGTGGACCGCCTCCACGAGGCTCTCCCGGGAGCCAGGTTCGTGTGGCCCGTGAGCCGCCTGCTGAGTGCAGGTACCGTGGCGGACGGCGTGGCCGGTAGGCACGCCGCCACGCTGCACGGGATGGCGGGCACGCTGGAGCAGCGCGAGGGTCGGCGCTTCGTCGTCACGCCGCGCGGCGGCCGGCTCGAGCTGGTGCCCGAGGAGGAACGCTACGCGCACATGCGGGCGGCCGACGTCGCCCTCACGATCCCCGGCACCAACACGCTCGAGCTGGGGATCGCGGGCGTCCCCTCCATCGTGCTCCTGCCCCTAAACCGGCCCGAGCTGATCCCGCTCGAGGGGGCCGGACACTGGCTCGGTCTCGTGCCGCTCGTGGGAAGGTACCTCAAGCGCCACGCGGTCAGGGCGTTCGTGAGCGGCCTGAAGGTCCCCGTCTCCCTCCCCAACCGCATGAGCGGCGAGGAGCTGATGGTCGAGCTCAGCGGCCACGTCGACCCGGGGCGGGTGGCCGGGGCTACCCTCGAGCTGCTCGCCGATCCGGCCGGGCTGGCGGCGCGAAGAGCCCGCCTCCTCGAGACGATGCCGCGGCGGGGCGCGGCCGACGCGCTCATCGACGCCGTGCTCCCGCCGGAGGTGGCGGCGACCGGCTCGGAGGGCGCGCCCGAGCCGGGGCGCCCGTGAGCGACGCCGCCGGGCGCCGGGGGTCGGCGCGACCCTCTGCCCTCCTCTGGCCTGCTTCGCCCGCCGCCTGGTCGGGGGTGACCGCGGCCCTCGTGGGCGCCGCGTTGCGCGTCGCCATCGTGCCGCTCTTCGTCGCACCACTCTTCGACGACGTGCTGCAGGCCACCGACCTGAGCGCGCTGCCGCGCGTCCTGATAACGGCCGCCGCCGTCGCGCTGGGAGGCAGCCTGGCGCTCTGGGCGCAGGACGCCTTGCTGGGCCGCGCCGCCGCCTACCTCGGCGCCTCCTGGCGCGACCGGCTGTACGCGAGCCTGCTGGAGTCTCCGCCCGGCAGCCTGCCCGGGACGAGCGGCGCGCTGGCGGGTCGGGTCGTGAGCGACCTGCGCGAGGTGGAGACCTACCTGCGCTACGGCCTCGGCACCCTCGTCGCCGAGAGCGCGACGCTGCTGCTCATCCTGGTGCTGCTCGTGCGCGCGGACGCCCTGGCGGCGCTGGCGCTGGTCCTGCTGGCCGTGCCGGGGGCGCTGGCGCTCCGGCTCGTCGGCGCCAGGCTCGAGGGCGCCACGCGTGGGGCGCTCGAGGGCACGGAGGAGGTCGCTCACCACCTCCAGGAGGGCCTGAGGCACCACGAGACGGTCCGCGCCTTCGGCGCCGTGGCGGCGATGCGCGGCCGCCTGGAGGAGGCGAACCGCCGCACTGCGCGGGCCAACGCCAGGCGCAGCCTGATCGCGGGCCTCCAGACTCCCCTGACCCAGGTGATCGTGTTCGCGGCGGTGGGGGTCCTCGTCGTCATCCTCGTGAACGCGGTGGCGCGCGGCGCCGCCACCGTCGGGGACGTCGTGGCCTTCTTGACGCTCGTGGCGCTCGCTTCCACCCCCACCCAGCTCCTCCCGCAGGGCTACGCCATGTACCGTCAGGCTCGCGCCGCGGCCCAGCGGCTCACCGCGCTGCAGGCCGGCGCGGCCGCGGCCGTCCCGGGAGCGGCGGAGGGCTCCCGCCCGGAGGCGGACGGGGGCGCGGTCCGGTTCGCGGTCTCCCGCCGCAGCGCGCACCCGCCCCTCGCCACCGAGGAGGGGCCGCCCCTCCTCGCTCTCCATGACGTGGCGTTCGGCTACGACCCGGCCAGGCCGGTCATCGCCGGGGTCGACCTCGCTCTCCCCCGCCGCGGACTCGTCGTCATCGGCGGCCCCAGCGGCAGCGGGAAGACGACGGTGCTGCGCCTGCTGCTCCGCTTCGTGAGGCCCAGCGCCGGCCGCGTGACGTTGGGCGGCACCGACCTGGCCGAGGTGGACGAGGCGGTCCTGCGGACGAGGCTCGCCTACGTGCCCCAGGGGCACGAACTCCTCTCCGGCGCCCTGCGCGACGCCATCAAGATGGGCCGCGCGGCCGACGACGACGAGCTCTGGTGGGCCCTCGCGGCCGTGGGCATGGCGCCCGCTGTGCGCGCCCTCCCGGCCGGGCTGGCGACGCGGCTGACGGAGGACGGCGGTGGACTGTCGGGCGGGCAACGCCAGCGCCTGGCCGTTGCGCGCGCACTGCTCGGTCGTCCGGACGTCATCTTGCTCGACGAACCGACATCGAGCCTAGACGACGACAGCGAGGCCGAGATCAACGCCCTGCTGGCGCGGCTGGCGGCCGACAGGCTGGTCGTGGCCGTGACTCACAGGCCGGCACTCGCGCTGGTGGCGGACCTGGTGGTGAGCGTGGAGGACCCGGTGGCACGGACGTGATCTACGACGAGGCGGCCGACCTCTACGACCTGCAGTACGAGGGCTACCGCGACGACATCCCCTTCTACCTGAGGCTCGCGGACGAGCTGGGCGGGCCCGTCCTGGAGCTGGGGGCCGGGACGGGCAGGGTCACGGAGGCGCTGGTGAGGGCCGGCCACGCCGTCGTGGCGGTCGACGCAGCCCCCGCCATGCTGGCGCGGGCCGCGGGCAGGTTGGCCGGCGCCGCCGGGGTCGAGCTGATCGAGGCCGACATGCGGAGCTTGGACTTAGGGCGCGAGTTCCCCCTCGTGGTGGCGCCCTTCAACACGCTGATGCACGCCTACACGCTCGCCGACCAGGACGCCACCCTCGCCGCCGTGAAGCGCCACCTCGGGGAGGGCGGGACGTTCGCGTTCGACCTCTACAGGCCTCATCTCGGGCCGACCGGGGTCCTGCGCCGCGAGCCCGTGTGGGCGTCGGTGATGGAGGACGCCGACCTCTTCCTTGTCCAGGAGCACGACCCGGAGGCTCAGCTCGTCGAGAGCGTCTACTACCTCGACACGAGGGGCGAGGGCGGCAGCGTGACGCGGCGCCGGGCGCGCCTGTTGCAGCGCTACTACCACCGCTTCGAGCTCGAGCGCGCCCTGCGCCAGGCGGGGTTCACCCAAGTACGGCTGTTCGGCGGCTTCGACAGGAGCCGGCTCGAGAGCGAGAGCCGGCTGATCGTCGGCGTGGCGCGCCCCTAGGGGCGGTTCAGGCGTCCTCCAAGCCCAGCCTCTCGACGATCCGCCAGCCGTCGCGCCTCACCACGATCGCCTCCGGCGACCGCAGCGTGCCCCACAGGGTGAACGGGTCCTGGCCGTTGGCGCGCGCCAGCGCGAGCGCGATGACCGTCGCGTGCGACACGAGGGCGAGACGCCTGCCGGGGTGAGCGGCGAGCGCGGCGTCCACGCCGGCGACGAAGCGGGTCCGCGCCTCGTCCGCCGACTCCGACCCGAACACGAGGACCCCCGGCCGCTCGAAGAAGCGGCGCAGGGTCCGCTTGTGCTCGGCGTCGTCCAGGTACGGCGCCTTGTCGCGGTGGTGCTCCTCGAGGCCGGAGGCGACGTCGGCCTGGAGGCCGAGGACGAGCCCTAGCGTCCTGGCGGTGGCCAGCGCCTTCGGTTCGTGGCTGGCCACGAGGCCGTCGATGGGCCCTAGGTTGCCGGCACCACCCGGCGCGGCCAGGCGCAGTCTGGCGAGGGCCATCCCCAGCGCCGCGGTCAGCTCCATCGCGCCGGGTGCCAGCCGCCACGCCGCCGCGGGCACGCCGGGAGCCGGCATGGTCGGAGCGTGCCGCACCAGCACCATGTCGCCCACGCCGGCGGCGCTCACGACGCCACGTACAGGGCGCGGACGGCGGCGGGGACGGCGACGCCGGCCGCGGCGGCTCTCGGCGCCACGTCCCTCAGCGCGTCCTCCAGCAGCTGCGCGGCCGCCACGGCGTCGTAACGGTCGGCGTAACCGAGCAGCGAGGGGCGCAGCAGGCTGGGGGCCAGCTCGTCCTGGCCGCCGGCCAGCGTCGCGCCGCGGGCGCGGGCGGCACGCACGACGTCGCGCGCGTCGACCCCGGCCGGCACCTGGAGCGCCGCCACCGCCGGACTGGGCCGGACGGCGAACGGGCTCATGCCGAGGGCGACCCCGGCCGCGAGGAGCGCGCCGTTCAGGGCGGCGCGCCGCTCCCTGACCGCGTCCAGGCCTTCGTCGAGGAGCATGCCGAGGGCCACGTCCAGGCCGGCCACGAGCGACACCGCCGGGGTGTAGGCGGTCTGTCCGCGCGCCTGGGGGGCCCGCTCGCGGCGCAGGTCGAGGTAGTAGCCGTTGGGCTCGGGTTCGGCGGCCCAGGCCCGGTCCGACAGCCACACGAAGGCGAGCCCCGGTGGGGTCATGACGCCCTTCTGCGAGCCCGAGACCACGGCGTCCAGGCCCCAGTCGCGTGGTCTGAGCTCGGCGGCCGCGAGGCTCGTCACAGCGTCGACCAGCACGAGGGCGTCCGGCCGCTCGCGGCGCACGACGGCCGCTATGGCCTCGACGTCGTGGAGGACGCCGGTGGAGGTCTCGCTATGCACGACGGTGACGGCCACGACGTCTCCCGCGGCCCTCAGGCTGTCGGCCAGGAGCCCCAGGTCGAAGTCCCGGCCCGCCGGGGCGATCACGCTCTCCACGCGGTGGCCCAACCTGGCCGCCATGCTCGCCCACCGGGCGCCGAACTTGCCGGCCTGCAGCGCCACCACGGTGGCCCCACGCGGCACGCAGGTCGTGAGGGCCGCCTCGAACCCGGCCGTGCCGCTGCCGGTGACGATCAGCACGTCGTCGCCGGGGACCGCCATCACCTCGGCCAGGCGGCTCCTCACTCGCGTGAACGCCTCGACGAACCCCGGCGAACGGTGGTGCGGGACCGGTCGCGCCAGCGCCTCCAGCACCGCGGGCGGCACGTCGACCGGACCCGGCGCGAGCAGACGGGGCCTGTACGTGCGTTGGGTCACAAGCGGACCAGCCTCAGGCTGCGGATCACGTCCTCGAGCCCGGCGAGCACCTCGAGCACCTCGCCTCGCGGCGCGCTGTCGAGCGTGACGACGAACATGGCCAGCCCGTCCTCGCTCACGCGCGAGAGCTGCATGCTGTTGATGTTCACGCCGGCCTCGCCGAGCACGGTGCCGACGCGCCCGACGGCGCCCGGCCGGTCGTAGTTCGTGCAAACCAGCATGGCGCCCTCCGGCCTGATCTCGAGGTTGTAACCGTCGATGCTGGTGATGCGCGGCTTGCCGGCCAGCACCGTGCCGCCCACGCGGGTCGTGCCGGCCGCCGTGGTGACGGTGACGAGCACGTGCGACGTGTAGCCGTGGTCCGACGCCGAGGTGGCCTTGCTCACGCGGATGTCGCGGTCGCGGGCGAGCGACGGGGCGTTGACGTAACTGGGCGGCGTGTCAAGGAACGGCTCCATCAGGCCCTTCACCACCGCGGTGGCGACGGGGTCGGGGTCGCGTGGGAAGTCGCCGGAGAACTCGACCTCCACGGACCGCACCCGCCCCTCGGCCAGCTGAGCCGCCATGGCTCCCAGCCTCTCTCCCAGCTCCAGGTAGGCGCCGAGGGCCGCCATGACCTGCGGCGCCAGGGCGGGGGCGTTGACGATGTCCACCGAGTAGTCGCCCCGCAGGACCGCCAGCGTGCGCTCGAGTATCTGCTCGCCGACCCTGTGCTGCGCCTCGCGGGTGTTGGCGCCGAGGTGCGCCGTCAGGACGACGTCGTCGCGCGCCAGGAGCGGGTGATCCACGGTGGGCGGTTCCAGCACGAACACGTCCAGGCCGGCGCCGAACAGCTTGCCGGACTCGAGCGCGGCGAGGAGCGCGTCCTCCTGGACGATGCCTCCCCTGGCGGCGTTCACGACCACAGCGCCGTCCGGCAGGGCGGCAAGCTGGGCGGGCCCGATCATGCCGCGCGTCTCGTCCGTCAGGGGCGTGTGGACGGTGAGGAAGTCCGAGCGCGCCAGCATGGAGCTCAGGTCGTCGAACAGGTCGACCTTCAACTCATCGGCCCGGCGCCGGTTGATGTAAGGATCGTAGGCGGCGACCTCCATGCCCAGGCCCTGCGCGCGCCGCGCCACCAGCGACCCGATGCGGCCGAGGCCGACCACGCCGAGGCGGGCGCCCTCCAGCTCCCTGCCGAGGTAGGCCCGGTCCCAACGGCCCTGCCTCACCAACCGGTCGGAGCGGGCGACCCCGCGAGACGCTGCGAGCATGAGCGCAAGGGCAAGCTCGGCGGCGGACACGTTGTTGGCCTCCGGAGCGTTCACGACGAGGATGTCCCTACGGCTGGCGGCGTCAAGGTCTATGTTGTCGACCCCGACCCCACCGCGACCCACGACCTTCAGGCGCGTCGCGGCCGCGAGCAGTTCCTCGTCCACCTGCGTCCGGCTGCGCGTGATGATCGCGTCGTAACCGCTCACGATACCGAGGAGGTCGGCTCGGGAGATGCCCGCGCGGTCGTCAAGAGTAACGTCGGGGTCGGTGACGGCGCCCAACTGGATCGAGTCGGTGACGAGGATCCGCGTCATGACCCGAGACTCTAGCACCCGGCGGCGGTCACCGCGCGGCGCCGGCGGCGCTCTCGCCGGCCCGTCAGCGCACGAAGCCCGTGACCGACCAGCCGGCGGGGACGGGGAAGCTGTCGACGCCGAGCACGTCCATGTACAGGTCGCCTTCCAGCCGAACCAGCGTGGTGTAGCCGTTCAGGGCGGCCTCCAGCGCCAGGCGCGCCTCGTCGGTCAGGGCGTGCAGGTCCGGGTAGAACAGTATGTCGATGCGCGAGCTCTGACCCGCCGCCAGCGGCACGGGGCTCATGTCCTCGGAGGCCATGGGCCAGTTGGCGAGCGTGAGGCCCAGGTCCTTGCCGTAGAGGAAGTAGCCGATCTCGCCGGGGTTCACTGCCTGGAGGACGAGCTGGACGACCGGCACGTCCGGCCTCAGCATGAACACCTTGCTCTCGGCCTCCGTCAGCCTGAGGACGGGTGCCTGCACCGTCTGGCGCGCCAGGGTGGCGCCGCTGACGAGGACCCTGTTGCGGGTCTCGTAGACGTGCGTGGCCGTCGCGAAGCGCATGACGCCCTCGACGCTGAACTGCAGTGGCCTGTCGGCGAACGCTCGCGCGGCGGCCTTGAGCAGGTCCGCCTGACCCGCGAGGCTCGTGGCGATATCGAAGCGCAGCGGTGCCGTGGCGGCCGCATCGAGGTAGACGTCGGGCGCCAGTGCCGCGCGCGTGACGGCCTTGCCCTCGAGGAAGACCACGTAGTTGACGCTCTCGAGGCGGACGCCGAACGGGTTCGGGTTGCGTGCCAGGGTGCCGACCGTGAGCTCGAGGCGACCGCCGGCTCCCGGCGGGTCGAAGCGCTCGATGCTGGTCTGGCCGGGGACGAGCTCGAACTCTACGGGCAGCGTGGTGCCGATCGCCTCGACCGTGCGCACCTCGGTGCGTGGGGCGCAAGCGCCCAGCAGCGCGGCGAGGCACGCGGCCAGCAGCGAGGCGTGCGGGAACCACTTGCGGGTCACGCTCCGAGTCTACTATCCGGGCCGGGCGCGCTGCCCGGTCCCGCCGGCCCCTGGCAGCGCGAACGGCAGCAGCACGCCGGTCGCGAACAGCGCGCCCATGCCGTACACGGCGCCGGCGACGGCGTCGGGACTGTATGCGCGGCTCTCCCAGGCCGGCGTGAGGACGAGGGTGGCGAAGAGGTAGTAGCAGATCGCGGCTACCAGTGGCGTCGCCACCGTCCACCACGGCCTCGCGGCCGTCCAGGCGCGGCCCAGGAGCGCAGCGGCCAGCCCGGTGGCGAGCGCCCCGCCCACGAACACCAGCAGGAGCGCCTCCCCGACGCCCGCCCGCACGGCCAGGACCACAAGGTAGCCGGCGTGGGCTGCCAGGGGCAGCTCGGCCAGCACCGCGAGGAGCGGGAACCGCCGCCGGCCGAGGACCAGCCGCAGGGCCGCGCCGGCCAGTAGGCCCAGCAGCGCCGCGAAGACGCCGAAGCGCACTATGAGCCTCACCTCACCACCTCCGCCGGCCGCACGCCGGTCCCGCCCAGCTCGGTCACCTCAGATGACCTCCCTCACCATCACTGCCCGGCTCCGTCGGCGTAGCTCGGCCGCTAGGCGCCCGGCCCAGGGCGCGGCCAGCTCCGGGTCCGCGGCTAGCATCCGCTGCGCCAGGTCCCGCGCCGCCTCGATGATGGCGCCGTCCTCGACCACGTCGCCCACCGTCAGCTCAGGCAGACCCGACTGGCGGGTGCCGCGCAGGTCGCCCGGGCCGCGCAAGCGCAGGTCGAGCTCCGCGATGGTGAAGCCGTCTGAGTGCTTGACGAGGGCGCTCAGGCGCTCGCGCGTCTTCCGGCTGGCGTCGCCGGCGACGAGGACGCAGTGGCTGGCGTGCGCTCCACGCCCGACCCTGCCGCGCAGCTGGTGGAGCTGAGCCAGCCCGAACCTCTCCGCGTTCTCGATGATCATCACGGTCGCGTTGGGCACGTCGACGCCCACCTCGATCACCGTGGTGGCGACGAGGACGTCCAGCTCGTGGCGCCTGAAGGCCGTCATGACGCCCTCCTTCTCGGCGGCCGACTGGCGACCGTGGAGCAGGCCGATCCGGGTCGACGCAGGCAGGATCTGCCGCAGGTCCTCCTCGAGGCGCGTGGCCGCCAGCACCTCGTCGAGCGCCTCGGACTCCTCGATGAGCGGCGTGACGACGTACACCTGGCGGCCCTCCCTGACCTGCTCGAGCGCGAAGCGGTAGACCTCCAGGCGCTTGCCGGCCGGGACCAGCATGGTCTTCACCGGCGTGCGGCCGGGCGGCAGGCCCTCGATGGTCGTCAGGTCGAGGTCGCCGTAGCTGGTCAGCGCCAACGAGCGCGGGATGGGCGTGGCGCTCATGACAAGCACGTCGGGCATGTCCCTTATGAGCGTGCGGCGCTGCTCGACGCCGAAGCGGTGCTCCTCGTCTATGACCGCGAGCCCCAGGTCGCGGAACTCGACGCCGTCCTGGATCAGGGCGTGGGTGCCGACCACGAAGTCCGCCTCGCCCGTGGCCAGCCGCTCCCTGGCGGCGCGCCGCTCGCCGGCCGTCATGGCGCCGGTGAGCAGCTCCATGCGGACGCTCAGGGGGTAGAGGTAGCGCTGCAGGTTGAGGAAGTGCTGGCGCGCCAGGATCTCGGTCGGGGCCATCAGCGCGGCCTGCGCGCCGCTTCGCACCACGATGTACACGGCGGCGGCGGCCACGGCCGTCTTCCCGGAGCCGACGTCGCCCTGCAGGAGTCGGGCCATCTGCCTGGGCGCGCTCAGGTCGGCCAGGATCTCCCGCAGCGCTCGCGCCTGGAACTCGGTGAGGCGGAACGGCAGCATCTCCTCGAAGTCAGCGAGGTACTCGGGCCGCACGTCGAAGCTGCGGGCCACGCGGCCGGGGTCGCGGCTGCGGAGCAGCGCGAGCTGGAGGAAGAGGAAGTCGTCGAACTTGAGGCGCCTCAGTGCGGCACCGAGCGCCTCCTCGCTCTCGGGGAAGTGAGCGGCACGCATGGCGCGGTCGAGCGGCACGAGGTCGTTGGTCTCGAGGAGGGAACGCTGCAGGTGGTCCGGCACGGTGGGCATGGCGTCCAACAGGCGCTTGGCGGCGCGCCGGACGTAAGCCTGGCTCAGGCCCTGCGTGACCTTGTAGATGCCGACTATCCGGTTGAAGGAGAGGGACTCCGTGTCGTCGTCCACCTCGAAGCCCTGCACGTTGATCTCGACCTGTCGGCCGGAGCGTTTCACCCGGCCCGTCAGGATGACGCGGAGCCCGGGGAACACCTGCCGCTCGAGCCACGGCTGGTTGAACCACACGGCGGTCAGGCGGCGACCGCCCGAGTCGCTCAGGGACGCACGCATCACGTGCAGCCCGCGCCGCGACCGGGTACCGACGCGGCTGACGACGCTCCCGGCCACGGTGGCGTTCTCGCCGTCCTGGAGGCTGCCGAAGCTCGGGAGCGCGCGCCTGTCCTCGTAGCGCCGCGGCAGGTAGTTGAGCAGGTCGCGGTACGTGACTATGCCGAGTTCCCCCAGCTTGCCCACAGCCTGAGCCCCGAGGTCGACCGTCTTGCTCGCCAGTTCCGCGTCCAGGTCGAAGGGCGTGCCCATGGTGCGCTAGTCTACGCCGTGCCCTCATGACTCCTTAACCGACGGGCGACCTCGCGTTCGGCGCTGTTGCGCCGGGAGGGGGCCCCCGCTTATGCTCCCAGAGACGGTAAAACTGCTCGCGCGCCCGGAGGCGCGCCCACCGCGGAGGTTCACCACATGAAGCGTATCGCCATCCTGATCATGACCCTGCTGGTCGCCGGCTCGCTGGCGCTGGCGCAGACCCCCGACCTCGGCGGGCGCACGCTCGTCGTCGGTTCGGACACCACCTACCCGCCGTTCGAGACGGTGGACCAGAACGGCGCCATCGTCGGCTTCGACGTGGACGTCGTCAACGCCATCTGCGAGCGCATCAACTGCGTCGCCAAGTTCCAGACCACCGCCTGGGACGGCATCTTCGCCGCCATGGCGAACGGCGAGTTCGACATGATCGCCTCCGGCATCACCATCACCGAGGAGCGCGCCGCCGTCGTCGAGTTCTCGGAGCCCTACCACGAGGTCAACCAGGCCGTCGCCGTCCGCACCGCGGACGCGGCCCTGACGCTCGCAGACTTCACCGACGGCAGCCTGATCCTCGGCGCCCAGACCGGCACGACCAACGCCATCCTCGCCGAGGAGCTCGTCGGCCGCGACCGCCTGCGCATCTACGACGACTTCAACGCCGCCGTCCTGGCGCTCGTCAACGGCGACGTCGACGGCGTCATGATCGACGACTCGTCGGCCGACGCGTTCGTGCAGCAGTACGCCGGGCAGATCGTGGCCGGCATCCGCAACGTGGAGTCTGGCGAGAAGCTCGGCTTCGCCGTGCAGCCCGGCGACGAGCTCGTCGACGCGCTGAACGCTGGCCTCGACATGATCCGGGCCGACGGCACCCTCGCGGCCCTGGCCGAGAAGTGGTTCACGGGCGAAGAGCAGTAACGCTCTAGCCCGAGCGACATGATCGAACGCCGTCGGCGCGTGGTCGTCCGGCCGGACCCCGTCACGTGAGGGGGGTCGGGGCGGCCCCGCGCCGCGGCCTTCTCGGTCGGATCCGGCCGAGCTACCTGATACTGCTGACGGCGCTCCCGTTCGTCGTCTACCTGTTCGCCACCTCGGACCGCTACCAGGCGGCGCTGCAGTTCCTGTTGCCCGGCATCGGGACCACCGCCTTCGTGACGGTGGTGGCGTACCTGGCCGCTTCGGCCCTCGGCCTGGTGCTCGCCGGCCTGCAGTTGCTGCGGCAGGGCGAGCGCACGATCCGCAACTTCCTCGTCGGCTCGGCCGTCCTGCTGATCGGGGCGGCCGCGCTCTTCGCGCTCCCGAAGGAGCAGTACGTCCTCGTGGGGACCGCGGAGGGCAGGGTGGCGATCCTGCAAGGGACCCCCACCAGCGCCTCGGACCCCGTGAAGCTGGGGCGGTACCCGGGCGCCGAGGGGCCACAGGCGGTGCGCGCCGTCACGGACGCGGCGGCCGCCCTCGACCGCATCTCCTCTGGCCAGGTCAGCTCGGCGCTCATCCCGGCCGAGGCCGTGCCGGCGGGCGCCAACGTCCTCTGGACGACCTCGTTCCTGGCTCCGGCCCTCAAGCGCCCGGCCATGCTCCTGCTCGTGTTGGGAGCGCTCGGGTTGGCGCTGACGTTCGCCGGCTGGCAGAGCGGCGCCCACCCGCTGCGGCTCGTGTCGGAACTGTACGTGGACGTGCTACGCGGCATCCCCATGCTCGTGGTGATCCTCTACGTCGGCTTCCCGCTGCAGGGCGCCATCCGCGACGCCACCGGCGGCCTCATAGACATGTCGCGCGTGACGCGTGGCGTCGTCGGCATCAGCCTCGGCTACGCAGCCTACATGGCCGAGATATTCAGGGCCGGTATCGAGGCCATCGGCAAGGGCCAGACGGAGGCGGCGCGGAGCCTTGGCCTCTCGACCTGGCAGACCGCGCGCTTCGTCGTGCTGCCGCAGGCGCTCCGCATCGTCGTTCCGCCGCTAGGGAACGAGTTCATCGCCATGCTCAAGGACACCTCGCTCCTCTCGGTCCTGTCGGTCCGCGACATCACCCAGCGCGCCCGCGAGTTCCAGGCGGCCAACTTCGAGGTGTTCCCGCCGTTCAACACGGTGGCCATCCTCTACATCGTCCTGACCCTGATGGCGTCGTCGCTCGCCAAGTCGGTCGAGCGCCGCACGAGCTGGACCCGCTGAGGGCCGGCGCGCCGGGGGGCGCCTGGTAGACTCCGCCATGTCCGAGAACCCGACGGCTCACGTCGACCTAGGGGCAGTGGCGCACAACCTCGCACGCGTCCGGGCCCACCTCGCTCCGCACGTGAGCGTCATGGCGATGGTGAAGGCCGACGGCTACGGTCACGGCATCGCCGCAGTGGCGCGGCGTCTGGCCGCCGCGGGGGCGAACTGGTTCGGCGTCGCCACGCCCGGCGAGGCGCTCGCCCTCCGCGCCGCCGGCGTGGAGAAGAGGGCGCTCCTCCTCAGCCCCGTGCGCGAGCCGGCCGTCGTCACGGAGCTCTGCGACCTGGACGTCGCCATGGTCGCAACCGACGCCCTGTCCGTCGACGCCTACCTTGCCGCCGACCTGCCGCGCCCCCTGCGCCTCCACCTCAAGGTCGACACCGGCATGGGGCGCCTGGGCCTCCCGTGGGGGAGCTCGGCCGAGGTCGCGACGAAGATCGCGTCTGACCGGCGCCTCGAGCTCGAGGGCGTATGGACCCACTTCACGGACGCCGACGCCGAGGAGGATGTGGCCACCATGCTGCAGCTCGAGGCGTTCGAGCTCGCGCTGGCGGCCCTGGCGCGCCACGGCCTAGAGCCCCCGCTGAGGCACACCGCCAACTCCGCCGCCACCCTTGCCTTCCCCGAGGCGCATTACGACCTAGTGCGGCCCGGCATCGTGCTGTACGGCCACCACCCCAGCCGGGCGACGGTGCCGCTCGAGCCCGACCTGCGGCCCGCCATGACGCTGAGCGCGCCAGTCACGTTCGTCAAGCCGGTCAGCGCCGGCACGCGCGTGTCGTACGGCAGGCTCTGGACCGCCCAGCGCGACACCCACCTGGCGACCGTCAGGCTCGGTTACGCCGACGGCTACCCGCGCCTCCTCACGGGCCTCGGCTGGGCCAGCCTGGCCGGGGTGCGCTGCGAGATCGCCGGGCGCGTCTGCATGGACCAGCTGCTGCTCGACGTGGGGCCCGCCGTGGCGGCGGGGGTGGACGTGCAGGTCGGCGACCGCGCGGTCTTCTGGGGCGCGGACGGACCCGAGACGGGAGCGGTGGCCGCCGCGATCGGCACCGTGTCCTACGAGCTGATCACGAGGTTGATGCCGCGGGTGGAGCGCGTCTACTCGGGGTGAACGGGGAGGCTACCGCCGGGCGGGAGCCTCAGCTCTCCACCTCTTCGGGCGGGGTCGTCGGCCCCTCGGCCGCCTCCTCGGGGAGCCGGGAGGCCACGACGCTGACGACGCGACGCTCGTCCGCCTGCTCCACCACGAAGTGCACGCCCTGGAACACGACCTCCTCGCCGGCCTGCGGGATGTGGTCGAGCTCGTCGATGAGGAACCCGGCGAGCGTGTCGTAGTCGCCGTTCGGGTCGAACTCCAGCTTGAGCGTGGCGGCGATCGTCTCGATGTGCGTCCCGCCCTGCAGGCGGTAGCTGCCGCCCTCGAGCGCCACGACGTCCTCCACCTCGTCCTCGTCGGTCTCGTCGTAGATCTCGCCCGTGATCTCCTCGATGATGTCCTCGAGCGTCACCACGCCGGAGGTGCCGCCGAACTCGTCGACCACCACGGCCATGTGGTTCTTGCGGGCGCGCATCTCGCGCATGAGGCTCATGACCGACAGCGTCTCCGGCACGTACTGCACGGCGGTCATCAGGTCTGCGACCCTGGTCTCTGCGAGCGCCTCCGGCCGACCCAGGAACGGCAGCAGGTCGCGGGCGTAGACCATCCCCTTGATGTCGTCGACCCCCTCGCCGTAGACGGGCAGCCTGCTGTAGCCGTGCTCCGTGACGAGGTTCTGCAGCTCGGTGAGGCCGGAGTTGGCGCTCACGCCCACCACGTCGACGCGCGGGGTCATGACCTCGCGCACCACGGTCTCCTCCAGGTCGATGACGCCCTTGATCATCGCCTGTTCCTGCGCCTCGATCACGCCGGACTCCTCGGCGTTCTGGAGCATAAGGCGCAGCTCACCCTCCGACATGAGCGCGGCGCGAGTCGGTTCGATGCGGAACAGGCGCAGGATCTGGCCCGTCAACCAGTTGAACGCGATGCCGAGCGGGTAGAGCACTATCGAGAGGGCGTAGACCGGCCTGAGCACGAACCTGGTGACGCGGACAGGGTCGTGCGCGGCGATCGATTTGGGCGCGAGCTCACCGAAGAGCAGGATGGCCAGGCTGACGACAATGGTGGCCGACGTGGTGGCGCCGACCGGGCCGAGGCCCAGGCTCGCCGCGTTCAGCAGCAACACGTCGAGGACCAGCACCGCGATGGCCGCGTTGACCACCGTGTTGCCGATCAGGAGGGTCGTGATGAAGCGGGCCGGGTTGCGTTCGAGTAGCGCGAACGCGCCGCTGGGCTCCTCACCCTCGGCGCGCAGCCGCCTGAGCTTCCACTCCCCCACCGTCGTGAGGGCGGTCTGAGCGGTGGACAGGAACGCCGACGCCGCCAGCAGGACGACGAGCGCCACGACCTGCAGCGCGGTCACGCCGGCGACCGGCGCCGCGGCGCCGGTCGCCTGGGCGTGGGCCGACCCGACCAGGCCGGATGCCGGGCCGAGAAGGAGAAGCGGGTACGGGGATGGTAGGTGGCGCCACGAGCGCCATGATCGGTCCGGAGGGTTGTCTTCCATCGGTTCCGCGGATTGTAGCACGGGGTGTCCGGCGCGGCCGACGTCGGGGGCGACGGGAGACACCCGCGGTATGCTCCCTCCACGTGATGGCCACCATCGTCGTGGAAGGACCTATCGGCGTGGGCAAGACCACGCTCGCTCGCTACCTGGCGGACGACCTCGGCGCACGGCTCCTGCTGGAGGTCGTGGAGGAGAACCCGTTCCTCGCGCACTTCTACGAGGACCCGGAGCACTACGCGTTCCAGACCGAGACGTTCTTCCTGCTGTCGCGGTTCAAGCAGCATTCGGAGCTGGCGCAGGCGTCGCTGTTCGCCCCCCACACCGTCGCCGATTACCTGTTCGACAAGACGTTCCTGTTCGCGTCTCTCACCTTGGAGGGCGACGAGTTCGAGCTCTACCGCGAGCTGTTCCTCCAGCTCAGGTCGCGCCTGCCGCAGCCCGACCTGGTGGTCTACCTCCGGGCGGAGCCAGACGTCCTCTTAGGGCGGATCAGGAAGCGCGGGCGGCCGTTCGAGGTCGGGATAGGCCCCGATTACCTGGAACGCATCACGGCCTCTTACGACGAGCTGTTCGCTCACGGCAGCGTCCCGGTCGAGGTGATAGACGCCGGCGCCATAGATTTCGTGGCGAACGCGGCGCAGCGCGCGGAGCTCCTTGCGCGGGTGCGCGAGTCCGCCAAGGCCGCATGACCGACACCGGTTCGGGGGTGTACGTGGCCGTGGCCGGCAACATCGGCGCCGGCAAGTCGAGCCTCACGCGGGTCCTGTCGGCGCGCTATCACCTGGCGCCCGTCTACGAGGCGGTCGACGAGAACCCGTACCTCGAGGACTTCTACGCCGACATGCGCCGTTACGCCTTCCACTCCCAGGTCTTCTTCTTGGCGGCGCGCCTCAAGCAGCACCTCCGCGAGGTCAACCCGGGCCGCCGGATCATCCAGGACCGCACCGTCTACGAGGACGCCGCCATCTTCGCGCGGCTCTTGCACGACGACGGCGTGATGGACGACCGCGACCACGCCTCCTACCGCACCCTCTACAACGCCGTCCTCGCCGCCCTGCGCCCCCCCGACCTGCTCATCTACCTCAGGGCGAGCCTGCCGACTCTCAAGCGCCACATCGCGCAGCGAGGCCGCTCGTTCGAGGCGAACATGGACGAGGGCTACCTCTCGCGCCTCAACGACCTCTACGAGCGCTGGATCGAGGACTACACCCTCTCGCCGGTGGTCGTCGTCCCCGGCGACGACCTCGACTTCGTGAACGAGCAGGCGGACCTGCGCAAGGTCCTTGACCTGCTGGAGCGGAACGGCCTGCCCGCCCCGGTCGTCAGGTGAGCACCCGGCGGCCGGACCCGAGCGCGGCGGCCGGGCCGGCGCCCTTGAGTGGGCTGCTGGCCGAGGCGCAGCGGCTCGCCCCCGCCCTGTTCCCGGCCGAGACGCTCACGCCGTGGCTGAGCGCGGCGGGCGCGGTCGTGACGGTCACGAGCGTCGCTCAGGATCACAGGCGGGTCACGCCCGGCGCGCTGTTCGTGGCGCGGCGCGGCGCCCGCTTCGACGCCCACGACCACCTCGGCGAGGCCGTGCGGGCCGGCGCGGTCGCGGCGGTGGGCGAGCGGCCCCGCGCCGGACTCGGCCTCCCCGAGTCCTTCCCGTACCTGACGGTCCCCGACGCGCGCCGAGCCCTTCCCTTCCTCGCCGCCGCCTTCGAGGGGCGGCCATCCACGCACCTCCGGGTGCTGGGTGTGACCGGCACGGACGGCAAGACGACGACGAGCTACATCCTCCACTGGCTGCTCCTCTCCCGGTACGAGGCGGCACTCCTGAGCACGGCGGGCGTGAAGCTGGGCGCGACCACCTTGGAGCCTTTGGCCGGACACTTCACCACGCCCGAGGCAACCGACGTCCAGGCGCAGCTGGGCAGGTTCCTCCGGGCCGGCGCCACGCACGTGGTGCTCGAGTCGAGCTCTCACGGCTTCTCGCTGCACCGCCTGGACGCGGTGGAGTACGCCACGGGCGTCTTCACCAACCTGACGCCGGAGCACCTCGACCACCACGGCACCCTGGTCGCTTACCGCGACGCCAAGCTCACCCTGATGAGGCGGGCGGCCCGGGGCGTGGTCAACGTGGACGACCCCTCAGCGAGCTACTTCCTCGAGGCGGCCGAGTCGCCTGTGACCTACGGGACCAAGGCGGGCGCCACCGTGCGCTTGAGCGCCGTGACGGAGTTGGCGGGCGGGCTGGCCTTCGACCTGGAGGCGCACGGCGACCGCGCACACGTGAAGCTCCCGCTCGTCGGAGCCTTCAACGCCTGGAACGCCGCCGCCGCCGTGGCCGCCGCCGGTCTCGAGGGCGTCACGCTGCCCGAGGCCGCCGCCAGGCTGGCCACCTTCCCGGGCGTGCCGGGTCGCATGCAACTGGTCCAGGCCGAGCCGTTCACGGTCGTGGTCGACTTCGCCCACACCGGCCCCGCCCTCGCCAAGGCGCTGACGGCGCTGCGGCGCGCCGGCGCCCGGACCATCGTGGTCGTGGGCGCCGCCGGCGAACGCGACCCGCACAAGCGGCCCGAACTGGGGCGCGAAGCCGTGACGGGCGCCGACCTAGCGGTCTTCACCGAGGAGGACTCGCGGAGCGAGGGCACTACCGCCATCCTCGACGAGATGGCCCGCGGCGCAAACGAGGCCGGCGCGAGCGTGGGGCGTGACTACCTGCTCGAGCCGGACCGCCGCGCCGCCATCCGCGTGGCCATCGGGCGCGCCCGGCCCGGCGACGTCGTGCTGCTAGCCGGCAAGGGCCACGAACGTACGCTCGAGCGAGCCGACGTGACGCTCGATTGGGACGAGGCGGCGGAGGCCCGCGCCGCCCTCGCGGAGGCGAGGGCCGCCCACCCCTAGGAGGTCCGGTGACCGAAGACGTGTCTGCCATCGAGATGATCCTCGCCAAGCGCGCCGGCGCCGAACACACGGCCGCCCAGCTCGAGTCGTTCCTGGGAGGCTACGTAGCCGGGCGCGTGCCCGACTACCAGGTCGCCGCCTGGCTCATGGCCGTGTGCTGGCGGGGCATGACCGCGCGTGAGACAGCCGACCTCACGTCGAGCATGGCCCACTCCGGCGAGGTGCTCGACCTGTCGGCGCTCCCCCACACCCTCGACAAGCACTCGACCGGCGGCGTGGGCGACAAGACCACGCTCGTCCTCGCGCCGCTCCTGGCCACCATGGGCGGGACGGTGGCCAAGATGAGCGGCCGGGGCCTGGGGCACACGGGCGGCACCGTCGACAAGCTGGAGAGCATCCCCGGCTTCAGGGCCACCCTCGGTGACGACGAGTTCCTGGCTGTGGCACGGGACGTGGGCGTCGTCGTGACAGGGCAGTCGAAGGACCTGGCGCCCGCCGACGGTCTCCTGTACGCGCTCAGGGACGCGACCGGCACCGTGGAGTCGCTGCCCCTCATCGCGAGCAGCGTGATGAGCAAGAAGCTAGCTGGCGGTGCCCAGTCGATCGTCCTGGACGTGAAAGTCGGGAGCGGCGCGTTCATGAAGACGGAGGCCGACGCTCGCGCGCTGGCCGAGGCCATGGTGAGCATCGGTCAACTCAACGGACGCCGTGTCCGCGCCGTCCTCTCCAGCATGGCGCAGCCGCTCGGGCGCATGGTCGGCAACGCCATGGAGGTCACCGAGGCGGTCGCCTGCCTGCGCGGCGAGGGGCCGGCGGACCTGCTAGAACTGTGTCTCGTGCTCGCGCAGGAGGTGCTGCAGGCCGCCGGTCTCCCCGGAGAACGGGCCGACCTGCTCGCCGCCATCGGCAGCGGCCGCGCCATGCAACGCTTCGAGGCCTGGATCGCCGCCCAAGGGGGCGACGTCGGCAGCCTCGGGAACCTGGACCGGGCGCCGGACCAGTGGCTGCTGCGCGCCGACCGGGCGGGCTCCGTGGCCGCGGTCGACGCCCTGGCCGTCGGTCGCGCCGCCCGGGTGCTGGGAGGCGGTCGAAGCCGCAAGGGCGAGGCGATCGACGTGGGCGTCGGCGTCGAGCTACACGCCAAGGTCGGCGACGAGGTCGCGGCCGGCGAGGCCCTCGCGACGCTCTGGCACCGCGGCGGCCGGGGCCTCGAGGCCGCGCGGGAACAGCTGACCGGCGCCTACGTCGTCTCCGACCGCGCCGCGGCGGGGCAGCTGATCGTCGCACGCGCCATCGGAGCGACCGGTTGACGAGGCAGGGCTATTGACAACCGAAGCGACGTCTGCTAGCTTCCTGTCCGGAAGCCAAGGCTTCCCCGACTCGAGACCCGGTTCTCGAGGCCGCAAGGAGGTGAGCGACATTGACTGACACCCATGTTCCAGGGTCCCGCCGCCAGGCGGCAAGTGTCGCCGGCCACCTCGCCATGCACCGCGTCGCAACCGTGCACGCCTGATACCAGGCCACTGCCGCCCCGCGGCGGCCCCTGACCCACGTCCAACTCGCCAACCCGCCGGCGCGGCCGAGCCCGCCGGCGCGGCCGTGGCCCGCCCGCGGGGCCCGCGCCCGGAAGGAGCCAACATGGCCATGAGCCTTCGTCACCCGACGACCAACGAGCCCGATCCCGGGCGAACCGCCTGACGCAAGCCACGAGCGTTCGCCCGAACCCACTGCGCCTAGCCCCCTGGAGGGCCCCAGCATGTTCGAGCAACAGTCCCGCCTCCGCTCCGCCCAAGAGCGCGTGATCGACCTGCGGCACCGCGCCCAGCATCACGCCGTGATCAAGGCGATACTCGCCGAGCGCCGTCAGCGGCTCAGGGAGGCCGCCGTCGCGGCGCTCCGCGCCGACCTGGCGGAGCTCGAGGTCCGCGCCGCGACCGCGTGGCACGCCCGCCTCCGCCGGTTGGGCGATGCTTGAGCGGACAGCACCCTACTCGTCACTCTCGCCCGACCCGCCCCACACGCGACCCGCCCCGTGCTCGGCTCACGCCGCACGGGGCGAGCCTCCGCCACCGTCACGCCCGCCGGGACGCCCAGGCGCTACGCTGCCACGGTGCGCCCGGCCGTGTTCCTTCGTAACCACGCGCGGCCCGACCCGATCCGCGATCACGTCGCCGCGCGCGTCGCTCCGCGCTCCTCTTGGGCCCTGCCCGTGGAGGACGACGCTCTACTCGCCCGCGCACGCCGTCTGGTCATGCGGCACGGCTGGAACTCCACGTCCCATCAGACCCTCGACTCGAGTCTCCGGCACTGGTTCAGCGCGGCGGACGACGCGGTGGTGGCCTACGCCGAGTTCGCGGGCGTGCGTGTCGTGGCAGGCGCGCCCGTGGCCGCGTCGGAGCGCCTCGCGAGCGTGGCCAACGAGTTCCAGGCGAGCTCCGCGGCCGCCGGCCGCCAGGTCTGCTACTTCGCCGCCGAGGAGCGGCTGCGCCGCACCGGCGATTTCGGCGCCCACGTCATAGGCGTGCAACCCGTCTGGACGGCAGCGTCGTGGGTCAACCGCTTCGATGCCAGCGCCACGCTGAGGGCCCAGCGCAACCGGGCGCGGAACAAGGGCGTTACGGTTCACGAGGCGCCGAGCGCCCAAGAACTCGGTGGCGACGTGGCGGCTTGCTACGCCGCGTGGCGAAGCGCCAAGAGGCTTCCGCCCCTCGGGTTCTTGGCTCACACGAGGCCACTCGCCCTCGGTGCTGACGCGCAAGGCGACAAGCGCCTGTTCGTGGCGCGGTGGCCCGGTCCAGGGTCGCTGCCGCCGCGGCTCGTCGCCTACCTGACGGCCTCCCCCATCCCCGGGCGCAGCGGCTGGCTGATAGACAAGGTCGTGCGGCACCCGCGCGCGCCCAACGGCACCACCGAACTGCTGCTCGACGCCGCGCTCCGCGAGCTGGCAAGCGGGACAGCCCACGTGACGCTTGGCCTGGCACCGCTGGCGGGGCCCGCGATCGACCGCGAGGGCGAGGCTGCGCCCGCCTGGCTGCGCACCACCGAGCACATCGCGCGCCGGTGGTGCGCCCCCTTCTACGACTTCGTCGGGCTCTACGAGTTCAAGGTCAAGTTCCGGCCCGACGCCTTGGAACCCGTGTACCTGCTGACGCCCGGCAGGCGCATCGGGGTGCGAGACGTGCTGGCGATCGTGCGCGCGTTCCTGACCCGCCCCGTGTAGGGCGCCGCCCGTGGCCGCGCCTCACGGCCCGCTCGTGGCTCCGGCGCCGTCCGGCAAGCAGGTACGCACGTCAGGGGCCCGGGTCGTCGAACAACGACCCCTGCACGGCCCGCCCCGGGACCCTGAACTCGGAGCTCACGAGCGGCGGGGCGCGGTGGGGTATCCCGGCGCGCTCGCGCGCCTTGCGGAAGAGCGCGCCCACCTGCTCGGCGTACTGGCCGGCCCCCCGCATGCGGCGGCCGAAGCGAAGGTCGTCGAGGTGCCCCTCGTGCACGTCCCGGACACGGTTCATCACGCGCTCCTTCCGCAGGGGAGCATGCTGGGCGAGCCATTCCTCGAAGAGGAGCGTCACGGCGCCGGGGAGGCGCAGGAGGGTGTAACTCGCGTGGCTGGCGCCCGCCGCCGCCGCGGCCTGAAGGATGCGCGGCGCCTCCACGTCCGTGAGCCCTGGGATGGTGGGCGCGACGTTCACGCCCACCGGCACCCCCGCACGCGCCAGAGTCTCGATGGCGCGGAGCCGGTTGGCTACCGTCGACGTGCGGGGCTCGAGCCGAGCCCGTAGCTCCTCGTCGAGCGTGGTGATCGAGAGCGTGACCCGCACGCCGCCCCAACTCGCCAGTTCCTCGAGAACGTCCACGTCGCGGGTGACGAGGGCGTTCTTCGTGATCACGCCGACGGGGTTGCGGTAACGCGCCAGCACCTCGAGGCACGAACGCGTGACGCGCAACCGCTTCTCCACCGGCTGGTACGGGTCCGTGACACCCGAGAGCATGAGGGTGGTGGGCTCCCATCTCGGATCTCTCAGCTCGGCCTCCAGGATGCGGGCGGCGTCACGCTTGACGAAGATGACGCGCTCGAAGTCCAGTCCGGCCGAGAGCCCCAGGTACTCGTGGGACGGTCGCGCGTAACAATACGAGCAGCCGTGCTCACACCCCCGGTACGGGTTGAGGCTGGCGGTGAACCCCAGGTCGGGGCTGGCGTTGCGGCTTATGACGCTGCGCGAGGTGTCGTCGAGGTAGCGGGTCCGCTCGCGCAGGTCGTCTTCCTCCACCTCGTCGGGATCGGGCTCGACGAGCAGTTCCGTGAACCGGTTGACCGGGTTGGACCGCGCACCGCGGCCGCGGTGTACGCGGGTCTCGTCGCCTGATCCTGGCATGCCGGAGTGTAGGGCGCGGCCGCCACCCGGACGGTCGCCGGCACGGCAACGGACAGTGGAGGGCGCCGCCGGCGAACGCCGGGTTCGGCAGCGCCGCATCGGGGAACTCTCGGCTCGGCCATGTGCCGTCCGCCTTGACACTGAGCCGGAGGAGTTGGTACTCTTAACTTTGCGCCGCAGACGGGCCTCAGGGCTCGCAGGCGCCCGCTCTCGCCGCGGGGTGGAGCAGTCTGGTAGCTCGTCGGGCTCATAACCCGAAGGTCACAGGTTCAAATCCTGTCCCCGCAACCAAACGTCCACAGGGTCACCCACCGGTGACCCTGTGTTCTTTAGGCCCGCTCTCTAGACCTGGGCATCCGCTCGTGACGTCTTCGCGGCGCTGTACCGGCACGCACGACCAACCCGTCGCGGGAGGCGACTTCGCTTCTGAACCAGTCCACCTCACAGACAACCGGCGCGTCCGCCTTCGCGGACCCATCCGCTGCCTCACCGCCGCTACCGATCAAGGGCGGCGGGCCGTCGGAGGACACGGTGCTTGGTGGCCGCAAGGACATAGCTCCGCTCACCCTCCTGGTGGTGGTCGGCGCTCTCATGACGGTCAGTGCGCTCGCCACGGACGCTATGCTGCCCGCGTTCCCAGCCATGGCGGGGCATTTCGGCGTCACGGACGCAGGCATCCAGAGCGTCGTCAGCGTGTTCATGCTCGGCTACGCCCTCCCCCACCTGCTCATCGGGTCGCTGGCGGACCGCTTCGGCCGGCGCCCCGTGCTCCTCGTGGGCCTTGGCGTCTACCTGCTGGGGGGCCTGGTGTCGTGGGCGGCGCCGACGCTCGGCACCCTGCTCCTCGGGCGCTTCGTGCAGGGTCTCGGCGCGTCCGCCGGGCCGATCATGTCGCGCGCCGTCCTGCGCGACCTGTACCGCGGGCGCGAGCTCGGGCGCATGCTCTCCTTCGCCATGATCTTCTTCTCCGCGGCGCCGCTCCTCGCGCCCGCCGTGGGCACGCTGCTCCTCGCGGTTGCGCAGTGGCGGGCCATCTTCCTCTTCCTCGTGGTGGTGGCCGTGGTGTTGGCGCTCCTGGTCCTCTTCGTGCTCCCCGAGACGGTGACCGAGCGCGACCCGGCCGCGCTGCGCCTTGCCGGCCTCTGGGAGAACGCTCGCATCATCTTCGCCGACCCCCGCTCGGGCTGGACCGTGCTCGTCATGGCCCTCGCCTACGGTGGGCTGATGTCGTACCTGCTCTCGGCGCCCTCGCTCTACATCGGGCACTTCGGCCTGAGCGAGGCGGGCTTCGCCCTCGTGTTCGCCGGCGTGGCCTCGACCACCTTCATCGCGCAGCCCCTCAACGTCATGCTCCTGAGGCGCCACGCGCCCGCCACCATCCTCGGGTGGGCCGTGCCGGCGTACTTGGTAGTGAGCCTCGTCCTCGTGGCGCAGGTGACGCTCGGCGTGGTGACGCTCGCCAGCTTCGTGATCAACCTGATGGCGTTCTTCACGACCTTCTCCCTCACGCTGGCGAACGGCACGACGGTCGCCCTTGACCCGCACCAAAGGCGCGCCGGCATGGCGTCGGGCCTGATGGGCTTCGCGCAGCTGACCCTGGGCACGGGGCTCGGCAGCCTCATCGCGTCGTTCTCGGACCGCGGACCCCTGCCGCTGGCCATCGGCCTGGCGAGCGTGGGGTTGCTCGCGTACCTCGCGCTCCGCGGGGCGCTGCGTCCCGAGCGGTCCCGGGACCGACCCACCGCCTGAGCGTTTCGCACTAGCATTGCAGTGAGGCCCGTAGGGCGAAGAGAGGATCCGACGCTTGAGCGATGAACTGATCACAGACGGTACCGCCGAGAACCAGGGCGGTGAGGCCAGGGCGACGCGCAGTGGCTTCGTGGCCATCGTCGGCAAGCCGAACGTCGGCAAGTCGACGCTACTGAACACCATGCTCGGCGTGAAGGTCGCGCCCATCACTCCCAAGCCGCAGACCACCCGGCGGGGCGTCAGGGGCATCTACACGGCCGACGACCGGCAGCTCGTGTTCGTCGACACGCCGGGGTTCCACCGCGGCGGCGGCAGTGCGCTCGACCAGGCCATGCACCGCGAGGTGCGAGACGCCCTGGTGGACGTGGACGCGGTCTTGTGGGTCGTGGACCTCAGGCGCCCGCCGAACGACGAGGACAAGTCGGTGGCTCGACTGCTGGGCGGGGCGCTGGGTCCCACGCCCCTCATCCTCGTAGGCAACAAGGTCGACGCCGCTAAGTACCCGGAGGAGGCCCTGCAACTCTACAAGGACCTCGCGCCTCAAGCGCGGCGTGTCGTGGCCATCTCGGCGCTCAACGACCCCCAGGCCGTGTACGCGCTCCGGGACGACCTGATGGACGCGCTCGAGGAGGGCCCGTTCTACTTCCCCGCCGACATCCGCTCCGACCAGTCGCGCGAGCAGTGGGCTGGCGAGCTGATCCGCGAGGCGGCCATGATCCACCTGCGCGAGGAGCTGCCCTACAGCGTCGCCGTGCAGGTGACGTCGTGGCACGACGCTGAAGAAGGACACCCGGTCGTCATCGAGGCCGAGATCTGGGTGGAGAAGAGCGGGCACCGGCGCATCGTGATCGGCAAGGGCGGCGCCATGATC